>NZ_OZ309106.1:0-315472 GCF_968048975.1 Vreelandella xerophytica | reverse complement strand
GTCTGGCAGCCCAGCACGGCGATTGCCTGACTATTGGACTCGTTGGCGGGGGGAGTGGACGTTATCAAAGGTTTCAACATGGTGTTTTCTTCCGATGAATCATAATTAAGCGACACCTCACTCGCTAATTCCCTTTACATGTTGCAGATACAAGGGCACAGCCCGGTGTATATCGAGAGGATGCGTCTCTAAATTACATTATGATACACTTTTTAACCAAAACCATGGATATCCTATATTATCAACCAATAAAAATTATCTAAAAAAGCAAAGTGATACAACTATTTACAGACACCAAGCACGCGTACGCATCTTGTAAAAACCGTTAACGCAGTGATCAGAAACAAGGCTAAGCGTAGAACATCCGAATCGCTTGAATAGGGGCTTTTTCTCATACTTTGGCAGCAGCGTAAGCTGAAAGACAGGTGGGAACGTTTCAAGATGGAGCACCTTTTCCTCTCGCCTGCCATGCCCTTTCGAACAGCTGCCAGCCGGGGCACTTCCTGGAAGGAACCAAAAAACACCCCTCGATGCAACATCGAGGGGTGTGGGTGCTGACCTTTACGGTGAAAAGCGCGCTTTAGTGGGCGAGCATTTCCGCTACGATGGCGTCTTTATCAAGCTCGCTTGGGTAGTAGGTCGGCCAATGCGTGACTTCTTCCAGGAGCTCTTCGCGATCATCCCCCCAATACAGGTGGAAGTGATGGGCGTCGGTGGGGTAGATGTCGTGGTCGCTGAACTGGATGTACTGCGGCATCCCGCTATCGGTGTCGTCGGTTTCGAAGATAAACCGAACGCCACGGTTACCGGCTTCGTACTCCAGAATTTCATAGCCGTTGGACGCATACTCGGCGCTGCTTTCTTCGCCATTCTCGAAGAACGTTACGGTGTTGCCGTCGATGACGATGCGCTCGACATCGGTCTGGTAGCCGGTCTCGTAGTACTGGGCATACTCCTCGGCGGTCTTGTCGCCGTTTTCAGCCTTGTGTTCGAACACCGGTGCCAGCGAGCCGTCCTGCAGGTACGGATAAACGGACTGCCAGTCGCCTTCCCAGTCGGTCAGCGGACGATCCTGTACCTGCTCGTCATCGAAATAACCGGCGTAGATGTCGCTGTCATGATCGTGCGAATGCGCGTGATCATGGCTATGGCTATGGTCGTGAGAATGCTCATGATCATGCGAGTGATCGTGGCTATCGTCTTGAGCATGCGCGCTCTGCAGCCCTGCGACCATGAGTGAACCTACGGCCAGCGCGCCTAGAGCCTTGCCTGATGAATATGACATGCGTTCCCCTTCGAACCTGGTGTAAAAAGCGTGGCTGGACGACCCCGGCCACATACAATGATATAACATATCAAAAATCAGGCGAAATAGCCAAGTCGTCAGTGCCTGCTCATACCCCGTCTTTGATGTATCTTTAAACAGAAACCGTAGTGGCGCCCCTGACGCCACGCTCATGCAAGCAGATCAGCGGCGAACGCTGACGAATCGAAAGGAGGGGACATGCTTTACGTATTGAGTCTGCTTGGCGGCATTGCGCTTTTGACTCTGGGCGGTGAGGCGCTTGTGCGCGGCGCGGTGGCAGGGGCCGAAAGGCTTGGGGTATCGGCACTGTTTACCGGGCTTGTCATCGTGGGCTTTGGCACCTCGGCCCCGGAGCTGGTGGTCTCCATCAATGCCGCCCTCGAGCAAAAGCCCGATATCGCGATCGGCAACGTGGTAGGCAGCAACATCGGCAATATCATGCTGATTCTTGGACTCTGTGCGTTTATCTACCCCCTGACGACCAAGCTTCAAGCCCTCAAGCGCGATGGCCTGGTGATGCTGCTCGCCACGCTCTTGTTTATCCTGCTGGGCCTGAGCGGCGAGCTTGGCCGCTTCGATGCAATGCTGCTGCTGGCAGGCCTGGCGGGCTATCTCGTCTGGGCGTACCTGAGCGAGCGGCAAAAGAACGACCCTCTCGAAACACCCGATGCTGCGGGGAACCCGCCCGACAAACGCCCGCCCTCGGTCCTCTGGATGCTCATCGGGGTGGCCGGCGGGCTTGCGCTCTTGATCGGCGGCTCGCAGCTGCTGCTTTACGGCGCCGTGGGTATCGCCCAGGCGGCGGGTATTTCCGAGGCGGTGATCGGGCTGACCGTGGTGGCGGTGGGCACCTCGCTTCCCGAACTTGCGGTGTCGCTGGTGGCGGCCCTTCGTCGCCAGACAGATGTGGCGGTGGGTAATATCCTGGGCAGCAACATCTTCAACCTGCTGGGCATTCTGGGTGTCTCGGCCTTTTTGCAGCCGCTGCTGCTGGTTGAGCGCATGGTCGTGTTCGACCAGTGGGTAATGCTGGGTTCGGCAGCGCTGTTACTGGCCTTTCTCTACACGGGGCTTCGTCTTTCCCGGGGCGAGGGAGCGCTTTTGCTGGCAGGGTACGTGGCCTACGTGGCGGCAAGCTTTACCCTGCTGGCATAATGCTTGTTTTCTGAATGGAAGGAGTCGGCCGGTGCGTCTGGGCACGTTAGGACCCGAGAGCAGCAACCACGCGCTGATTGCCAGGCGTTACGTGAACCGTCACGCCCCGGCAAGCGGCGAATGTGTCTATTTCGACGCCTTCGAGCGCGCCTTTGCAGCGCTTCTGGACGGCGGAATTACTCACCTGCTTCAATGCACCGCCCATGCAAGCCATGCCGAGTGCGTGGGCCGTTTCATGCACCGTGCCTATCCGGTGGATACCTTTATTGCCGGCTCTCATCCACTGGCGCTGGTGGTTCGGCGCGACGCAGAAAGCCCCTCCCGCATCGCCCTTCAGGCGGCCACCCGTCACTACACGGATTTGAGCGACTTCACGCACGTCATCGAGCTGGCGACGACCTCCGCCGTCGCCGAGGCGTTGCTCCAGAGTGATGAGGCGGCGGGCATCTGCGCTGAAGAGGTTGCTCTCGGCGCGCCAGGAACCCTGCGCGTGGCACGCTCGCTGGGGCCGGCGCTGGATACCTGGGTCATCTACGCCACCACCGCCCTAGCTTCGCATTCACCGCTCTGGCTACACGATGAAGATGGCCGCCACGCCTGACAATATCAGCAGCACCCGCCACCAGGCCGCCCGACGGGCGATCACGCCAAACGAGATGAGAGTCAGGCCCACGCCCACCTTGAGCGCGCTCAGCACGGCGTGGGCGGGGTCGAAGGCAAGCTCGATGATGCCCGGGTTGGCCACCATGGCCAGCGGAATGATATACAGACCAATGCCCAGCGCCATGGCCTTCAAGGCGACTTTCAGCCAGTTCTCGCCCACCATCCCGGCGGCGATGAATACTCCGCCGCACACCGGTGGCGTGATGGTAGAGAGAAGCGCAAACCAGAAGACGAACAGATGGGCCAGCAGCGGTGACAGGCCCAGCGAGATCAGCGCCGGGCCCGCCACCGACACACAAATGACGTAGGCGGCGGTGGTCGGCACCTCCATGCCCAGCACCAGGCAGGCAAGTGCGGTCAGCAAAAGCGCCGGCCAGAGCATGTCGTTTGAAAGCGACAGGATGCCCGAGGTGATCTTCACCCCCAGCCCGGTCAGCGAGAGCACGCCGATCACCAGTGACGCGCAGATGATGATGGCCCCGATCACGGCAATCTGGCGCCCGGCCGTCAGGGCAGCTTCGCTCAAGCGCGTGACAAACCCCGTCAGCGAAAAGCGCAGTCTGACGTTGAACAGCAGCAAGAACATGCCGGCGAAGATGGCGATGCTCGCCGCGTACTGCGGCGTGTAACCGCCGTTGAAGATACGCTCGAGCAGCAGCACGAAAGGCACGGCAAAAAACAGCGAGGTGATCAGCACTTCCTTTGCCCGGGGGCGCTCGCTGGCCGCGACAGGCTTCAGGTCGTGGCGAGTGGCGTAGGCGTTGATCCCCACCCAGACGGTGAGAAAATAGAGCACCGCAGGCAGCGCCGCCGCCGCCATGATCTGGGTATAGGGCGTGCCGGTCAGCTCCACCATGACGAAGGCGCCGGCCCCCATCAGCGGCGGCATGATCTGCCCGCCGGACGAGGCTACCGCTTCCACCGCCCCGGCAAGCGCCCGGGGATAGCCCAGGCGCACCATCGACGGAATGGTGATCGCCCCGGTGGAGGCGACATTGGCCGAGGCCGAACCGGAAATCGAGCCCATCAACGCCGAGGAAATCACCGACACTTTCGCTCCCCCGCCGGTCAGCCGCCCGGCAATGGCACCTGCCAGGTTCATGAACCCCTGACCCGCTTCACCGGCGTTGAGCACCGCGCCAAAGATCACGAAAATGGCCACCACGCCCACGCTCACGCCGGTCAGCGAGCCCCAGAGCCCGCCTTCGGCAATGGTGAGCGTACCCACCATGCTGGGAAGCGGCACGCCCGGGTGGCCGAACGCACCCGGTACGTACTGACCGAGCGCGCCATACATCAGCGCCAGCAGAGCGACCAGCGGCAGCGGCCAGCCGATCGCCCGGCGGGCGGCCTCGAGCGCAAGAAAGATCAAGAACACGCCAATCGCCATCTGCAGGTGGGTATCGATAAACCCGTACTGATCGGCAAGCGCTGCTTCGTTGAGGGCGATATATCCACAGGCCGCGATACCCAGCAGCGTCAAAAGCCAGCCGCTTAGGCGCTGAAAGCGGGTGCGCGCCATATACACCAGCACCCAGGGCAGCAGCAGCGCCATATGCAGCGGTCGGCTGACCAGCGCCGGGGCCAGGCCATAAAAGATGAGTCCCAGGTGAAAGATGACGCTGACCGCGCCCAGGGCCACCCATCCTTTTGCCCACGGGGTTGCCGGGGCCACGGCGTTTTCTGAAAGAGCCTGCATCGGGTCTGCCTATCAATAAGAAAACACCACAGCGGTCAGGCCGCTGTGGTGCAGGTAACGTCAAAGGGATTAACGCAGCGCGTCGGGGAGGTCGATCCCGGCTTCCTGGTAATAGCGAAGCGCGCCAGGATGCAAAGGCGTGGTCATGTTCTCCAGCAGCGCCGGGGTAATGCCCCCCCACCAGGCGGCCTCCTCGCTCATCGCGTCACGGCGCTCCCAGAAGGTCCTGGTCAGCGTATAGGCGGTATCGTCATCCATCTGCGCCGTGGTGTAGGCCATGACCGGCAGCGACGTGGTATGGACATCCTCGTCCACGCCGGGATAGGTACCGCCGGGAATCAACTGGGGCGTGGCACCGGTCTGCTCGATCTGCTCGTCGCTCAGCGATACCAGGGTAATCGGCATGCTGGCGGCCACTTCGATCACGTTGGGCGTAGGAAAGGAGCTTGCGGTCACGAAGGCGTCGATCTGGCCGTTCTTGAGCGCATCGGGGCCATTGCCCAGAGCGGCATCCGCAACGCGGATGTCATTCTCGAGGCCGAACAGCTCGAAATAGCGCTGCGCTTCGCGAGCGCCGTAGGTACCCCGCCCGATCAGCACATGCTTGTCGGCAAGTTCGTCAAACGTCGCCGTGCCGTGATCGCCGGCAATGACAAAATGCATGGTGATGGAAGGGATGGGGAAAAGCCCCCGGATCTCTTGAAAGCGCGGGTTCTGGCGCTGGGCAAAAGGCCCCTCGCCTTCCATGGCCTGCGCCACCAGGGCCGGCGGCGTGGTAAAGACGTAATTGCCCTGACGCGCCATCACTTCCATGACGTTTTGCACCGAGCCCTGGCTCTCTTCCAGCGTCAGAATGATGTCGTCCTGGGTGCCTTCGCGAATGGCCTCGGAAAGCTCTACCCCCATCTGGTAATAGGCCGTTCCCGCCGAGGAGGATTTATAGGTGATACGCGTTTCCGCCTGAGCGGCAAACGTCAAGGCCGTCAGTGTTATCAACGTTGCCGAAACACTCAGTGCGCGGCGAAGTGAGCGGGTGACATAGCGCATAGCGTGTCCTTCATGTAGTCAGCACTGGATGAATATTCTTTTTTATCGCCAAGGCGCACCGGCCCGGCGCGGCTAACATATCACGACTTGGCGATGTCGGCAGCTAAACGCCGGCGCTGTTGCCGGCCGGCAATACCGTCCGGGCAGTGGATGCCAGAGGCCTTTGACGTATTTCCCAGTCACTTGCAGAACGTAGTGTGAAAACAAACTTTCGACCAATGGATAACAGCATTGAAAGATATGCCATCAGTCCACAAATAAGGCTATTAGCGAAACGGATAATTTACTAAAAAAAGACGTTTTCCATCAATTCTTTACTAACTTCGTTCGGTTTTATTCCGTATTGCGCAATAACCCGGCTTGTTAAACTTGTCCGGCTTATTCCCGCCTATTAAAACTTTATTAGGATAAATGTCTTATGCTAATGCTGTATAACGATCCCGGCCAGCCGCGAACTTCTCGCCGCTGGCTTTTTTTATTGGCGATCGCCTTGCTGTGTCTGGCGCCCTCCGCCCTGGCGGTCACCGGCGACATCAACTTGACGGCCTCATGGACAGGGTTTCTGGCCCTGGGCGTATTTGTTCTGGCCTATGCACTCGTCATGGCCGAAGAAAAGATCCACATGCGCAAGTCCAAGCCGGTCCTTGTGGCAGCGGGCGTCATCTGGGGACTCATTGGCTGGGTATACGTCCAGAACGGGCTTTCCGACACGTCCGAGTACGCGTTTCGGATGACCCTTCTGGAGTTTACCGAGCTGATGCTGTTCTTGTTGGTGGCCATGACCTACATCAACGCCATGGAAGAACGACGCGTCTTTGATGCACTGCGCTCCTGGATGCTGCGCAAAGGGTTCAACTACCGTACGCTCTTCTGGCTCACCGGCGGGCTTGCCTTCATTCTCTCTCCCATTGCCGACAACCTGACCACGGCACTTTTGATGTGCGCCGTCATTACCAAGGTGGCCGAAGGCGACAAGCGCTTTATCAACCTGGCGTGCATCAATATCGTGGTGGCCGCCAACGCCGGTGGCGCGTTCAGCCCCTTTGGCGATATCACCACGTTAATGGTCTGGCAGGCGGGCCTCATTGCGTTTCAGGAATTCTTCATCCTGTTCTTGCCGTCGCTGGTGAATTTCCTGGTGCCGGCGCTGATCATGAGCCTTTTCATAAAAGACCAGAAACCGGCCAGCGTATACGAGGATGTCGCGTTGAAACGTGGCGCCCGGCGTATCATCGGACTTTTTCTGCTCACCATTACCACGGCGGTGGTATGCCACACGCTACTGCACCTGCCGCCGGTACTGGGCATGATGACCGGCCTTGGCTATTTGCAGTTTTTCGGGTTTTATCTGCGCAAGAGTCTGCCTCGCTCCCTCGAGCGCAAGCGCGAACGCTACAGCCGCCGAGGGGACAACAAGAAGCTCGAGCAGTTGGGCAGCGTCGTACCCTTCGACGTCTTCAACCGCGTGGCCCGAGCCGAGTGGGATACCTTGCTGTTCTTCTACGGGGTGGTCATGTGCGTTGGCGGGCTGGGCTTCATGGGTTATCTGGGCCTTCTTTCCGAAGCGCTCTATACCGGCTGGAACCCCACCGGGGCCAACATCGTGCTGGGAGTGGTATCGGCGGTGGTGGACAACATCCCGGTAATGTTTGCCGTGCTCACCATGCAGCCGGAGATGTCTCACGGCCAGTGGCTTCTGATTACCCTGACTGCGGGCGTCGGGGGAAGCCTTCTCTCGATTGGCTCGGCCGCTGGCGTCGCGGTCATGGGCCAGGCCCGGGGGTCCTACACGTTCATGGGCCACCTTCGCTGGGCGCCGGTGATTCTGCTGGGCTATATCGCCAGTATTCTGATGCACCTGTGGCTCAACGCCGAAAGCTTTACCCATTTCGGCTAGAAACCGCCGTGACAGGCCCTGGCCCCGGCGCTGCATGGACGGCGCCGGGGCTGCTCTTTTCAGCGTTTGAGTATATCCAGGGGCCCGGCGCGCTCCACGACCCGCTGCCAGGCGGGATCGCTTTCGATACGCCGGGCAAAGTCCTCGATCCCGGGATAATTGCCCAGCGATCGGGTGCCTTTGAGCGCCAGGACAGGAAAGCTCATCTGTACGTCCGCCCCGCTTGGCCAAGTACCACCGAAGTTATCGTGTTTACGAAGGTGCGCTTCCATGAACGCCATGTGCTGGTCGAGCTGCGGGTCGATAAAACGCTCGCGCACCGAATCGCTGATCTTCTTGGCAACGGGCCTGACCAGCGCGGGCGACTGCTTGGGCACCATGCTGAAGACCAGGCTCATCACCAGCAGCGGCATCAGGGAGCCTTCGGCGTAATGAAGCCAGTAGCGGTAATCCACCCACGCCTGGCGGTCTTCAGCGGCGGGCTTGAAGCGCCCGTTGCCGTAGCGCTCGATCAGGTAGTCGATAATCGCGCCGGACTCGGCAATGGTCAGGCCTTCATCGGTGATGACCGGCGATTTGCCCAGCGGATGAATCTCTTTCAACGCTTTCGGTGCCTGCTGGGTCTTGCCGTCACGATGGTAGACGTGAATCTCGTACTCGAGTTCTAGAAGCTCTAGAAGCCAGATCACCCGGTGAGAGCGCGACTTTTCAAGATGGTGTACGTGGATCATGGTCCTTCCTTGGTATGGCATGCGAAACAGCATCTACAGCTTGGCCTAGGTGCGATGAGTTTGCCACCAACGCGTCAGCAGATCCCGCGGCGACCACGTGCCCGCAAGCCAGGGCGCCAGCAGCCGGGTGGAAAGCGGAATGAAGACGAACACCATGATCGGCGTGAGGATCAAGGTACTGGCCAGGACGCGGGGTACCAGCGCCCATTCGGCCAGCAGGCCGCCGAACAGCAGCTGAAATATCAGGGAAATGGGGAAAAAGGCCAGCCACACGGCCACGGCCTGTTTCCAGCGCGGCGGCGGCTCGCCCCCATCCATATGAAACCAGGCGCCAAGGCCCGTGGCGCGCTGCTCGATGGGGGCGTCGTAAAGGCCCTTGCCGCGCTTGAGCCAGCCGTTGCGGGAAGCCGAGTGCTGCCAGGCGTTGAGCGTCTGGTGGTCGCTGAAACGAAAGACGATCTGGTACTCGTCGTCACCCTTGGGAGGCGCCAGCACGCCAGAGCCCAGATAGCCGGGAAAGTCCGCCGCCAGGTCGCGGCCCTCGTTCAGCCAGCGGTGGAAATCCTGATAGCGGCCGTCAGCCACACGACGGGCCACCATTAACGTGACGGGTAAGGCAGACATGGGTTATCTCCTGATCATGTAACAGCGAACGCCGGGTAGGCCGCTGTGAACGCCGGGGCGGGTAAGCCCTGAGCGAATGTCACATTATAGAGGTAATTCTGGTATCGAGGGAGTCTTAACGCACGGCTGGGCCGGGGACGGGATTCACACGCTCCCCGCGCTGAAAGGCGCGCACATGGTGATAGATGGCGATGGCCTCGTTGATCGCAACCACATCCTCGTCACCGAGTACAAGCTCAGAAGGCGGATGATTCTCGCCGCTGAGCAGCGCGTTGACATCCGCCCGGTAGCGCTCAAGCAGCGCCTCCAGGGTGAAGCGCAGGCGATGAATCTCGAGATTGAAACGCTCCTTCTGGTCCCTGCGTTTAAGCACCTCCAGCGGGTCGCTGGCACGCTCGATCAAGCTCTCGAGCGTATCGGTAACCAGCGTCTGGGCCAGGTTCAGGTTGGGAATGACGCTGAATACCAGCTTGTCGAGCGTCGGGGTGGTCTTGTCAGAGGACATGGGGTCAACCGTTCAAGGGAGATGGGGCGTCAATGGCATGATGCCACTAAAGCGGCCGTGGTCGGTGAACGTGAGTCGGTAAATGCCATGAACGCCCTCCTGGCCCACCACCCGGCGCAGCGCCTCGGCGGGAAAAACCACCCACCGCCCGTCGACGCTTCGGGCACGCACGTTGCTGTAACGCCCCTCGTAATGCGCCAGGCATTCACGCTGGGTTAAATTCAAGATGACATCGATGGAAGGCATAGGCAGACGGACCACCGTAAACCGGCTATGAACAAAACGTTTCTGGAAAGATCCTGCTAAAGACAGGCAAGCGTACGCCACTCCTGGTGTTCGGGCCATTGGCGGATCCAGTCGGGCACCTCGGCGGCGGGCATCGGTCGTGCAATACCGTAGCCCTGGGCCAGATGACAGCCCAGAGACATCAACGCCTTGGCGTGCGCCAACGTCTCCACACCTTCGGCGAGCATCGGCTTTTTAAACCGGTTGGCCATGTAGATCACGCTTTCCACAATCGCCATATCGTCACGATCGACCAGCATGTCGCGTACAAAACTCTGGTCGATCTTGATCAGATTCACCGGTAGCTGGCGCAGGTGGGTCAGCGACGAGAAGCCGGTACCAAAATCATCAATGGCAAACCCGACGCCCAGCGTCTGGCAGCAGGCCATGTTCACCAGCGCCGATTGAATATCATGAATGGCGGCGCTTTCAAGCACTTCCAGTTTCAAAAAGTTCGGGCAGACGTTGGGGTAGGCCGCAAGAAACGCTGCCAGTCGCTGGCTGAAATTCTTCACCAGCAGGTGGGAGGGGCTGATGTTCACACTGACCGTCACGGCCATTCCCTGCGTTTGCCAGAGCGAGAGCTGTCGCAAGGCCTCGTTGATCACCCATTCGCCCAGATCCACCTCGAGGGACGTGGTTTCGATAATGGACAGAAAATCACCCGGGCAGAGCAGGCCAAGCTCGGGATGCTGCCAGCGGATCAAGGCTTCCAGCCCAATCACCTCACCGCTTTGCATATCGATTTGCGGCTGGTAGAAAAGGCGCAGTTCGTCGTTGTTGAGCGCATCGGCAAAGCGCTGGCGCTGCTCATGACGCGCCTGAAGCAGACGATCCTGATCGGGGTCGAAAAAGTGGTAGGTATCGCGTCCGCGCTGCTTGGCCCGGTACATGGCCTGGTTGGCGTGACGCAACAGCACATCCCCCTGGGCACAGTCATCGGGATAGAGCGTCACGCCGAGACTCACCGTAAGGTAGATGCTCTGCCCGTCGATCAACAGCGGCTGGCGGATGGAGTTCAGCAGCGCCTCGAAATACACCTCGTCCACCCCGTGGTGTAACAGCAGCACGAACTCATCGCCTCCCACCCGGGCGAGCACGTCGTCGCCGAACAACAGGTGGCTCACGCGCTGGGAAAAAGTGGCAAGAATGGCGTCACCGCTTTGCGGCCCCAGGCGCTCGTTGATGGCCTGAAAATAATCGATATCCAGCGAGCAGACCGCCAGCGGCAAGCCCTTGGCCTCGGCGTGCAGAATGGACTCCTGGATCAGGCGGGTCAAAAGCTGCAGGTTGGGCAGCCCGGTCAACGAATCGAAATAGACCTCACGGTTCAAATGCCGCGCGTGGGAGGGGATGACCGACAAATCGGACAGCACGATGACGTGATAGATCACCGCCCCCTGCTCGTCACGCACCCGGTTGGTCGACATCATGGCCGGGTAGAACCTGCCGTCGTGGCTTTTGTAGCTCACCTGGCTTTTACTGCGATCGCGAAGCTGCACTTCTTCACGCATCAGGCGCGGCGCGCGGCTATCCTCCAGCGCCAGGATACTGAACGACTCGGGGGATTTGCCCAGCACGTCACATCGGCTGAGCCCGGTCAGCTCGCAAAAGGCAGGGTTGATATCGATCACCCGATTGGCGGCATCGGTGATGATGATGGCTTCATTGGCGAAACCAAACGCCGTCTCGCTGGGCGAACCAGCGCCACGGGAGGCAACGACCGAAAACGGCACCTTGCTTTGCAACGACGACGCGACGTCGGGGTTTTGATGGGCCAATGACTGCTCCTTGGACAGATCGGGTAGCGGGCATCACATGAAACCGTCTTGTTAACGCCATGTGGACGTGTCACGCACCCTTCTCATCATCTCGCACAATCAAAATATAGCGGTCACTGTTTATCGTTTTTACAGACGCTCACCACCTGGGTTCGACGGCCTGCTTACCAACCTCACACGCAATCCGAGTTTTATTATGGCGGCTCTCATGCTCTCAAGGCTAGCTTTACTAGCACTTTCTGATCGCGCTTCAATTAAGCACGCCGACAGTCAAGAGATCAACCTTGTCTACGTTCAGGGCGCCAACGCAGCTGCTCCCAGGTAGCGCTGTTCCCAATAATCTATATCCAGCGGCACGCTGACCACCTGGCGTCCGCTGCCAGGGGCGTGAATCATCTGACGGTTGCCGCGATAGATGCCTACGTGAGTCGCCTTGGAGCCGCTGCCGAAAAACAGCAGATCCCCCGGGCGGGGCGTATCCGTGCCGGGAAGCGCACGGTACTGCTGATCGGCGGTGCGGGGAACGCGCAGGCCAGCAGCGTGATAGGTCATTTCCACCAGGCCCGAGCAGTCGAGCCCGGCAGGGGAATTACCGCCAAAACGATAAGGCGTACCGATGGCCTGCTGGGCATGAGAGAGAATCAACGCGCGCTCCATGGAGATGCCTTCCATGGTGCCCGGCCCCTGGGGGGCGGTGGTGATCTCTTTACTGGCACACCCGGCCAGCAGGAAAAGGGCCAGCAAGGGCCCGAGGCTACGTATTACAAGGCCCCGTCGCTCGGCCCAGCGCAGGGCGAAATGACGAGGTGGAACAAACGAGAAGGCAGCGGTCGGCATAGAGCACTCTGTTCATTATGGGTGGGGTGCTCTCATCATGGTTCAAGCAACGTGAATCCGCCACTGGATCATACGCTTACAACGCTAGATCATGGCGTGACGCACCCGCGCCGACACCCACTCGGAGACCAGGACGGTCGCGAAGATCATGATGAAGATGACGCTGACCTGACTCCAGGCGAGGCTGTTGATCGAGGCGTTCAACTGAAGCCCGATGCCCCCGGCGCCCACGAGCCCCAATACCGTGGACTCACGGATATTGATGTCCCAGCGGTAAACGCTGATGCCCGCGAAAGCCGGCATCACCTGGGGCAGCACGGCGTAGTTCATGACCTGAAGACGGCTTGCGCCGGTGGCGCTGATTGCCTCCACCGGGGTCGGATGGATCTCCTCGATCGCCTCGTACAAGAGTTTGCCCACAAAGCCGATGGAGCGCAGCGCAATGGCAATGATACCGGCCAGCACCCCGGGGCCGACGATCGTGACCAGCAGCATTGCCCAGATCAGCGAGTTGATCGAGCGCGATGCGACAATGACGGTGAGGGCTGCGCTTCGCACCACGGGGTGCGGAGTGGTGTTGCGCGCCGCCAGAAAGGCCACGGGGAAGGCCATGAGGATGCCCAGCGCCGTGCCCAGCGTGGCGATGTTGAGGGTATCCCACATGGGCTTCCAGAGCCTGGCGGCATACTCCCATCTGGGCGGCATCATCCGGCTCAACAGATCGCTTCCCTGGCGCCCGGCATCTTCGACGAACACCCACATGGTGTTATCCGAAATCATCTTCCAGCAGAGCAGAAAAAGACTCAAGCCCACAAGCCAGGCGCCAAACTGAAGCCACTGGGCGCGGTGAGTACGCCGCTGCCAGAGGGGTACTCCCTGAGGAGAAGTTGAAACGGGCATGGGCGCCTCCTATTGGGTAAACCGGCGAACGTGGCTGGAGGCGTACTCGCTCAAGAGCACGATCGCGATGATGATCAGCAGGATCGCCGCCGAAGTGCTGTACTCGTAGCGGCTCAGCGAGGTGTTCAGCGTTGCCCCGATTCCGCCGGCGCCGACGATGCCGATCACCGAGGATTCGCGAAAGTTGATATCCAGCCGATACATGGACAGCCCGATCAAGCGCGGCATGACCTGGGGCTGGATGGCGTGATTCATCACCTGCCACCAGCCTGCCCCGGTCGATCGCACCGCCTCGACCTGGCGCCAGTCCAGATCCTCGATATCCTCGGCCAGAAGCTTGGCCATGAAGCCGATGGTGGCAAACGCCAGCGTCAACATGCCCGCCAACGGCCCGAAACCGAACATCACCACGAACAAGATCGCGATGATGATCTCCTGAAAGGTGCGCGAGACGGCAATGATGGCGCGACACAGTACGTAAACCGGCAATGGTGAAATATTGCGCGCGGCCCCGAGCCCCACGGGGATGGCCAGCAGCACACCGATCACCGTGGAGGTGAGTGTCATGGTCAGACTTTCCAGAAGGCCCGCGATGATATCGTTCTGACGGCTGACGAAATCCGGCTGCATGAACGCCGCCAGGAAGTTGACCGCGCGTCCGGCGCCTTCGGACACCCGCGCCCAGTTCACCTCGACAGATGCCAGAGCCAATACCAGATAGGTGACGACACCCAAGCCCAGCGCCCAGCGAAGCCGCGCGTGCTGAATAAACGGCAGCCGCCGCCACCGCCCCTGGCGGGCCGCCTGCTGGCGGGCTTGAGCCTCCAGCAGGCTCATCGCGCGCCTCCACTGGCCATCGCCGTGAACGCCCGAGTTTGGACGGGGGTGTCTGGCATTGGCGATACCTCGTCATCGGCAGACTCGGCGCGCGTATCCCACTCCTCCTCGCCGTAGATGGTGGTCAGGATATCGCCGGTCAGCTCATGGGGGGCGCCGTCGAAGACGATCTGTCCCGCGTTGAGCCCCACGATGCGATCGGCAAACTGCTGGGCGAGCGCCACGTCGTGAATGTTGATGACGGCGGCGAGTTCCCGCTCGGCGCACAGCTCGCGAATCAGACGCATGATCTGGCGTGAGGTCTTCGGGTCAAGGCTTGCCGTGGGTTCGTCCACCAGCAAGAGCTTGGGGCTTTGCAACAGCGCCCGGGCAATGCCCACCCGCTGACGCTGGCCACCGGAGAGCGCGTCGGCGCGCTTGTCGAGCGCATGGGCAAGCCCCACCCGCTCCAGCAGGCGAAACGCTTCGCTCACCGCATCCTGTGGGTAGCGACGCAGAAAACTGCGCCAGAAGCCCACGTAGCCCAGCCGCCCGGAGAGCACGTTCTCCATCACCGTCAGTCGATCGACCAGCGCGTACTCCTGAAAGATCATGCCCATGGAGCGCCGAACCTTTCGAAGCGCATGACCGGACAAGGTAGTAAGCTCGCGCCCATCCAGACAGATGCTGCCCTGGGTGGGTTCGACCAGGCGGTTCACGCAGCGAATCAGCGTGCTTTTCCCCGCCCCCGAAGGGCCGATGAGCGCCATCACCTGCCCCTTGGGCAGCGACAGCTGGATATCGATGAGGGCGTCATCGCCGGTGGGGTAGCGCTTGCCGACGCCTGAGAGTGTAAGCATTGAAACAGCTCCTTATATAGCCGTTTGCCATGATCGCCATTCGTCAACACGCACCGGCCGGAAGGATGCCCTTCCGGCCGGTGCCGACAGATACCGTGCAAAGACTCGAGAGGCCTCAGTCAAAAGACCTGGCCGAAGGACTTAATCGCAGTCGTAGGTGACGTCGTTGGCATCGGCGATGGTGCGCACGACCGACCAGTTCTCCTGGTAGGTGATGGGGATGAACTGCGCCTCGCCGGAGTTGGCGAACTCTGCTTCCAGGGCCGTGCCTTCCCAGTCGTAGCTGAAGAACGCATCCTGGATCTGCTGGGCGAGTTCCGGGTCCAGGTTATGCGCCAGGCCATAGCCGGTGGTGGGGAAGGTTTCCGAGGTATAGATCACCTCGAAATCGCCTTCGTTGACCACGCCCCGGGCAATCATGCGCGTGGCTACCGAGTTGGCGATGGCAGCGGCGTCATAGTCCTGGTTGACGACGCCCAGAATCGAGTTGTCGTGGGAGCCGGAGAAGGCCGGTTCGAAGTCCTCGCCCGCTTCCATGTTGTACTCGGAGCGCAGCAGCGCCGAGGGCGCCCGAAACCCTGAGTTGGAGGTTTCCGAGGTAAATGCCAGTTGACGACCGGCCAGGTCTTCCACGGTTTCGATACCGCTTCCCGGGTAGGTGATGATCTCCATCTCGTAGCCGAAGCTTCCGTCGTCTGCCGCCATCATGGCGAAGGGACGGAAACCGCCGCAGTTCACCGCCACCGGCACCCCACCGGTATTGAAGCCGGCGATATGCAGACGACCGGCGCGCAGCGCTTCCTGCTGGGCAGCATTGGACTGAACCGGGAAGAACTGCACGGTCTTTCCAGTGGCCTCGCTCAGATGATCCAGAAAGTCCGCCCAGACCTCAGCGTACACCGCCGGGTCTTCCACCGGGGTGTAGGCGAATACCAGAGTATTGGGATTGACCCACTGGGATTCATCGCTGGGTTGATCGGCCACCATATCGCCATCGTTGTCGCTGTAGCGCGATGAAAGATCGGCAAAGGCGTTGATCGCGGTCAGGGCAAACGCGCCGGTTACCGCGGCGCTGATCAAGGTACGGGAAAGAGAAAGCGTCTGCATGCATCACCCTGCGGGCTGTTTGAAGTGTCGTTATCGTGGCAAGCCAAAGTGACAGCACGGCGACACTTGCATGACGACTTGATGACGACGCAGCACCCCCTAGAGCGGCGTGCCGCAGCAGCCTCGACGCTCGGCGAAAACGCTGTTACCGGGAATCCTCTTGGCCTGATGCTTGAGCTCCGACAGCTGGGCGGCGATCTCGAGTGCCTTGCAGCGCGTCGTATCGCGTACCGGCTTGACGGCAATCGATACGCTCACATAGGGAAAAAAATCCGTTTCACCTCGGCGGTTTTCGACATTCACCCCTCCCTGAAGCCGGTCGCACTCCTCGTAAAAGCCTGGTGCCATCACTTCGAAGGAGCCGAGAATCTGACCGCAGACACTTTCCCAGTGATCAAGCGGCAAGAGCATCATGAAGTCATCGCCGCCGATATGGCCGATGAAGCCGCCGGCGCTATCCACCTGGGCCTGCAAGAGGCGCGAGAGCGCAATGATCACCTGATCCCCCCGGGCGTAGCCGTAGGCGTCGTTGAACGCCTTGAAGTTGTCCAGATCCACGTAGGCGGCTGCAAAATCCTTGCCGGCTTCCAGGTAGTGGCTCAAGGTCTCATTGATCAGAATGTTGCCGGGGAAGCCGGTCAGCGGGTTGGCGTGGCGAGCCTGGCGCACCTGTATGGCGGTGATCTCGCGTAAAAGATCCACGATGCTCCCCATGCCCAGATAACGACCCTCCTCGACCACCACGAAGTCTTCCTGCTCGATATCGTGGCTGTCGGTGAGCTGCTGGCTCAGCACCTCGAGCGGCGTATCCGCCTCGGTGATCAATGGCCGGGTATCCGCCACCTCCAGCACCTTGCGCTTGGCGTAAAGCGCATGGCTGTAGGGGTTGGTGAACAGCGTCAGAAACGCGTTTCGGCGTACCACGGCCACGGGGCTGGTGCCATCCACCACCGCCACGCAGCGAAGCGCGGGGTACTCGCGAAAGCGCTCGGCCAGTGCCAGCACCGACCCATCGGGCGAAACGGTGTCGATGACGCGCGAGATGGTGCGCGCGGTGCGTCCCGCCGCGCTGGCCTGACCGGCCGACGGCAACTGCGTATGAAGCTTGAGCGGCGGCGCAAGGCTCGGCCGGGCAAAGTAGAACCCCTGCAAGAGTGCCAGCCCCCGGTCGAGCTCCCAAAGGCACAGATGCTCGGCGGCGGTCTCCACGCCCTCGGCGATGAGCTGGCAATCAAGGCTTCTCGCCACGTCCAGAATCGAGCGAAGAAACTCGCGCTTGGCGGGCTCCTGGTCGATACCGGCAATGAAATGACGGTCGAGCTTGACGAAATCCGGACGAAGCTCCGACCAGTGACGAAGGCTCGAGTGCCCGGCGCCCAGGTCATCGAGGGCGACCTGAAACCCCATGTCCCGATAGTGATCCACCGCCTGGCGCATCAGCGCGTAGTTGTGGATCGGCACATGCTCGGTAAGCTCGATCACCACCCGCTCGGCGGGCAGTCCGCTTTCGCGAATGAAGCCAAGGGTCAGACCTTCCTTGAAATCGCGCTCGACGATGGTCAGCGGCATCACGTTGAGAAACAAGAGCCCCGGCAGTTCCAGCTCGGCAAAGCGGGCAATGGCCAGACGCCGGCATAGAAGATCCAGCTCCACCAGAAGCCCGGCCTGGGTAGCCACCTCGAAAAGGCGCAGCGGCGAGTGAAGCGGTGAATGCCTGGGCCCGCGGATCAGCGCCTCATACCCGAAAATTGCCTGCTGGCTGGCATCCACAATGGGTTGGAACAGAACGTGTAAATCTTCACCGTTAAGAATGCGATCGAGCCAGTGGGCGTCTTGAGCGGTCATGTACCGGGTGCCTTTGCAAACGTCATCAACTGAGAAACCTCCTCAACCGCGCCAGGTCGTCGGGATGAGGCTGGATGCGCGCAAGCGTGCGACATTTGCGTGACGCTTTTATGACACCTTTCCCTGTCTTCTAAACGTTGGAACATGGCCGGAAAAGACGCAGACGCCGTTGCGTCGTTCAGGCGTTATTTACCCGAGACCACCACAGGCAGTTCCAGCGTGACGTTGAGCCCGCCCGCCTGAGCGCGCTCCAGGCGCATCGCGCCCTGATAAAGCGCCACCAGATCCGCCACGATGGAAAGTCCCAGACCGCTGTTGGATCGCTGCTCGTCCAGGCGCCTGCCCCGCTCGAGCGCGGTCTGGCACTGGCTTTCGTTCATTCCCGGGCCGTCATCGCTGACGCTGATCACAAGCGACTCGCCCCGGACCTCGACGCGCAGCTCCACGTCGCTTCTGGCCCAGCGCAAGGCGTTATCCAGCAGATTGCCCACCACTTCCTGAACATCCTGGCTATCCATGCGCACCCAGGGGCTTGCCTGCCAGCATTGGTGCAGGCTCACCTGGCGGCGACCCGCCAGGTGCGTCAGGCCATCGAGCAGTCCCGACAGGGTGGCGTCGAGCGCGATGGGGGCCAGGTGCAGGCCCTCGCCCGCCGCCGAGGCTCGGGCAAGATGATGGCGCACGGCGCAATCGATGCGGGAAAGCTCGGTGTCCAGGCGCTCGCCATACTCGCCGGGCAGTTGCTTCAACTGCAGACGCATCACGCTCAGCGGGGTCTTCAAGGCGTGAGCGAGATTGCCCGCCGTATGACGGCCGCGCTCGATCAAACGCTGATCCCTTGCCAGTACCGCGTTCATGGAAGCGGCCAGCGTGGCCAGCTCGTCGGGCAGGCGGGTATCCATCCTGTCCACCGTACCTTTTTCCACGTCACGCAGGTTGGCGTTCATGCGCCGAAGCGGCGCCAGCCCCCAGCGTACCTGAAGCGCCAGCACCCCCAGCAACAGCGCCCCCAGAGCAAGGATTCCCAGCCATAAAAGCCGCTGAAACCGGTGGATGTTCGTTTGCAGCTCGGTATCCTCGGCCGCCACACTGACATGCAGGGGCGTTTGCAAGGGCGCCAGGTAGATATCGCGCTCCACCACGCGAAGCGGCTGGCGCCTTGGCCCTTCAAGGCTGCGCGCGCTCACCTGGCGGTTATCGGTCACCGGCAGGCGCTGGTCCCAGAGCGAACGCGAGGCCAGCCGGTGTTCATCCTGGTCGGTAATCTGCCAGTACCAGCCAGAGAAGACCTGGTCAAAACGCGAATCTCCCAGCGCACTCTGGTAGATAAGCTCGCCGCTTGCCGGGTCCAGCGCCGCCCCGGCGATCACCACGTTGAGCGTCGCTTTCAGACGCTCATCGAAAGCGGCCACGGCAGAGGTGCGGTAGTAGCAGGAGAGCCACGCCCCCGCCAGGGGCAGCGCCAGCACCACGATCAAGAGCGCGGCGAACAGCAGCCGAGTGGTGATGGAGCGCCTTGACCAGCGCTGGCCTAGCAAGACCCGGCCACGAGTGGCCCGGCTAGGAGGCATCCGGCGCCTCGGCCAGGAGCCGGTAGCCCAGACCCCGCAGGGTGACAAAGCGCCAGGCCCCCAGCTTGCGGCGCAGGCGGCTGATCTGCACATCGATGACGTTGGAGTCGGGCTCTTGGTCACGATCATAAACGTGCTCGGCGAGTTCGCTGCGACTCACCACCCGCGGGGCGGCGTGCATCAGATAGCTCAACAACCGGGTTTCCTGGGCGGTCAGGCTTACCGGGCGGCTGGCCAGGGTAACGTGCTGGGTATGAGTATCCAGACTCAGCTCCCCCACCTTGATCACCGGATGGGCGTGGCCGTGGGTGCGGCGCACCAGCGCGCGCAGGCGAAAGAGCACCTCGGCGGGCTCAAAAGGCTTGGTGACGTAGTCATCGGCGCCGGCCGTAAACCCCGCGGCCTTGTCCGCCCAGCGCTCCCGGGCGGTGAGAATCAGCACGGGAATGTCAATACCGTCGTCGCGCCAGGCGCTCAGCCAGCGCGTGCCGTCACCGTCGGGCAGGCCAAGATCCAGAATCAGCGCGTCATAAGCTTCCGTGCGCACCAGAAAGTCGGCCTTCTGGCCGGTATCGGCGCACTCCACCCGCCAATCGCCATCCTTGAGCACCTGGCTGAGCGCGAAGGCCAGCGCCGGGTCGTCCTCTACCAACAAACACTTCATGGCCGGATATCCTCAGCTGTCGTTTAACACAGCCTCTGTCTAACGCTGCATCTCGTTGATGCGCACCCCTTCGATCTTCATGAGCTGCCCGCTTCGCCCGTCGAACTCGAACTCCACTACCTGACCCTGGGGGCCAAGCATCTTGATCTCGTACTCGATCTCGCCGTCGTCGCGTTCCACTTCCACTTCGATGACTTCGCCAACATAGCGCGCTTCCAGCCAATCCAGAAGGCTTTCAAGACTTACCGCCTCGCCCTGGCGCACCTGATGGTCAAGCCCCTCCCAGGGCTGATCTGCAAAGGCGCTGCCCCAGAGCACCCATGCCACGACCACCCCGGCCAAGAGCGGGCATCGCAGGATAGAAAGAGGGCGAGTCGTCACAGGTGTCTTCATGACGACAGGATGCCAAAACTGACATGAACGCAGGATGAACAGCCCTTTCAGGTTAAGGACAGAGACGCGGTGCTATAACGGTGGCGTCGCATCGGGCAACGCCGATGCGCTTTCTCCCGACGTTTTCGATTTCAAGAAGGAATTTGCCATGACGACCCTGAAAAAAGTGCTGCTGCCCGCCTCAATGCTGCTTCTCGCCGCCACGGCGGCCACGGCTCAGGCCGAGGATGCCTTGGCGCTCGAGCGGCTTGACGAGGTGCTCGGCTATACCGCGGACTACGGCTTTACCCATTACCAGGAGATCAGCATCGAAGATAACAACCGCATCGAGGTGGAGGGCTGGCTCGATGACGAATGGTTCGCCGATATCGAGTTTTCCCTGGAGAGCGGCGACACCCTGCAGGAAGAGCGCGAGCGCCTGGTGAGCGGTGCCTGGGGGATGAGCGAAGAGGATATCCGCCGGGCGTTCGACGTCGCGACCCATGAAGGCATGGTGGCGTTCGAGGATATCGACATGAACCAGAGCGGTATCATCGATATCGAGGGACGTAACGCCGAGGGCCGCGAACTCGAGATCAGTCTGCGCCAGAGCTCTTACGACATTACCGCGATCGATCGCGACTAACCTTCAGTCAGCGGCTTTCCCAATAAATTTTATTAACCTATGTTAAAAACGGGTGCCAAACACCCGTTTCCTTGCAAGACTTCCTGAACTATCGGCAGTCCTGACAGTTGCCGCGCGCCATGATGGCCTCGGCGATACGCTCGATCCCCTGACGATACGCCGCCTGACGGTAGGTAATCTTCTCCTCTTTCGCGCGCTCGAGCACCAGGCGCGCCTCTCCTTGCAGCTTTTCGTCCAGGCGCTGGTTGACCTCTTCTTCACTCCAGGCCTGGCCCGAGCGGTTCTGCAGCCACTCGAAATAGCTCACGATCACCCCGCCGGTATTGGCCAGCACATCGGGCAGCACATCGATGCCGCGCCTGGCGAGCTCGCGGTCGGCGTCGCTGGTGACCGGACCGTTGGCGATTTCCAGAATCATTCGGGCATGGATATCGCCGACGTTGTCGCCGTGCACCTGGTTTTCCAGCGCGGCCAGAGCGAGCACGTCCACTTCAAGCGCCAACAGCTCATCGCCCTTGATCGCCTTGCCCTGACGACACTTGGCCAGCTCGCCGTTCTTATCCTTGGCCTTCTTGGCCGCGTCGATATCCAGCCCCGCTTTCTTGTAGATGCCGCCGCTTGAGTCGGACACCGCCACCACCTTGTAGCCGCGCGCGCTGGCCTGACGGGCGAAGTGATACGCCGCATTGCCAAAGCCCTGCACCGCCACGGTGGTCTCTTCGGGCTGGCGGTTCTCCTGCTTCGTCCATAGATCCAGTACGGTCAGCGCGCCGTGGCCGGTCGCGGCCACCCGGCCGGGGGAGCCCCCCAGCGGCAAGGGTTTGCCGGTAATCGCCGCCGGCGCCCGGGCGCGCTTGATATTCTCGAACTCATCGATCATCCAGCCCATCACCTCGGCGTCGGTGTTGACGTCCGGGGCGGGAATGTCACGGTCCGGACCCATCACATCGGCAATGGCGCGAATGTAGCCCCTGGCCAGGCGCTCGCGCTCCAGCGACGACAGCGCCTTGGCATCCACCTGCACCCCGCCCTTGCCGCCCCCGAAAGGCAACCCGGCCACCGCGCACTTGATCGCCATCCAGAAGCTTAGCGTGGTAACTTCGTGCTGATTGACTTCGGGGTGAAAACGCACCCCGCCCTTGGCGGGCCCCAGGCTGATATCGTACTGCACGCGCCAGGCAGGAAAGGCCTGCAGACTGCCGTCATCCATGCGTACCGGCACGCTCACCTGAAGTGAAAGCGCGGGCTGCATCAGGCGTGCCTGGGCATCACGATGAATATCCAGTGCGCTGAAGACTTCCTCGAGACGCGAGCGGGCATCTTCAAAAAGGGCCGCGCCGGTTTGCGGGGTCAACGCCTGGGCGTCAATATGAGACCGCTCAGTGGCCTTTTTACTGGCGGCGTTTTTGGCAGACGAACCGGTGGAGCCTTTCCGCTTTTTGGTCTTCGCGTTGGCCATGAACACACTCCGTTGTATCGATGGGGACGACTTGAGCCCCGGGGGCTTTTGAAAGCGTAGCAGCACTTCATTTATTTGGCCCTTGGCTGACACGTGAGTATTTAGGAGGCCGACATGACGCTGGAAAATACCGTCGCCCGCGACCTGGTGTGGCTCCTGGACACCCCGGATATCGTGACGCTCAAAGGCTATTCGGGCCGCCCAGACCGACAGGAGCTGGGGCTGAAAGAGAACGAGAGCGCCTGGCTCGAAAGGCGGCTACCGGCGTGCCAGGCCGTGGCGCAGAAACGCTTGAAGCGAATGGGCCACTACCACGAAGCGCTATGGCACCTGCTTCTCGATCATGCACCCCATACGCGACTTCTGGCGCGAAACGTGGCGATAAGAGCGGCGCGTCTTACCCTGGGAGAGCTGGATATGCTCTACCGCACCCGAGCCAACACGGCCCCCGTTCATCTGGAGGTGGCGATCAAGTTCTACCTCGGGCTCGACGAAGGCCCCGGCGCGCCCGACAGTCAGTGCCGCTGGATCGGCCCGGGCGGGCTCGATAGCCTGGAGCGCAAGTGCACGCACCTGCACGCCCATCAGCTCCCCCTTTCCGCCACCATGCTTGCACGCGACACGCTGCGCCACTGGCTAACACCGCGAGACTGCGCGTCTCTGGAAAACGGTCTTGATACACTCACTCAGCGCCTGGCCATGCCTGGGGTGCTTTTCTACCCTTTCCATGCCGCCCTGCCTCCACCCGAGGGTGCAAGCGATCACCACCGCCGCGGGCAGTGGTGCTACCTAAAGGATTGGGAAAAGCTTTTAGCGGCAAAGGGCTGCGTACGCCTGGCCTGGCTGCAAAAGCCCTTTTGGCTGGCGCCACCGCTCGATGAGGCGTTTCATCCCCCGGCACAGGTAATACCGGCCCTTGTAACGCATCTCAAACAGTTCGGCCCCCAGCAGGTCATGCTGAAGGCCGAAGCGAGTGCGGAAGACGTCATGAGGTACGAGCGGGTATTCATCGTTCCCGACGACTGGCCCCGGCAGATACCACTGCCGCTTGCCAGGGCGCAGATGTAAGAAGGCGGGGTTAAACGATCACCAGGTTGTCGCGATGAATCAGCTCGTGGGCCTCCACGAAACCCAGGATCGCCTCGATCTGATGACTGGGCTTGCCGGCGAGAAGACCCGCCTCGTCCGCCCCGTAGTTGATCAGCCCCTTGGCGATACGCTGACCCTGCTCGTCCACGCACAGCACCATGTCGCCACGCTTGAAGCTGCCCTGCACCTGGCGAACGCCGACAGGGAGGAGACTCGAGCCCTTCTCGCGCAACACGTTCACCGCGCCGGCATCCAGCACCAGGGTCCCCCGCACCTGAAGCTGGCCGGCCAGCCAGCGCTTGCGCGCGGCAATGGGGGCCTGGTTGGGCTTGAGCAGCGTGCCCAGCGCTTCCCCCGCCATGATGCGTGTAATCACGTCAGGCTGGCGGCCGCTGGCGATCACCGTGAGCGCACCCGAGCGCGCGGCAAGGGTGGCCGCACGCACCTTGGTGCTCATGCCGCCGCGGCCCAGTGCCCCGCCGCTGCCTGCCACGGCAGCCAGTTTCGGGTCATCGGCCTGCCCCTCGTCGATCAGGGTGGCGCCGGGGTTTTCTCGCGGGTCGGCGTCGAAAAGCCCTTCCTGGTCGGTCAGCAGTACCAGCGCGTCGGCCTCCAGAAGATTGGCCACCAGTGCACCCAGGGTGTCGTTGTCGCCAAAGCGAATCTCGTCGGTGACCACGGTGTCGTTTTCGTTGACCACCGGCACCACGCGCATCTCCACCAGCGTGCGCAGCGCCGACAGCGCATTCAGGTAGCGCTTGCGGTTGGACAGGTCGTCGTGGGTCAGAAGAATCTGCGCGGTGAGCATGCCGTGACGTGCAAAGTGCTGTTCGTAGCACTGCGTAAGCCCGTTCTGGCCGACGGCGGCGGCGGCCTGCAGCTCGTGAACCGCCGTGGGCCGCGCCTGCCAGCCCAGCCGTACCATGCCCGCGGCTACCGCCCCCGAAGAGACCAGCACCACCTCGATGCCGCGCCGGTGAAGCTCGGCGATCTGATCCACCCATCTGCCGATGGCGGCGTCATCGAGCCCGCGCCCGTCGTCGGTGATCAAGGCGCTACCGATCTTCACCACCACGCGACGGGCGCCGCTCAGCGCCTCGCGACCCGGCAACTGCTCACGATGTTCCATGCCGTCTCTTCTGCCCCCACCCTAAACGTCAGTGACACTTGTTGTGTTGATGTCTGAAACTCCCGGCCTGTAGAGGCTCAGGGCGCGTACTCCACGTCCACATCGTAATCGTCGTCGTCGAAGTCGTCGTCATCTTCCACTTCTTCGCCGCGCCGCTTGCGGTTGTGGTGCAGGCGCGCCTCGGTCCGGGCGACGGACTCTTCCTCCATGCGTCGACGCATTTCCTGCTCGCGCTCGAAGGCCTCTTCGTCCTCGTTCTCCAGGCGCTGCTGCTCGGTGAGCCAGCGATGCGCCGCCTGTACCAGCTTGTCGGTACCTTCGCTTGAAATCGCCGAGATCTGAAAGACCGGGCCGTCCCAGTCAAGCGCTTCGATCACGGCCTGCGCGCGGGCTTCACGTTCCTCTTCCGGCAGCAGGTCGAACTTGTTGAGCACCAGCCAGCGCGGGCGCTCGGACAGCGCCGGAGAGAACTGCCCCAGCTCGCGAATGATCGCTTTCGCCGCCTCGACCGGGTCGGATTCGTCAAAGGGCGCGATATCCACCACGTGAAAGAGCAGCCGTGTACGGGTCAGGTGCTTGAGAAAGCGAAGCCCCAGGCCCGCGCCGTCGGAAGCGCCTTCGATCAGCCCCGGTACGTCCGCCATCACGAAGTGCTCGTGCATGCCCAGCTTCACCACGCCCAGGTTGGGCACAAGCGTCGTGAACGGGTAGTTGGCCACTTTCGGCTTGGCCGCGGACACCGAGCGGATCAGCGTCGATTTACCGGCGTTGGGCATGCCGAGCAAGCCCACGTCGGCCATGACCTTCATTTCCAAGCGAAGATTGCGTCGGTCGCCTTCGGTGCCCGGGGTAGTGCGCCGCGGTGCGCGGTTGGTCGAGGACTTGAAGTGAATATTGCCCAGCCCCCGGCGTCCGCCTTCACCCACCAGCACCACCTGGCCGATCTCGGTCACGTCCGCAATCACTTCCAGGGTGTCCTCGTCGATCACGGTGGTACCTACCGGCACCTTGACGTGCAGGTCAAGACCTGCCTTGCCGCTCATTTGGCGGCCCATGCCGCCCTGGCCGTTTTCAGCCTTGTAGAACCGCTGAAACTTGAAGTCGATCAGCGTATTGAGGGCGTCATCCCCGATCAGGTAGACGCTGCCGCCATGGCCGCCGTCCCCGCCGTCCGGGCCGCCTTTGGGTACGTACTTTTCGCGGCGAAAGCTCAGACAGCCGTTGCCGCCCTTGCCTGCCTCGACAATGATCGAGGCCTCATCGACGAACTGCATTGAATTCTCCCGGCCGCTTTCGCCGCCCTTGCATCCCCCGCCGTCAAGGCCTGGGGGTTAACAGACAAAAAAGCCCCGCCAATGCGGGGCTTTTCTTTCGTTCGATCGTTTCAGCGCCTAGCGCTTATTCAGAAACGATGCTCACGAATTTACGGTTGTGCGGGCCCTTGGTCTGGAACTGCACTTTACCGTCGTTGAGTGCGAACAGCGTGTGATCGCGACCGATACCGACGCCGGTGCCGGCATGGAAACGCGTGCCGCGCTGGCGAACGATGATGTTACCCGCGGTTGCCGCCTGGCCACCGAAGAGTTTTACACCAAGGCGTTTGGATTCGGAATCGCGACCGTTACGCGTGGAGCCGGCTGCCTTTTTATGTGCCATTGCAATAGTCTCCTATCAGGGAATATGACCGTTTAAACGGAAATTCCGGTAATTTTGACTTCAGTGAACCACTGACGGTGGCCCTGACGCTTCATGCTGTGCTTACGGCGACGGAACTTGATGATGTTGACCTTGTCACCACGGCCGTGAGAGACGATTTCAGCAGATACTTTAGCGCCGCTGATCAGCGGGGCGCCAATGTTGAAATCATCGCCGTCTGCTACCATCAGCACGTCTTCGAAATCGATGGTTTCGCCGGTGGCGACTTCGATCTTCTCGAGCTTGAGGGTCTGGCCTTCCTGAACGCGGTACTGCTTGCCACCGCTTTTGATAATTGCGTACATGTCGCTCTCCGGACTTGTCGTTAATGCCGGCCTTATCGCCGACGCTCATCGGGTTCCGCGCCTTTCAGCGCTTCGTGCTCTTATAGGCCTGTGGCGAGTGGCGCCCCTTTTGGCAGCCATCTGACAGGGAGCATGATGAGTGGGTCGCGGATTATAGCGATATTCTGCATCTACCACAAGGCCCCCAGGCCTTGTCAATTGCCGCCGGGCCGCATCGAAGCTGACTGTGCCTTGACGCCTTACAGGCGGCCCCATAGCATAATCCCCACTCAGGGCGGTAATTGCCGCTTTTCACCTGCCGCGATGAACAAATTCCATGACTAACGTCTCTCATACAACGCCCGCCAGCCCAACGCCTTCACCGCTGCACGCCGTGGTGGCGGGCGACTTTGAGGCCGTCAACCGTACCATTGTCGAGCAGCTCAACTCCAAGGTCCCGCTGGTGGAAACCATCGGCCAGTACATCATCGAAAGCGGCGGCAAGCGCATGCGCCCGCTGTTGGTGCTGCTGGCGGCGCGCTCGCTGGGCTACGAAGGCGACAAGCACGTAACGCTTGCCACGCTGATCGAGTTCATGCACACCTCCACACTCTTGCACGACGACGTGGTGGATGACTCACACCTGCGCCGCGGCAAGAAAACCGCCAACGACGCATGGGGCAACGCGCCCTCGGTGCTGGTGGGAGATTTTCTCTACTCGCGCTCGTTTCAGATGATGGTCAGCGTAGGCTCCATGCGCATCATGGCAATACTGTCGAGCGCCACCTGCATCATCGCCGAGGGCGAAGTACTTCAACTGACCAACATCGGCAACCCGAGCCTGTCGGAAGCCGCCTACTTCGAGACCATCCAGGGCAAGACCGCGATGCTGTTCGAGGCCGCCTCCCACAGCGGCGCGGTACTCGCCGACGCCACACCGGAGCAGGAGCGCGCCCTTCAGCATTACGGGCGCTACCTGGGCCTTGCCTTTCAGCTCATCGATGATTTGCTGGACTACCAGGGCGACGCCGAGGCGATGGGCAAGAATGTGGGCGACGACCTGGCCGAAGGCAAGCCGACGCTTCCCTTGATTCACGCCATGGAGCGCGGCACCCCGGAACAGGCCAAGCTGATCCGTCAGGCGATCCGCAAGGGCGGGCTCGAGCAGCTCGACGAGGTACTGGCCATCGTTCACAGCACGGGGGCGCTGGAGTACACCCGGCGCCGCGCGGCGGAAATGGTCGACAAGGCCCTGGCTGAACTCGAGAAGCTTCCGGAAAGCCCCTATCGCGACAGCATGGCGGATCTTGTCCGCATGGCGATCGAACGCCAGTCCTGAATCCCGAAATCACTCAAGGCGCTTTTAAATTTCTACTTGAAATATCCCGCGCCCAGGCGTAAGATTCATCCCCGTTATTGAGCGCCGGAATATAGCTCAGCTTGGTAGAGCGCTGCCTTCGGGAGGCAGAGGTCGTAGGTTCGAATCCTGCTATTCCGACCACAGATTGATAGAAAAAGGCCACTTAGCTCATCGAGCAAGTGGCCTTTTTTTGCGCGTATCATTGAGGCCCCAATCAACCAGGGCACGACCGACGCCTGAGCTTGCTTTTGCGCACTATCACCGGCCTTGCTTCCCAGTGCATGATCGCCCTGGACTTAGGGTGAAATCCATCAGATCCCTCGCCACGTTCGAGCCACATAATGTTTTTAAAAATTCTCTTCTGGATTGTTCGTGTACTGACGCTTTTATTGATAGCGGTCAGCCTGCTCCCCGAGATTCCCAGCGGTCATTGGGCGATCCGGCTCTGGGAGTTTCCGCGCCTGCAACTGAGCGTGGTGTTGGCCGTCGTGCTGCTGCTTCTGATCCTGCATGCCTGGCTTGGAAGAGCACGAAAGGAGCACGGCGTGTTGCTTGCGCTGCTGCTGGCGACCGGCGGCTGGCAAGTGTCGCATATCCTGCCCTTTACCCCGGTCTGGCCGAAGGAAGTGCAAGAGGCGGATGCGCGAACCCTCGAGAGCCAGTCCACGTTCAAGATTCTGACCGCCAACGTCGACTACACCAATGACCGCTACGCCGACGCGCTGGATTTGATCGAGCGCGAAGACCCGGACGTCGTGCTAATCATCGAGATCGATCGCGAGTGGGAAGCGGGGTTGGCGCCGC
This sequence comes from Vreelandella xerophytica, assembly GCF_968048975.1. Next base: position 286,341 of record NZ_OZ309106.1, on the reverse strand, counting down.
TGGACGAAAGCTATGAGTACTACGTGGGCGAGGTGCGTGAGGAAGGGTTAGGCATCGCGCTTTGGTCACGCTTTCCCCTGCAGGCGCAAGACGTGGCCCATTTGGTGTCCGAGCGCCGGCCGTCGGTCTTTGCCACCCTGGACGTCCCCGGCATCGGGGCGGTGCGCTATGTCGGCATTCACCCGGTGCCACCGGGGCTTAAAGAGCGCACGCCAGATGATGGCGGCGACGCGGAACGCCGGGACAGCCGGGAGCGCGACGCGGAACTGATGCTCGTGGCCGAGCGCGTCGAACAGGATCCGGACAGCCGCTGGATCGTGACCGGGGACTTCAACGATGCGGCCTGGTCCAATACGACCCAATTGTTCATGAGCTTGAGCGATCTCAAGGATCCACGCCGCGGGAGAGGCTTGTTGAGTACCTACCACGTCGATTATCCGTTCTGGCGCTACCCGATCGATCATCTGTTCGTCTCTGACGGCTTCGAGCTCGTCGCGCTGGATCGCGTAACGCTTGCGGGGTCGGATCATTTTGCCATCACGGCAACCTTGACGGCCGCCGCACAAGACCCGGCCGCGCCCGAGGCCTCGGCGCAGGAGCAGCAAGAAGCCGATGAGCTGATCGAGGAAGGCGAAGAAGACGCCCGCGAAGAAGGCGTCAGCAGTTAAGAAGTGATCGCACTGGAAAAAGGTCACCACGCGGGTGGCCTTTTTCGTTGCAAGCGCGGGTGTATCACGCCATCTCGAACTCTCGAATCGACGCCACCAGGTCGTTGAAGCGCTCGCCCTGGATCATGACGTGCTCGCGTAGAAGCTGCTGGGCGCGGGCGCTGTCGCCGGCCTCGATGGCGGCGACGATGGCTTCGTGCTCGGCCAGCGAGTTCTCGACCCGCATGCGCACCTGTAGCTGCATTCGCCGGTAGGGCTGGAGAAGCGCATGCAGCCGCGCGGCCTCCTGGGCCAGAAACTGGTTGTGGCTGGCCTCGTAGATGCAGTGATGGAAGACACTGTTTTCGTAGTAGTAGCCGTTGGCATCGCCCTGTTCGGCCTTGGTCCGGCAGGCATCGAGGGCCTGGATCAACGAGGCGTGTTCATGCTCGGTGATGCGTCTTGCCGCCAGGCGGCCGCTAAGACCTTCCAGCTCGGCCATCACCTCGAAGCGCTCGACCAGCTCAGACACGCCCAGCTGGGTGACGAACGTGCCGCGCTTGGCCACCACCTGTACCATGCCGGACATGGCCAACTGCTGAATGGCCTCGCGAATCGGCGTGCGCGAGCACTCGTACTCCAATGCCAACGCGTCCGGGTCCAGACGCTCCCCGGGCAAGAAGCGCCCGGCGACGATCGCATCTTCCAGCAGGTCGCGGAGTCGCTGCGCCTGAGACACCTTCGCCATAAGTCTACCCCTCCCCGTCTTGACTCATATATTCTTTCCCTCTATTTGTTATATATAACATGCCGCGTTGTTTAATGTTTACCACGCTAACTGACAATAATAAAGCGCTGGCAACCTATCAACCGTATGCCCAACCGACCCACAAAAAGGCCGATGCGCATGAACATGAATATGACGTTTCTCCAGGGGCTGCTTACCAACATTAGCACGCGTACGCGCCAGCTGAGCAGCGCCCTGGGTACCGATAAAGGCGGTGAAAGCCACTTCAACGGGTTGACCGCCGCCTGCAAGGGGTTGATGGGCCGCACCGGCGAGGCTTCGCAGATCATGCTGGCACAGCAGGCGCTGGCGCACTATCAAGCGCTCACCGAGAAGGAGAAGCTGGCGTTCTTTCAACTTCTCGCCAATGACTACGCTGCCGAGCCTGCCGATATCCACAGCGCTTACGAGATCTACCGCGAACGCGAGGACAACGCCTCACTCGAGCGGCTGTTCAACGCCTGCGAACCCCGCCGCCAGGACCTGCTGCGCCGCTTGAATCTGTGCCCCGGCGGCACCTATGAACTGGTGAACATGCGCTCGGACTTGCTCAAGTGCCTGCGCCAATCGCCGGAGCTTTCCGCGCTGGATAGCGATTTTGCCCACCTGTTCAGCTCCTGGTTCAACCGCGGTTTTCTGGTGCTCGAGAGCATCGACTGGAACACCCCCGCCGCGGTGCTGGAAAAGCTGATTCGCTACGAGGCGGTTCATGAGATCGGCGACTGGCACGACCTTCGCCGTCGTCTCGACCCTGATGATCGCCGCTGCTACGCCTTTTTCCACCCGGCTACCGGCGACGAGCCGCTGATCTTTGTGGAAGTCGCGCTGTGTGACGGCATTCCCGGCAACGTGCAGCGCATTCTGGAGCATGGCGAGGAACTTCCGCTGGAAGACGCCGACACGGCCGTGTTCTACAGCATCAGCAACTGCCAATCGGGGCTCAAGGGTGTGTCGTTTGGCAACTTCTTGATCAAGCAGGTCGTCCAGGAATTGAGCCGCGAACTACCGCAGATCAAGAACTTCGTCACCCTTTCGCCGGTCCCGGGCTTTGCCGACTGGCTTGGTGAGGTACGCGAAACGGCAACACTTTCCGACGAACTCACCGCGTACCTGGATACTCATGAAAGCCAAGAGCTTTCATCATCCGCTCACAAGGAATTCATGCGCCTGGCCGCCCACTACCTGACGGAGGTCAAGCACCGAAGCGGCCAGCCGCTCAACCCGGTCGCCCGCTTTCACCTGGGCAACGGCGCAAGCCTGCATCGCCTGAACTGGCGGGCGGACACGTCACGCAAGGGGCTCACCCAGGCTCATGGCTTGATGGTGAACTACCTTTACCAATTGAACCGCATCGAACAGAACCACGAAGCGTTCACCATCAATCACACGGTGGTATGCGCCAGCGACATTCGCCGCCAGGCCAATCAGGCAAGCCAGTACCTGGAAGCGAAAACGCCCGCCAAGGCCTAGCGCCCCGGTACGCCCGGCGACAATAACAAGGAGTCTTTATGAACCATAACTTGTACCTGCACTTTTACCCGCACTTCGAGCGAGCGCCGGATAAAGTCCTGATGGACACCCTCGACGGCACACGCTATCACTACCGCGACGTGTTGAGCCAAAGCAGGCGATTCGCCACGATCCTTCTGGAACTGGGCGTCACACCCGGCGACCGGGTCGCCGTTCAGGTGGACAAGAGCCCTGAAATCGTCATGCTCTATCTGGCGTGCTTGCAGGTCGGCGCCGTGTATCTGCCGCTCAACACTGCCTATACCGATAGCGAGATCGCCTACTTTCTGGAAGACGCCGAGCCGCGTCTGTACGTCTGCCGCCCCGAGGTGTTGGCTGAGGCCAAGGCGATCGCCGAGCAAAGCGGCGTCGCTCAGGTGGAAAGCCTGGGCGCCAAGGCCGATGGCAGCCTGATGGAAAAAGCCGCCAATGCCCAGGAAACCGATACCGTGTGTGAAGTGGGCGCCGACGACCTGGCGGCCATTCTGTATACCTCGGGTACGACCGGACGCTCCAAGGGGGCGATGCTGAGTCACACCAACCTGACCTCCAACAGCCAGGCGCTGACCGAGGCGTGGCAGTACAGCGAAAACGATCACCTTATCCACGCGCTGCCCATCTTCCACACTCACGGGTTGTTCGTGGCCTGTAACGTCACGCTGATCAACGGCGCGTCGATGACCTTCCTGCCCAGGCTCGACGTCGACGAACTGCTCGACCTGATGCCGGATGCCACGGTGCTGATGGGGGTGCCCACGTTCTACACCCGCCTGCTGGCAAGCCCGCGCCTGAACCGCGAGGTCGTCGCCAACATGCGCCTGTTCATCTCCGGCTCGGCACCGCTGTTGGCGGAAACTCACGCCGAGTTCAGTGAGCGCACCGGTCACGCCATTCTGGAACGCTACGGCATGACCGAGACCAACATGAACACCTCCAACCCGTATGAGGGCGAGCGCCGCCCGGGCACCGTGGGCACGCCGCTTCCGGGGGTGACGGTGCGCATCACCGACCGGGAAACCGGCGCCGAGCTGGCCCAGGGCGAGACCGGCATGGTCGAGCTGACCGGGCCCAACGTATTTCGCGGTTACTGGCGCATGCCGGAAAAGACCCAGGCCGAATTTCGAGACGATGGTTACTTCATCACCGGCGATCTTGGCCTGATCGACGACAAGGGTTATCTGAACATCGTCGGCCGCGACAAGGACCTGGTGATTTCCGGTGGCTACAACGTCTATCCCAAGGAAGTGGAACAGTTCATCGACGACCTGGCGGGGGTGACGGAGTCGGCGGTCATCGGCGTGCACCACTCGGATCTTGGCGAAGGCGTGGTCGCGGTGGTGGTGCTGGAAGAGGGCGCCACTCTGGACGAAGAGCAGATACTCGGCGCCATACAGGACGATCTGGCCCGCTACAAGCAACCCAAGCGCGTCTTCTTCGCCGACGCCTTGCCGCGCAACGTCATGGGCAAGGTACAGAAAAACCAGCTGCGTGAGACCTACGCCGATACCTTCAAGGACAACCGCGCCACCGCCAATGCTTGACCACTGATCGACCCTGGGCGCCGAAGCATGCCAAGCGCGGCGCCCCTTGAAGCCTGACAATAACGACAATACAAGAAGGAAAACGCCATGGTAATTTACGGAGTCGCCCTGCTGGCCGGCTGCATGCTGGTTGGCCTATGGGCCGGTGATGTACTGGGCATGATGCTCGGTGTGGAATCCAACGTGGGCGGTGTGGGCATCGCCATGCTGCTGCTGATCTTTCTTGGCGGCTATCTCATGGACAAGAACAAGATGCCCGAGAGCACCGAAAGCGGCATCACGTTCTGGAACGGCATGTATATTCCCATCGTGGTCGCCATGGCGGCCAGCCAGAACGTGGCCGCGGCCATCGACGGCGGAATGATTGCCCTGCTGGCAAGCCTGGTGGCAGTCGCGGCAAGCTTTGCCCTGGTGCCCGCGCTCACCCGGCTGGGCCGTCCCAAGGAGGCCGAAACCCCCACACCGGCAGCCCCCACGGATGAAACGCCGGTCAACAAGGTCGCCTCGCGCGCCCCGGAATCACGTTCGAAGAAAACCTCGCGCCCTGCCAAATCCTCGCGTCCCACGCGCCCTCACCACGCCCGCTAAGGAGTTGCCCCCATGCTTGAATCACTGATGACACAGCTTGAACGGCAGCACCTGATCGCCGCCTTCGCCCTGGTAGGCGCGGCCATGTACGTGTCGTATCTGGTCAGCGCCAAGCTCACCAGAGGGCGGGTTCACGGCTCGGCCATTGCCATTATGGTGGGTCTGGCGCTGGCCTATTTCGGCGGAGTGTATACCGGAGGCAGCAAGGGCCTTGCCGATATCAGCCTGTTTGCCGGGCTGGGGCTGATGGGCGGCGGTATGCTGCGCGACCTGGCCATCATCGCCACCGCCTACGGCGTACGCTTTCAGGAAATTCGCCAGGCCGGCATCAGCGGGATCATCGCGCTCTTTCTAGGCGTGATCGTTTCGTTCATTGCCGGGGTGGCAGTGGCATATGCCTTTGGTTACCGCGATCCCGCCAATCTCACCACCATCGGCGCGGGTACCGTCACCTATATCGTGGGCCCCATCGCCGGCGCCTCCATCGGCGCCTCGTCCGAGGTGATCGCGCTCTCCATCGCCGCCGGGCTTTTCAAGTCGATCCTGGTGATGGTGCTCACCCCGATCGCCGCGCGCCATATCGGCCTGGACAACCCGCGCTCGGCAATGATCTTCGGTGGGCTGATGGGCACCACCAGCGGCGTGGCGGCGGGGCTTGCCGCCACCGACCCGAAGCTGGTGCCTTATGGCGCCATGACGGCCACCTTCTACACCGGCCTGGGGGCACTGCTCGCCCCGTCGCTGCTGTACTTCTGCGTGCGCGCCATCTTCTAACGGCCAACCTCCTCAACCGGCAATCGGCAGGCGCTTGCGGCTGAATACCGTCAGCGCCACCAGCAGCGCCGTGGTGGTGAAAATCGCCACGGCGCTCATGGCCATGCCCACCCCGGGAGAACCCTGCTCGAACTGACCGAAGACAAAAGTCGAGACCGTGCTCACCCCCGCTGGCGCCACCATGATCGAGGCCACCAATTCGCGAGAGGCGATGGCAAATACCAGCAGCATCGCCACCAAAAGGCTCGGCGCCAGCGCCGGCAGCAGAATCCGCCGGAACGTGGTGATAAACCCTGCCCCGCAAACCCGCGCCGCCGCCTCCAAGCTCTCGCCCATCTGCCGAAACGCCGCACTTGCGTAGCGCACCGGATAAGGCAGCAGCAGGCAGGTGTAGGCAAGCAGCAGCATCGCGGAGGTGTTGTAGACCTGAATCGGCCAATAGCTCTGGTTCCAGGCCAGAATCAACCCCACCGCCACCACGATGCCCGGCAGCGTGTTAGGCAAAAGCGAGAGAAGATCCAGCATACCCTTGCCGCGCACCTGGGCGCGCACCACCAGGTATCCCACCACCGCCCCCAGCACCCCGGTCAGCAGCGCCGCCCCGACGGCCAGGCTCAGGCTGGTGCTCAGCGCCTGCAGTGCTCCGCTGCGGTTGGCGAGCAGTGCCTCGAAGTGGCGAAGCGAAAGGTTATCAAGCGTCAGCCCGCCGGAGAGCGTGCCGGTCAGCGCGGTGGCCAGCACCGCGAGTATCGGCACGCCCACGGAGATGAAACCTGCCAGAGAGAATACCGCCACCACCGGCCAGGCCCAGCGCCCCAGCTCGGCGCGTTCGGTGCTGGCGGGCTTGCCGGTCTGGCTGACGAACGAGCGCCGGATCACCAGATAGTGCTGCAGGTAGAACGCCGCCATGGCGAGCATCACCAGCAAAAGCGATAGCACCGCCGCTCCGGGAATATCGATCGGCCAGTCGGAGAAACGCTGATGGATGCCGGTGACCAGCACGTAATAGCCGGACTGCGCACCCAGGGTGGCCGGCGTTCCGAATTCCTCGATGGTGAGTGCGAACACCAGTAAAAGGCTCGCCGCAATACCCGGCGTGGAAAGTGGCAGCGTCACCCGCCAAAACGCCTGCCAGCGCCCCGCCCCGCATACCCGGGCGGCCGAGGCGTAGCGCCCGCCCACGCTCATCATGGTGCGCGAGACCGCGAAATAGACCACCGGAAAGACATTGAGCGTCATTACAAACACGATGCCGGAAAACGAGAACAGAAAGTCGCTCGCCTCGAAACCGACCAGCTGTTCGACATAGCCCCGTGGCTGCAGGCTGAGCATCCAGGAAAGCGCGGCAATGTAGGGCGGAATCATGAAGGGAATCAGGAACAGGAGATCCCACGCCGCACCGCCCGGCACCCGGGTCAGCGCGCGAAGCGCGCCCAGCGGTACCGCCAGCACTGCACAGGCCAGCACTACCGCGACGCCCAGGCGCAGCGTATTCCACAAAAGCGTCAGCAGCGCGGGGTCTGAAAGCGTGGGGCCGAACAGCGAAAACGCCTCGGAAAGATCCCCACGGGTGAGATGAGGAAACACCGCCTGCAGTACGATGTAGGCCAGCGGCAGGCCCACCAGCAGTAAAAGCGCCCCCACCGCGACCCATAAGACAACGCCTGCCCCATCGAACCGGGGCAGGCGCATTCTGGCCCGTGTCGTCATCACCGCTGAGTCGTCTCGCGAAAGCGGGTCAGGATCGCGTCGCGCTGCGCGTTCATCGCATCGCTGTCCACGTCAATCAGCGTGAGCTCGTCCAGGGTCGGGCGAAGCGCCTCGACATCGTTTCTGGCCGGCATCAGGTAGCTTTCGGCGACGCGTTGCTGACCCTGCTCGGAAAGCACGAAATCCATGAACTGTTCCGCCTCTTCCTTTCGAGCGCTCGATTCGAGAATCATCATCGGACGCGGGGCGATGACCGTACCGCTTTCCGGGAAGATCACGTCGATCGCCTCGCCCTCGGCCTTCTGGCCCAGTGAAATGTAATCCACCGCGCCGAACACCACCGACTTCGCTCCCTGTAGCACCGGATTCAACGCACGGGCGTTAGGGCCGGGCACGATCATGCCGTTATCCATCAGGGCGTCGATGAGCGACCAGGTCGGCTCCTCGCCCATGGCGGTCAATAGCCCCGTCACCAGCTCAAAGGCCGCGCCGGACTGGGCGGGGTCGGGCATGGTGATCTGACCGGCGTAAACGCTATCGGTCAGATCGGTCCAGTCGCCGGGGCGTGGTGTGCCGCTGTTCTGATCCCACACCAGTGCCAGGGCGGACACACCCTGGGCGATATAGTCATCCGCCTTCAGGAAATCAGGAACGTTCTCGGCGCCTACCGGCGTATAGCGGTACAAGAGCCCATCGTCCGACATCGCCACCGCGCTTTCCCAGGAGGCGGAGATCACCACGTCTGCCAACGGGTTCGAACGCTCGGACTCGAGCCGGGCCATGACCTGGCCGGTGGTGCTCTGGAAGACATCGACCTCGATGCCGCTTTGCTCGGTGAAGTCCGCGGCGAGCTGATCGATCAAGGCGCCAGGGCCCGAGGAGTAGACGGTCAAGGCCTGCGCGCAGGCTTGGCCGCCAACCCCGAGCAGCGCGCCGGCGCCCAGCGTGAAAAGGGTCGAGCGAAAAGATAATCGAGACATGCAAACCTCCATGGGCGAATCAAGAATAGCGTCAGGCAAGCGCAGCCAATGCGCGCAGCGGCTTACAGACAAGCGTCTCACCGTCCGACGTCCAGGCGCGAAGTTGATCGAGCTCGACGGCAAGGCCAGCGCTTACGGTAGGTGGATGGGGTTGCGCGGTGCGCAACTTCACGGTCGTGGTGGTATCAAGCGAAAGCGTCAGCGCAGTGTGATCGCCCTGAAATACGCGCCCTTTTACCCGGGCGGTCAAATCCGCCTGCTCGGGAGAGACCAGGCGCACCGCTGGCCGCGGCAGCAACAACTGGGCGGGGCCTTCATACCCCTGCTCCGTGGCAACCCGCAGTGTCTGGCCGGCCACGTAAAAGCCCTCGGGGCCGAAGTGCCCTTCCAGGAGCGTCCCAGCGTCGATGAACGAGGCGATGCCAGGCGTGGCCGGCGCATGGTAGAGCGTTTCCGGCGCGGCGACCTGCTGAAGGCGGCCGTTTTGAAGTACCGCCACCTCGTCGGCCAGGGCGAAGGCCTCATGCTGGTCGTGGGTGACCAAGACCGTGGTCAGCGAGAGTTCTTCGATCAAAGCGCGAATTTCGAGCGCCAGATTATCGCGCAGCCCTTTATCCAGATTGGAGAGCGGCTCGTCCATCAGCAGAAGCCGGGGCTTTCCGACAATGGCCCGGGCGAGAGCGACACGCTGCTGCTGGCCGCCGGAGAGCGAGCCCGGCGGGCGGTCGGCAAAATCGCTCAACCCCACCAGCGAAAGCGCCCACGCCACCTGTTCTTGACGAGCGCCTGCCTTGACGCCCTGCATCTCCAGTGGAAACGCAACGTTTTGTGCCACGCTCATGTGGGGCCATAGCGCGTAGTCCTGGAACACCATGCCCAGATGGCGCTCGTCGGGGCTTAGATGCCCCTCGGGCCTTGCCACGCACTGACCGGCCAGGGTGATATGGCCTGAATCGATTCCCGTAAGCCCGGCCATGCAGCGCAGCAACGTGGTTTTCCCGCATCCGGAAGGCCCCAGAAGCGCCAGTACCTTTCCCGGCGCCAGTTGAAGGTCGATCCCTTCAAGCGCTTTTTTACCGTTGAAAGCCTTGTGCAACCCTTCAATTAAAAGCGCGGGATTGGGCATGGAACACCTTGGTTAAAAGGGAAATTATAGTCAGAGAACATGACAGGTGTTTGACAGGGCACGCGATGGGCCCTCTACTCTGGTCACTCCTCGAACATGTGTGCACTGCTCGAGACCGCTGCGGCGTTCACACATCAATCAACTCGCCCTTGGCGACGCGGGCCACGGTCAGCTCACGGCCATAGACACAGCCGGTATCCAGACAGCGGATATCGGCGCGCCCCGTTTCGCCGCGAAGGGTCGACCAGTGTCCGAACGCCCAGATCTGTCGCTGAACGGGCCACAGGTCGAACCAGGGCACCAGCGCCGACGACCTCCTCTTTGCCGTTTTAGCGGTGAAGTCGATCAGCGGGCGGTGGGGGTCGGTGGAATCGCAGTAGCGCATCTCGGTGAAGGCGTAAATGATGTAGCGCCACATATCCAGCTCGGCCACCGTGCGATGGTAAGGCGACAGCGACAGCGCCTTTAGCCAGGTATCGCTGGCCTGGCGCAGTTTCTGGCCGGCCTGATGAGCGTAGCGCTCGGCCGCCGCCAGGCTCCAGCCGGGAAAGATGCCGGCGTGAGAGACGGTCAAATCCAGCGCCGTCTCGCGCAGCAGCAATGGTTTCTGGCGCAGCCAGTGTTTCCAGTCGGTGCTGCCTTTATCGCTCAACACGGGGTCGAGCGAGGCGTCCCCTGGCCCTTCTGCCCCGGCGAGCCGGCCGAGGAGCCGCGCTTCGTGATTGCCCAGCACCATATCGAAACTGTCACCCAACGAAGCCACCAGGCGCAGTACCTCCAGGGAGTGCGGCCCTTTTCCCACCAGATCCCCCACGCTCCAGAGCCGGTCGGTGCCGGGGTCAAAGCCGATTCGCTCAAGCGACGTTTCAAGCGAATGAATGCAGCCATGCACATCGCCTACCACATATAAAGCCACAAGCGCCCTTACTGGAAGGCCAGTGCACGATGGTAAGGAAAGGCGACGCGCAGCGCGTCCCCGCGCGAGTGGGCCTGCTCGCTCGAAAGCGACAGCAGCGTACCGCCCAGATCCAGCCGAAGCCGCCAACGGTGCCCCTCGAATATGCACTGACGCACGGTGCCCGACAGGTAGTTCATCCCCGGTTGATTCTGCTCATCTGGCGAGCATGGTCGGATAGAGCCGCTGTGAAGCATCAGGCTGATGTCATTACCGGCGATGGCCGGGGCGTCTTGCGCCAGGCAACACGTCAGGCGCTGACCGTTCACCACCACTTGCCATGTCTGGTCGTCGACCGCTTTTTCCAGTCTGGCCGTCAGCCGGCTATCAAAGCCTGCCAGCCCCGCCACCCAGGGCGAGGCTGGCTGGGCAAACAGCGAGCGTACCGGCCCTACCTGCTCCAGGCGCCCTTCCTTGAGCACCAGCAGCTCATCGGCGAAGGCGCACGCCTCCAGCGGGTCGTGGGTGACATACAGCACCGTCTTGTTCAGCCGCTCGAAAAGTTCGGCCAGCTCAAAGCGCATTTCCATGCGTAGCTGTACATCCAGATTGGAGAGCGGCTCGTCGAACAGCAGCACGTCCGGGTCGGTGGCCAGTGCCCGGGCGATGGCCACCCGCTGCTGCTGCCCGCCAGACAGCTGTGCCGGCAGCCGGTCCTCGTAATCCTGCAGGTGAAGAAGTGCCAACAGCTCATCCACGCGCCGGCGGCGCTCATGGCGTGAAAGCGACGTCAAACCGTAGCCGATGATGCGGCGCACGGTCATATGCGGCCAAAGTGCATAGTCCTGAAAGACCATGTTGATCGGCCGTTTTTCCGGCGGCAGAGAGAACCCGGGACTTGCAATCAGCTGCCCGTTGATACGCACTTCCCCGCCATCGGGCTCTTCCAGTCCGGAAATCAGCTTGAGCAGCGTGGATTTACCACACCCGGACGGGCCGAGAACGGCCAGCACGCGCCCGGTGTCCAGATTCAGGCTGATATCACTGAGGGCGACCGAGCGCCCGTAATGACGGCCAAGATGGGAGAGTTCAAGCATGACGCACCTCGGCGTTGACAGGTTGCACCGGCGCATCCGGTGGATGTGTTTGCAACAGGTGTTTGAACACGCGCTGCACGCTCATATGCACGGTCTGGATCAGAACCAGCGTCAGCGCCGCGGCCACCAGCGTCGAGGCGGTGGACTCGCCATAGAGCCCCTGCTGGAACATGCGGTTGATCACCACCGGCAGGACCTCGTAGCCCGGCGGATGCAGAATGGAGGTGATCGCCAGATCGAACATGCTGGACCCGAAGCTTGCCAACCCGGCGGACAAAAAGGCCGCCAGGGTCAACGGCAGCAAGATGGTGCAAAGGCGGCGCCACACCCCCGCCCCCTGCAGCGCGGCGGCGGCCATGAACGACTGGGGAATCTGGCTCATCGCGCCCAGCAGCACCCGAATGGCAATAGGAATGGCGCCGGCCATACCGGCCAGCACCAGCAGGAAAGGATGGCCGTAGAGGCTGAGCCCCACCGCATCGAGCCAGGGATGATTCCACAGGAAAATGAAGCCCACGCCCAGAATCACGCCCGGCACGGCCAGCGTAATGGTGGAGATCACGTTGATGAGCCCGTTCAAGTAGAACTGGCTGAACGTGAGCAGGTAGGCCGCCAGGAAGGCCACCAGAAGACTGGCCAGCGCGGCAATTCCGGCGATCTGCAGCGAGTTGCCCAGCGCCTCGCGTAGCCCCGAGCCGCGTTGCAGTACCGCCTGGTAGTGCTCGAGCGTCAGGTTGCCGGCCACCACCCCCTCGCTCAGATTCCTGGTCAGCGACACCAGCAGGCTGCTGCAAAGCGGGATACCCAGCGCGATGGCGATGAAGCCAAAGGCCGCCACCGTCAATAGCGGGTGCCCCTTCTGGCGAGGCCCGCCGGCCTGGGCCTTGGCGGTCAGGAAGTCGAACCTCGAGCGGCGCAAAAGCCAGAGATACAGCGCCACGGCCACCACCAGAATCCCCATCAAGTAGACCGACAGCACCCCCGCCAGATCGAACCGGATCGGCGACTGGTTGATCGCGGTAAAAATGGTGTAGGGCAGCGTCGGGAAACGGTAGGTGGTCGCCAGAGCCGCCGGCAGGCCAAAATCACCCAGCGTATCGATGAACACCAGCACCATGCCCGAGAGTATGGCGGGCAGCAGTAGCGGCAGCCTTATCGTTGCCAGCGTACGCAAAGGCCCGGCGCCGCATAAGCGCGCTGCGTGCGGGTACTCCTTGACGTGCCACTGCATGGCCGCCGTGATCGCCAGATAGGCAAACGGGAAGTTCTTGAAGCACATGATCGTCACCAGACCCGGTGGCGAGAACACTGCGCCGTTCACCCAGTCAGCGCCCAGCCACTGGGCCGCGATACCGCTTTTGATACTGAAAAGTATCCATCCCTGGGCGATGATGAACGAGGGCACGATCAGCATGGCCCAGGCGCACATATCCAGCGCCGCGCGGCCAAGCGCTGCGCACTGCTGGCGAATGATGGCCAAGGCCCCGCCGATCAGAGTGCCGAAAAGCGCGGTGTAGCCTGCCAGATAGAGCGAGTTGGTGAGCGAGACGCGCCAGAGCTTGCGGTGGAAAAGCTCCGCCAGGTTTTCAAAACCGGCAAAGCGCATATCCCCCTGCAAGATCCCCGGCCAGAACGCCTGCACCACCACGAACGCCATGGGAACCGCCACCAGCACCAGCAATACCAGCGCAATCAAGGCGCCTATCGCCGTGTCGGGTCTTATCCCTTTCAACCCGCGGACGTTACTGAGCGCGCCCTGCATCTTAGTTGACGGCCTGATCGGCGAACCAGTTCTTGATGGCCGCTTCGTTGTCGGCGGCCCAGTCGGCGGGTGCCATGTTATAGACCGCACCTGCCGGCGGGCCGTAGTCCAACGGCGTTACATCCTCGACCGGCGAGAGAAAAAGACCATCCTTGCCTGCGTTGTCAGTCAGAAACTGCTGGGTATCGGCGTCAAGCATCCAGTTCACGAAGGCCTCGGCCGCCTCGAGATGCTCGGTCTCGGCCTGAATGGCCACCCCGCGCGAAGATGCCGGTGCACCCTCTTCGGGCCAGACTACCTCGACCGGCTCGCCGGCTTCCTTCAACGCATAGGCGTTGGGCGAAGAGAGCATCGCCACGGCAATTTCGCCCGAGGCGAGCGCCCGCCCGGTGGGCCCGTTGGTGCGAAACACCCTCAGGTCGTTGTCCAGTATGCCGGCGTAGAGCTTACGCGCTGCCTCCATGCCCATATCGTAATGCAGCCAGGCAACGCATGGGTAAGCCGGTGCGGCTACCGCCGGGTCGGCCTGGCCGACCATGCCTTCGTACTGGCTATCGGCAAGGTCTGCAAAGGCGGCGGGTGCTTCGCTCACCAGATCAGTGCGATACGCCAGCACGCAGGAAGCCGTGGTGCCCACCGGCATCCACGCACGGCTTTCGGTCAGCAAGGTGCGGCCTTGTTCGGTCAAGTACTGCTCGTTGTCCGGGGCGAGGCCCTTTTTGAGCAGGCCCTGCTGATCCAGGCTGTGCAGACTGCCCAGCCCGTCGAACAGCAGCACATCCCAGTTGGGGTTGTTGCGCTCGGCCGCGACACGCGCCAGCAAATTGCCGCCGCTCATCTGGACGACCTCGATCTCGAAGCCCGTATCCGCCGTGAAGCGGCTGCCGATGATGTCCTCGAAGTCGTTGGTATAAAGCACCAGTGGCGACGCCAGGGCGGCGTTACTCAGAAGCCCCATAAATAGCCCGGTCGTTACTTTCATCGATATGACTCCCCGTTGAGAATGCGCAAGCGTTCAAGGCGGAGCTAATCTAACGCTGGCGCGCACTGTCTTGAATACGCCTTGGCGTCCAAGTATTGCGGACGTTCTTTGCGCCAATGTGTCACAAGGTTGCAATCACACCTTGGTAAGTAACGAGGGTCAGCCTCACATGAGAGTGTTATGTCCACGACCAAGCAATCGAATGACTCCCTGCCCCAGGTCACCGCCTTCGTTCAAACCGTGCGCCAGGGGGGCTTTGCCGCGGCGGGCAGGAAACTGGGGCTTTCCGCATCCGCGGTGGGGAAAAGCGTGACGCGCATGGAACAGCGCCTGGGGGTAAAGCTTCTCAGCAGAACCACGCGCAGCGTGGTATTGACCGATATAGGCGAGACCGTCTTCAGTCGCTATAACCACGTGCTGGAGCTGCTCAAGGAAGTGGACCTGCTGGCCGGCCAGAATGCGCAAACGCTCAGCGGCACGTTAAAGTTCGACCTGCCCAAGGTGTATGGCGCCCGGGTCATCGGGCCGATGCTGGCCCGGTTTGCAAGCCTTCACCCGGGCATCAGCCTGGACATTCGGCTCAACGACGAAGTGTGTCATCTCGTCGAAGAGCAGGTGGATCTGGCGGTCCGGATCGGCCCGGTGGCGGATAGCTCCCTGATTGCCCGGCCGCTGGATCGTCAACGACTGGTCGTCGTCGCCTCGCCCGCCTACCTGGAACGATACGGCGCCCCCCTGAAGCCGCAAGCGCTCGTTGAACATCAGTGTCTGGGATTTCGAAACGCCTCCACCGGACGCATCAGGCCCTGGCAGTTCAACGATGAAAGCGGTCTGGACGCGTCCGTGACGCTGGATCATCGCTACCGCTTTGACGAAGGGATCGCCGTCAAGCGTGCCGCTGAGGCGGGGTTGGGCGCGGCTCAGTTGCCCTCTTACATGGTGCGTCGCGCCGTCAAGGAGGGGACCCTGGTGAGGCTTTTGGATGACTTCTGCCCAAGCCCGATGCCCATTCAGCTCATCTATGCCCGGGAAAGCAAGCACAACGCTCGGCTTCGCGCGCTGGTGAACTTCTTGCTCGACGAAGCGAGGCAAGGCCGATTCGGGCCCGACTGAGGACCAGGGGTGGCCTTGCCTCTTTTCAGGGCGCCTCGACGGCCGCCCGGCCCTTGATGATCGAGCGGGCCAGCATCAGATACGCGATGGCCCCGCAGGCTGCCATGGCCAGAATGATGGCCTCGAGGGTGTGCGGTAGCACCGTGGAAAGCCCGCTGACGATGCCGGCGATGCCGAACTGGGCGGCGCCCAGCAGTGCCGCCGCCGTGCCGCCGCTGGTCGGGAAGAACTCCAGAAAGCAGGCCTGAATGTTCGGGGTGATCGCCCCCATCGCGCCGATGGTCAGCATCATGGCCGGCAGGAAGGCATAGAGCGGCCAGTCCATGAAGGCGGCGGTGATCAACAGCACCATGCCCACGGCCTGACACCCCGAGGCGAGCTGCAAAATGCGCAGCGACGGCAAGCGCGAGAGCAGCAGCCGGTTGAAGATATTGAATACCAGCATGGTGAGAATATTGGCGGCGAACAGCAGCGAGAACGTCGACGGCGACTGCTCGAAGTGCCCCTGATAGATAAAGGAGGCGTAGGTGATGAACATCATCATGGTGGAGAACGACGCCGCCTGCCAAACGATGAACGGCAGCGCCGGCTTGGTCGAAAGCACCAGTTTGTAGCGCGCCAGCAGGCTCATTTGCGGGCTTTTGGCCCGCGAGACCTTGCCCTTGCCGGAAAACACCGCCCGTATCAGCAGCGGCACCAGTACCAATGCATAGACCGCCAGCGCGAAGAAGATGTAGTGCCAGGAGCCAAAGGAGAGAATCGCGCTACCGACGCTGGGCGCCACCCCCGGCGCCAGCACCATGATGAACCCCATCATCGAGAAGAGCTTGGCGGCGTCACGCCCCGCCACGCGGTCGCGCACCAGCGCGGGGACCGAGACCAGTGTCCAGCCCGCGCCGAACGCCTGGATCGCCCGCCCGATCAGCAGCGCATCGAGCGACTCGGCCATACCGATGGCAATGCTTGCGACGGCGAAGACCCCGAGCCCGCCCATCAAAATACGCTGGCGCCCGAAACGGTCCGACAGCGCCCCGCCCACTAGCTGACCCAGCGCCATCGCGAACACGTAGATCGACACGCTCAGCGAGACCGCCTGCTGCGAAACGCCAAGCGACTCGCCGATCACCGGAAAGGCCGGCAGGTAAGTGTCCATGGAAAAGGGGCCCAGCATCATCGTCAGTGCCAGGCTCAGCACGACGATGAAAGGCGTTTTGGGTTGACTCATGATAACTCGCGTTTGAATGGCTTAAGACGTATGGCGTCGCCGATATGATAAAGCGTGGCGCCCGGCACGGCCAGCCAGGGCGGCGGGGGCCGCGCTCAAACGATCAGCCTTTGGCGCGTTTCGCACTTAAGATGGCACGTCAAAAGTGCCGAGAGCTCACCGCTTTTACGCCAGGCGTGCCAGTAAAGCGGCACGTCGACCACGTGGCCCGGACACAGTTCGACCAGCCGCCCCTGGCCAAGCGCCTGCTCGATCTGAAGCTCGGGCACCATTCCCCAGCCCAGCCCACTTTCCAGCAGCCGGACGACCCCTTCCGACGAAGGGCAGATATGGTGGGCAAAGCCCTCCGCGACGCCAAGGCCTTGCGCGTAGCGGTGCTGTAGCCGGTCATCGGTGCCGAAAATGATCGCCGGCGCATGATAAAGCCGATCGATGGTCACGCCCTCGGCAAAGTGGCGGTCGATGAATGCCGGGCTCGCCACGCCCAGGTAGCGCATCGCCCCCAGCGCCACGCTTTCGGCGCCCGCGACCGGCTGGGGCGTGGCGCAAACACAGCCCGCCACATCGCCGGCTCGCATCCGCTTCAAACCCACGTCCTGATCCTCGACGACCAGCTCGATCAGCACCCGATGCGCCTCGCAAAACGCCGCGACCGCATCCGCCCACCAGGTGGCCAGGCTATCGGCATTCAGCGCGATGCGTAACCGGTTCACGCCTCCTTCGTTGAGCGCCGGCACCAGCGCGCCCAAATCGCGCTCCAGAAGGCGCACCTGCTGAACGTGGTTGAGCAGACGCCGGCCCGCCTCGGTGGGCACCGGCGGACTCACCCGCATGAGCACCGGCTGGCCGAGTCGCGCCTCCAGTAACTTGATGCGCTGGGAAACCGCCGACTGGGTCAGCCCCAGCGTCTGGGCACCGCGTTCGAACCCGCCCTGTTCGATGACCACCGCCAGCGCGGCAAGAAGTTTGTAGTCGAGCAATTAATTTTCCTAATGTAACATTTGGATTATTCGTTTTATTTATAACGCGCCGCGTCACAGACTGCCCATGACTTTCAGCAGGAGCAAGCGACATGGCACAGAGTTACCTCAACGGGCTATTCATGGGGCTAGGGCTTATCGTGGCGATCGGCGCGCAGAATGCCTTCGTGCTCTCCCAAAGCCTGCGGCGTGAATATCCGCTTGCCGTGGCGCTGGTATGCATCGTGTGCGATGCGGTGCTGATAGTGGCCGGCGTACTGGGTCTTGCCACCCTGCTCACGCAAAGCCCGGCGCTTCTAGCCGTGGCCCGCTGGGGTGGGGCGGCGTTCCTGATCGGCTACGCATTACTGGCCCTCAAACGCGCCGCCCGAGGCGAAGCGCTTCAGGCGAAAGGTGCGGCCAGGCGTTCACTGGCCGCGGTGCTCTCGGCCACGTTGGCGGTCACGCTCCTGAATCCTCACGTTTACCTGGATACCGTGCTTTTGATCGGCTCGCTGGGCGCCCAGCAGCCGGTACCCGGCGCCTTTGCGCTGGGCGCGGTCAGCGCCTCGACGCTCTGGTTCAGCGCCCTGGCACTGGCTGCTACCCGGCTTGCCCCGAGCCTTTCACGACCGCTGACCTGGCGCTTGATCGATCTTCTCGTCGCCCTGATGATGCTCGCCGTTGCGCTGCAACTCATCCTGGGCGCCGTCTAAAAAAATAGCCGGCTAATAATTATGCTAAGCTTGACGGTTCGTCATCGACAGATCGAGGATGCCCGCCATTCGCCATAACGCTCACACCAAGGCCGTACTGTTGCTGGCCAGTACCATGACCGTGATGTCCGGGGCGATCATCTCGCCCGCGCTGCCCGGCATAGGACGCTTTTTCGAAAACGAGCCTCAGGTACTGATTCAGCTGATACTCACCCTGCCGGCGCTGATGATCACGATTTTCAGCCCGCTGATGGGCTATCTGGCCGACCGCTTCGGGCGCAAGCCGCTGCTGCTGATCATGCTGTCCATCTATGGGCTGGCCGGGGCCTCGGGGTTTCTGATCGACCGGGTGGAACTGCTTCTGGCCTCTCGGGCACTGATGGGCGTGGCGGTGGCCGGCATCCTGAGCATCAGCACCACGCTGGTGGGGGATTACTTCAGCGGCCCGGAACGGGCGCGGTTTCTGGGTCTGCAAAGCAGCTCGATGGCGCTGGGCGGGGTAATCTTCATCAACCTGGGCGGGCTTTTATCCGACTGGAGCTGGCGCGGGCCGTTTCTGCTTTATCTGACCGGCGTATTGCTGCTGCCTTACGCCTTTGCCATCTTGAAAGAGCCGCGCCTGCACCCGGTCGAAAACGTCTCGAGCCAGGCGCCGCTTCCCCGGGTGGATATCGGCCGCACCGCGCTTGCCTACCTGATCGCCATGATCAGCATGCTGATGTTCTACATGTTCCCCGCGCAGTTGCCGTTTCTGCTCTCGGCGCAAGGCCAGACCAGCGGGCTCGCCATCGGCGTGGCGCTTTCCATGTCGGCGCTTACCGCCAGTATCGTAAGCTTCGGCTACGGCCGGTTTAAACCGTTTTTCTCGGTCATGACCATCTACGTGATGGGGTTTGTCATCGCAGCAATGGGCCTTGCCGTGGTCGGTGTGACTCATGGCTACGCCATGGCGATTGTGGGCGCGGCAGTGGCGGGGGCGGGCCTTGGGGTCTTCATGCCCAACACCACCACCTGGCTGATGCGCATTACCCCCGAGCGGGTGCGCGGGCGCGTTTTCGGCGGTTTTACCTCCACGTTCTTTTTCGGTCAGTTCATCTCGCCCATTGCGGTGGCCTGGATGTCCACGTGGCTTGTGTCGCTGCGCGATGTGTTCATCGCCATGGCCGTACTGTGCACGGTGCTGGCCATCGTCATCGCGCTGCTGGGCAAGACGCTGCTGAAGGCCGACAGCGCCCTTTAACGTGCTAGAAGCGACTCATACAGTGCGATGTAGTCAAGGGCCATGCGCTCGGCGGTAAAGCGCTCGAGAAACCGTTCGCGTACGCGTTCACGGCTTAGCGTCGGCAGCCGGCTGACGGCGGCGACCGCCTCGTCGATCGAGTCGACGATGAACCCGGTCACGCCCTCTTCGATGACCTCCTCCACGCTTCCGTTTCGCCAGGCGATGACCGGCGTGCCGCAGGCCATCGCCTCGATCATCACCAGCCCGAAGGGCTCCGGCCAGTCGATGGGAAACAAAAGCGCCTCGGCACGGCCCAGAAAGTCTTGCTTTTGCACGTCATTCACCGTGCCGACGTGGCGGATATCATCATCGAGCTCGGGGGCAATGAAACGCTCGAACCAGCCGGGATTGCCCACATCGACGCCGCCGGCCAGTTGCAGGGGATAGCCGGCGCCACGCGCCACCTCGATGGCGCGATCCGGACGCTTTTGATCGGTCATCCGGCCGATGAAGGCGAGGTAGCCGCCGTCTCCCGGCCCCCGCTCAAAGCGCTGCGCGTTGAGGCCGTGATGAACCACGCCAGCCAGATTCGCCTTGGGAATGGCGGTGCTCTGGGCACGGGAAATGGCCGCCACCGGTAAATCCGCAAAGCCCTTGAAGAGCAGTTGGCGGTCCAGCTCGTCTACCCGCCAGTGCACGGTGGTCAGGCTCTGAGCCCGGCGGTGGCCCAGCAGCGGCGCATGGCAGAACTCGCCATGGCAATGAATCACGTCGAACTCGTCCAGATGCTGTCTGAGCTTTTCCAGCACCAGCGCCTCGAGTGCGCCCGGCACGCCGGGGGGCACATTATCGTGAAGCGTCTGTAGCTGGTAAAGGCTCGGCGCGCAGGGCAAATGCCGGGCGTGGGTCTGGCAGTCCGACGGGCCGATCAGGGTGACATCGTAATTTAAGTTAAAGAGTGCCTCGGTCAAGTCCGCCACAATGCGCTCGGTCCCTCCACTGCCTGGAGGCGGGGTGGGAAAGATAACTGGAGCAACCTGGGCAATGCGTATACGCTTTTGAGTGGGCATAGCGTGGCTGAGCCTTAAGTGAAAGGAATTCACAACATGCATATCGTACATCTTGCGTTACAGGGATGCCTTAGAGGTCGCGATGTCGAATACGGCGTAACCGCAGATACCGGCGGACATATTCGCTATCTGCTGGAACTCGTCGAAGCTTCCGCTCTCGACCCTCTCGTTACGCGTATAACGTTAGTCACCCGCGCCTTCGAGTGCCAGTTCAGCGACATCGACTACACTCAGCCCCTGGAAACCGTCAGCCCCAAGATCGAGCTGATTCGCCTGCCCACGGCCTTTGCGGGGTATCTGGCCAAAGAGGCGCTCTGGCAGGAACTTCCCTCCTTTATCGAAGCCTTCACCGCCTGGCTTGACACCCTGACCACCGCGCCGGACATACTGCACGCCCATTACGCCGATGCCGGCGAGGTGGCCGCCAGGGTCAGTGCCTTGCGCGACATTCCTTTCGTGTTTACCGCCCACTCGCTCGGGCGCAGCAAGCTCAAGTGCCTGACCACCCGCACCGAGCAGGTCGACGAGCCTGCCCAGGCCGTCCTGCGTCGCCGTATCGCCTTTGAAGAACATGCCATGCGCGAGGCGGCACTGATCATTGCAAGCTCCCGGGATGAAGCGGAGAGCCAATACGCCGACTACGCACACTACGCCCCGGGCAAGATTCGCGTGATCGCCCCGGGCAGCCATCTTGATGATTTCGAAAACGCCCGCTCGACGCCGGCGGTGGAGGCACTGCTCGCCCCGTTTCTGACGGAGCCGGACAAGCCCGCGCTGATCGCCATCGCCCGGCCGGTGACGCGCAAGAACCTGGCCACGCTGGTGCGCGCCTTCGGCGAGAATCCGGCGCTCAGAAAGGCGGCCAACCTGGTGATCGTGGCCGGCGTTCGCGACCATATCGATACCCTCGAGCCCGAACTTGCCGACAACCTGCACGAGCTCTTGACGCTGATCGATGACTACAACCTTTACGGTCATATCGCCTACCCCAAACACCACGCCCCAGAGGATATCAAGTCGCTGTACGCCTGGGCCCGCGAGCGGAGCGGCATTTTCGTCAACCCGGCGCTGAACGAGCCCTTCGGTCTGACGCTTCTGGAGGCCGCGGCGGCAGGCTTGCCCTTGATTGCCACCGACAGCGGCGGGCCCAACGACATCATCGAACAGTGCGGCAACGGAGTGCTGGTCAATCCACGCCGGGCCGAGGATATCGGCAGCGAAGCACTGGCGCTTTTCCAAGACCCCAAGCGCTGGCGCGAGATGGCCGACAATGGCCGTCAGGCAGTGAAGGCGTTTGACTGGCAGCGCCATACCGAGCGCTACCACGACCTGTTAAAGCGCCTTGTCGGGCCCAGGGCGGACCTTGGGCTGGACAAGGTCTCGGCGCTTCTGATCTGCGATATCGACAATACCCTGACCGGCTCGTCGACGGGGGTACTGGCGTTCAACAAGTGGTATGCCGGCCAGCACAACCTGGGCTTCGGCGTTGCGACCGGGCGAAGCTTTCATAGTGCGCTGGCGATTCTCTCCCAGGCCGGCATTCCCTATCCGCAGTTGATCATCGCCTCGGTGGGCTCGGAGATCTATTACCTCAAGAGCGACGGCGTCACCTATCAGCAGGATACCGTCTGGCGCGAGCATATCGACCACCACTGGCAGCGTGACGCCCTCGCCCAGGCGCTGGAAACGTTCAGCGACATCACTGCTCAGGGGCCGCTTGAACAGCGCCCTCACAAGCTGAGCTATCTAAGCGATGACACCGACAGCATCACGCTACGTCTGACCTCTTATCTGCAGAGCCACCAGCTTTTCGCGACGGTGATCCACAGCCACGGCCGCTATGTGGATATACTGCCCGAGGCGGCCTCCAAGGGGCGCGCCGTCGTCCACGTTCGAAAGCACCTGGGCGTGGACGAAGCGGCGCTCTACGTGGCGGGCGACTCCGGCAACGACCTGGATATGCTGCGCTCGTCGGCGTGCTCCATTCTGGTGGCGAACTACAGTGACGGGCTGGCCGAGGCCCCGGGCATGAGTCATGTCTATATCGCCCGCGCCCCCCACGCCCAAGGGGTGATAGAGGGCGTGCAGCACTTTCAGCGCTGCCCGCCGACGAAAACCGTCAAAGGGATCGCGTCATGAAGATCAGCGCCCTGACCCTGGTACGCGGGCGTCGCCAGCACCTGATCAATCTGATGCGCAGCCTGAACGCCCAGCGCCATCCGCCGGACGAGCTGGTAATTGCCTGGATGCAGCCCGCCCCGGAAAGCGGGCTGCCGACCACTCGCTTCCCGGTGCGTCACGTCATGGTCAAGGGCGAGGCGCTGCCGCTGGCCTGCGCCCGCAATGCCGCCGTCAACGCGGCCTCCAATGAGGCGCTGGTGTTTCTGGACGTGGACTGCATCGCCTCCCCCACGCTCGTCGAGCGCTACCGGCAAGCACTGAGCGCGGGGGCCGGTCTTTATATCGGCGAGGTTCACTACCTGCCCGACGGCGCGGTGCATACCCTGGCAGACGGCGAACTGGACCTTGAAAGGCTCCACCGCCTGGGCGAGCGTCATCCCGCCCGCCCGGCCATCGAGGTCGACGAGATACGCCCGGAGCCGGATCACGGCAATCTCTGGGGGCTGTCGTTTGCGCTCACAAAAGAGGATCATCGGCGCGCCGGGGGTATGGATGAAGGCTACCAAGGCTACGGCGGCGAGGAGACCGATTACGCCTGGCGCCTGGCCGAGGCGGACGTGGCACTTTTCTGGGTGGGTGGGGCTTTGGCCTGGCACCAGCATCATCCGCTGTACGCCCCGCCCTGGCCGCATTTCGAGGCGATCATCGCCAACGCTCGACGCTTTTACGCGCGCTGGGGGCGCTGGTGCATGGATTACTGGCTCAACCAGTTCACTGAAGCCGGGGCGATCAGCTGGTCACCGCAGGCGCGTCGCATCGACATAAACCGCCGCCCCAGTCAGCAAGAGATCGACAACGCGCGCCTTCCCGCCAGCGCGCGCTTCGGCTAGGTTCGTCTCAAGGCTTGAAGGAAGACTCGAGATAGCGGTTGACGGCTTTCGCGTTCAGGGTACAGGCCGTGGGGGCGCCTTCCCACAAGCCGTCGACGCACTGCTCGAGCCAGCGGGCGGCGCGCTCGGCGGCGCTCGCATCATAAAGGGTAGCGAGCCTTTCGACATCCAGCCCCCGGGCTTTTTCCAGCACGTGCTGCCAGCCGGCAAAGTCGCCGGGCCATACCGGCATGTTCACTGCTGCCTCCAGTTCCGCCAACCGCTCGGCCTTGCGCGCCTGCTCGCCGAAATAGCGCCATTCCGGGGCGACGATATAAGGCCTTTTGAGCATGGCGATCTCGTGAACGGTATTGTCCCCGGCGGAGGCCAGCACGATGTCGCTGGCGGCGAGATAGTCCACCACGTTATCCACCCAGCCGCAGTTGACCAGGTTGGCGAAGTCGGTTTCATGACCTTCCAGATGCAGCGGGCCGATAGTGAGAAACAGTGTCTGCGGCGCGGCCCGGGCCGCCACGGTGAGCGGCGCGTAGGGCGTGCCCGCCCCGCCGCCGCCGGTGAGCGCCACGACGATTTCACGGTCCGGGTCGAGCCCCAGGCGCTTGCGCGCTTCATCCCGGCTGGGCACCGCCGGCGCGGTGGTGCACAGCCCCCCGCTGTAGAAGGTTTTTTCGTGCAGGTGCTGGGGGTAGTCGTGCTGCTCCAGGCGCTCGTCAAACGGCGCGAGCATGCCGACGCTTGCCTCGTAAGCGCCCAGGTGGCCCGGGTCGTTGCGATCGCCGTGCATGCGCACGCTCACCGCGGGGATGCTGGCGATACGCGACAAAAGCGCCATTTCCGCAGAGACATCGATCACGAAGAGTCCGGCCTCGATATCATCCAGGTGGTCGAGGATGCGGCGCATGGTCTGGCGCATCTCGACCACGCCCATGGGCACGCAGTGCATGACCGAAGGCGTTGGCTGCTCATAAAGCGCCTGGGTCGGCACTGTCGCACCAATCATGTCGGGCAGCGCGATCAGGTCGATCTCGCGCTCGAAACCATCAAAAAGCGAGGGGTCCGCGGTCATCACGCTGACCGGGCGGTCGCTTGCGAAGTGGCGAATGATCGCCATGGCGCGGCGCGCGTGGCCGCGGCCCTGATGATGCACAAAAAAGCTGATTGGTTTTTTCATCTGAACACGTTCCGTTGTGTCGTGACGCCTGCATGACCCTCATGGTCAAGAGCGTGTCGGTCTCTGTTTCAAGGCCATTTGTTGGTAAGCTTAGGGTAAGCATAGTCGCCACGGTGAAAAACACTCGCCCGGCGATACCCGCCTTTTCCCCTTTTCACGAACGGATGCGCGATGGCTGATCTTCTTGGGTACCAGTATGCGTTGATCGGGCTGATCTTTGCCTGGAGCGGCTTTGTCAGAACCAGCCTCGGGTTCGGCGGGGCCGTGCTGGCGCTGCCGTTTCTGCTGCTGGTGCACAACGACCCGCTGGTGTTCTTGCCGATCATCGCCATTCATCTGCTGATCTTTTCAAGCTGGATTGCCTGGCAGGGCAACCGCCAGATCAAGGCGGACTCCACCACGGCCGCACAGAGCAACATCGACTGGCGCTATCTCTTCAAGGCCTTGAAGATCATGATCGTGCCCAAGCTCGTCGGGGTGGTGGGGCTTCTGACGTTGCCGGCGGCGCTGATGACGAACATCATCTTTGGCATCGTGATCGTCTACGCGATCGGCTACGTGTTGAACAAGCCCTTCAAGAGTCAGCACCGCTACGTGGACTATACCTTGCTGGGGCTTGGCGGGTACGTCAGCGGCACCTCACTGATCGGTGCGCCGTTGATCGTGGCCGTCTTTGCCGCCCACGTGGCCAAGGAACAGCTTCGCGATACGATGTTCGTGCTGTGGTTCATTTTGGTGGTGATCAAGATGGCCTCGTTCATCGTGGCCGGGGTCGATCTGCAGCTGATTCATCAGCTCTGGCTTTTGCCCTGCGCCTTTGCGGGCCACCTGATGGGCGAGCGCGCCCACCGCTATCTGCTGCAAGCCGACACCGTGCTCTTTTTCCGCGTTCTGGGCGCAGTGCTGATCCTGGTCAGCGTCATGGGCCTGGCGTTTTCAGCGCTTGCGGCCTAAAGCGCCCACCAGGCGGGCAGCAGCGCGCGGATGGGCACCTGGTTGAAGCGGTCGTCCATCAGCACCACCACGCCTTCGTCCTCCGGGCTTCGGATCACGCGCCCGGCAGCCTGCACCACCTTGATCATGCCCGGAATGCGGTAGGTGTACTCCTCGCCCTTGCCGAAACGGGCGTGCAGGCGCGCCTTGAGCGCCTCGTTGAAGGCGTTGAACGGCGGAAAGCCGAGGGTAGCGATAAAGGCGCCGATCAAGCGGTCGCCGGGCAGGTCCACCCCTTCGCCGAAGGCCCCGCCGAGTACCGCGAAGCCGATGCCCCGCCCGCCGGGAGTAAAACGGGCCAGAAAAGCGTCGCGCTCGGCCTCGCCCATCCCCCGCGTCTGGGCAAAGCTGGGGATCTCGGGCCAGGCGCTTTGAAAGCGCGTGTAGACCGCCTCGAGATAGGCGAAGCTGCTGAAAAACGCCAGATAGTGGCCGGGCATCTGCTGGTACTGGGCGGCCAGCGTTTCAACGATAGGGTCGACCGAGGCCGCGCGGTCGCGAAAGCGCGTCGAAATATGCGGGGTGACCTGCACGCTGAGCTGGTGGGCGCCGAACGGCGAGCCCACCTCGCGCCACACGGTGTCCGCCGGCAGACCCAATAGATCCCGGTAGTAGCGCCCCGGCGTCAGCGTGGCGGAAAACAGCACGGCGCAGTGGGCACGTTCAAAGCGCGGAGTGAGAAAATCCGCCGGAATCACGTTGCGAATACCCAGCACGGCGTGACCACGGCCGTGGCGGGTGAGATCACACAGCGAGTGCTCGCCGAACTGCTCGGCCAGCCGGCAAAACCCGAGGGCTTCGAACAGAAGCTCCTGAAGTTCCAGCCCGGCAGCCTGGGGCTGCTCGCCCAGGTATTCGGTAATGGCGCTCGCCACCTTGTAGAGCGCGCCGACCAGCTTGCCCGGCAGCTCCTCCAACAGCCGGTAGCTCGCCTCGCCGGTGGCCTGAGCATTACCTGCATCGACCAGGGTTTGCCACTGCTTGCCCAGCTGATTGAGCGGGCCCTTGAGCGCGGCCGGGGCACTTTTTTTGGCGCGGTTGAAACGCTTTTGCGAGATCTCGGCGCTGTACATGCCGCGGGCGCGCTCGACCAGGTTGTGCGCCTCGTCCACCAGCAGGCCCACCCGCGCCTCTGTCGCGATGGCCTGGCCGTGGAGCAGCGCGTGGGCGTCGAACCAGTGGTTCACATCCCCCACCGCGACATCCGCCCAGCGGGCCATTTCCTGGCCCAGATAATAAGGGCACACGTGATGTTCCAGGGCCACCGCCCTGAGCCCGGCGCGATCCAGAAAGCCGCGCTCGACGCAGGCCTGGCGCGCCCCGGACAGCTTATCGTAGAACCCGGCGGCCAGCGGGCAGGCCTCGCCGTGGCAGGCGCGGTCCGGGTATTCGCAGGCCTTGCTGCGCGCGACCAGCTCGACCACCCGCAAGGGGGCCGCGCCGTGCGCTGTCAAGGTGGCCAGCGCATCCAGTGCCAGACGCCGCCCGGGGGTTTTCATGGTCAGAAACGCCACGCGGTCGAGGCGCTTGCGCGGCACGGCGGTCAGCATGGGGAAAAGTGTCGCCAGAGTCTTGCCGATGCCCGTGGGCGCCTGGGCCAGCAGGCAGCGCTGGGTGCTCACCGCCTTGAACACGTCTTCGGCAAGCTCGCGCTGGCCAGGACGAAACGCCGGGTGGGGGAAAGTGAGCGTTTCAAGGGTGGCATTGCGCGCCTGGCGGTGAGCGCCCTCCTGCTCGGCCCAGGCAATGAAGCGCTCGCACTGCTCATGAAAGAACGCCTTGAGATCGCCGGCATCGGCCTCGCAGGTCAGGCGGGTTTCGCGGTTGCTGGCGATCTCGAGATAAACGAGTGCCAGGGTAATGCGTTCAAGGCCTCGCTCGGCACACAACAGAGCCCCGTACACCTTCACCTGGGCCCAGTGGAGCGCGCGCTGGTTGTCCGCCATGCGCGAAAGATCGCCCCGGTGGGTCTTCACCTCTTCCAGGCAATGATTCTCCGGGTCGTAACCATCCGCCCGGCCGCTCACCAGAAGCCCCTTGTAGGTGCCGCTCAAGGGCAGCTCGGCGATATACGTAGCCCCGCGGCGGCTGGCCACCAGGGTATGCCCGGCGATGCCCTCCTGAGCACTGGGGGCGGGCGTGAAGCGGTAGTCCAGATCCCCTCGACGGGCAGTGAACTCGCACAGTGCGCGCACCGCCACCCGGTAGTCGCTCACGCGCCTGTCTGCCAGCGCACGTAGCATACCTCGACGGGGATCCGGTGCTGGTCGAAAAAGCCGAGCCAGCGGCGCTGGTTATCCTGCAGGCGATCGCCCGGGCCCTTGACCTCGATCATGCGATAGCGCGCCCCTTCCTGCTCGTCAGGAAAGAACTGAATCAGATCCGGAAAGCCAGCCTGGTTGTGCTTGAGATCCCCCAGCAGGCGTTCGAACACCGCGCGCAGGTGCGCGGCGGGAATACAACGAAGTGCCGTTTCCAGAAGCGCCTCACTCATCGCCGGCCAGTGAACGAACCGGGAGGCGACGCCGTGCTTTGCCGCGAAGGTATCGCGAATGGTCTGCACGTAGCTGCCATCCTCGAGCCGGGCCAGACAGGCATTGATCTCGTCGTGTCGCTGCGCGGCGAAGTCGTCCCGGTAGAGATCCGCCGGGGCGCTATGAAACGGATGAAAAAACGCCCCGGGCAGCGGGGTGAAGATCGCCGGCCACAACAGCAGCCCGAAAAGCCCGGTAATCAGGGTGTTCTCTACATAAAACACCGGCGCCCGGGGCGTGGCCAGATGCTCGGCCACGGCGCACTCCACCGGCTGAGGGCCGGACAGCTCCAGGGTTCGCTCGGCAACGCTTGCCCCGCGGGTGCGCCGCCTGTGCGGCCCGCCCAGGCGCCTTTCAAGGCGCGGCACCAGCCGCTCCAGGGCCTGGCGCTCGCGCTCGCTGGGTGCGCGCGTCAAGGCCTCGCTGGCGATATCCAGGGCGCGTCGATGCTCACCCAGACGCTCGAGCAGGCGCAGCGCGCGGATGCGGGCATCGCTCCCCTGGGCCTCGGTGTAGAGAATTAGCGCACGATCGAACTCGCCGCTGCGTTCGGCTTCGCGCCCCAGGCTCACCAGCAGGCGGTCGCGTCGCGTCGCCAGCCAACGGTTGGCGCTCTCGGCCGGCACTTCCTTGAAGAGCGTGGCCGGGGTCTCACCTTCGGCCAGGCGCTCGCGCAGCCGATGAAGGGTCAGGTAGGTGGTGACCTCCTCGCGGTGTGCAAATGCCCGGGCCTCAGAAGAGAGCGTGACCGGCTCGAAGCGCTGCCTGCCAAGCTCGGTCAACACGAACTCCGTCCAGTCCTGGCGCAAATTGCCGAAGAACATCAGCCGCAGCCGGTCGCATACGGCCATGACGGTCAACCGTACAAACCGATCCGGCGCCTGCGGCCACCAGACACTCAAGGGCTGTACCGCCTCGAGCGTCGGGGCGAGAGTGTCGATCAGCGCTTTCTTGGAGGGCGAGGCACCCAGCCCCGCATCGCGGATTTCAGACGCCAGGGCATGACGAAGCTCGCTCAAGCGAAGGTGGTGGAAAAGCTCGGCGCTGGTAAGAGCGGGGTCTTGCTCGACCAGGCCCTGCTCGTGAAGCGGGATGATGGCCGCGCTGCTGTCGCCGATTTCGGCGTAGGCAAGCTTGCCGAGCCTGAAAAGTTCGCCTTTGCGCATCACCATGCGCGCCAGTAGCGCCTGTGAAGGGCGGGGCAGCGCCTCGAAGGTTTCGATGAACGCGATCTCATCGGCGCTCAACAGGTCACGGTGGCGCTCGGCCACCCAGGCAAGTACGTAACGAAAATTCGTCAGGTAGTAAAACGGGTCGTCCAGGGAGGCGGTCGCCGGGGCGGAAAGAACACTGTTCATTCGTCCATTATAACAGCGCGCTGGTGTCTTCGTTAACCAGTCTGGCAGGCGAGACTTGTCGACGGGCCTTGTTTACAGGTGTTATCTACGAGCTCTGGTTACAAGTTCTGGTTACACGCCCTGTCTAACCCACCTTGTGCTGCAACAGCGCCTCGATGGCATCCGGCATCGTGTCATGCTGTGCGCTCGGGCCAGGGGCGGCGGGCGGTTGGGCATCGGCTCTGGGCGTCTTGCCGCTGACCAGCACGTACCACTCGGTTTCGGTCAGGTAGTGCTGGCACCAGCGGCTCAAGCCGTCGGCGATGGCCTCGCTCGACCCCTGCTCACCTCGGAAGGCCTGGGCCAGGCAGAGCAGATCCTGACGCGCGGTACGGGCGCGGGGGTTGCCCCCGTGCACGCGGGAGAGCGGGCAGCGCCGGTCATAGGCGGCGTTGGTCAAGGCATTTAGCCAACGCTCCACTTCGTGTGCCTGAATACCGCCGTACACTGCCACGTTCTGACTCCTTGCCGCTCGACTGGCTGCCAATCCATGCTGCTGTAAAAGGCGCTAGACTGCCCGAATTAGTGCGCGCTGTCACCTGCCGGGCGCCGCCGGGCGTCAAACCCCTGCAGCACGCCTACCACATTGGCACCAATCTCCTCCACCGCATAGCCCCCTTCCATTAAAAATACGCAGGGAAGCCCCGCCTTCGACAGCCGCTCGCCCAGGGCCGTGAAGTCGTCGCGCTTGAAGGTGAAGGTGCTGATCGGGTCGTGCTCAAAAATATCCACGCCCAGGGAGACGATCAAGAGCTCGCACTCGGTACGGATGATCGCCGCCAGGGCGCTTTCCAGCGCCTTCATCCAGGTAGCGACCGGCGTGCCCGGGGCCATGGGGTAGTTGACGGTGAAGCCTTCGCCCTCCCCTTCGCCGGTTTCGTCAATGTAGCCGGAAAAATAGGGAAAGGTGACGTCCGGGTCGCCGTGAAGCGAGGCGAAGAAAACGTCACTGCGGCGATAGAAGATCTGCTGGGTGCCGTTGCCGTGATGAAAGTCGACATCCAGCACCGCCACGCGCTTTTTGCCGGCGTCCAGCGCGCGTTGGGCGGCGATGGCGGCATTGTTGAAAAAGCAGTAACCGCCGAACTGATCCACCGCGGCGTGGTGGCCCGGCGGACGGCAAAGCCCGAAGCTCGCCTCTCCGGTTTCGAGCGTGTACTCAAGGGCGGCAAGAGCCGTGTCCTTGCTGGCCATGGCGGCTTCAAACGTGCCTTCGCTGAGCGAGGTTTCCGCGGCCAGGGCGTAGTAGCCCAGTTGCCCCTCCAGCGACCGGGGAATCTTGTCGCCCCTTAGCGTGCGCGCCGGCCAGATACTGGGAATCGCCTCGCCGGTGTGGCCCAACGCCTGCCAGTCGGACCAGAAATTGGCGAGAAAATCGACGTAGGCTGCGTCGTGCACCGCGGTCACCGGCGCCAGGCCATAGGCGCCGGGCTCGCATACCTCGAACATTGCTTGCTTAAGCGCTTTGAGCACGATTTCCATACGCCTTGGCGTCTCGAACGGGGCGACCAGGGTGCTTCCGTGAAGCTCGGTCATCGCCTGGCGGCGAAAGCTTTGGGGCGAGGAAAACGTCATCATGACAAGGCGCTCCTTTTAACGGACACAAGGGTCTTAACGGTCACAAGGGTCGAGCAGGGCTATTCGGTCAGCTCACAGGGCCAGCGCGCCGCCCAGAGGCGCTTTTGCGTGGGCGTTTGCTGCTTGAGCTGGTATTCGGCGCGGCTGGCCTCGGCGCGGTCGGCGAAGGGCTGCGCGCCCAGCAGCGCCCGGGGCGGGTTGGCGCGAGTATAACGCGCGCCCTTGCCCGCGCAGTGCGCCTGGTAGCGTTTGGCCAGGTTGTTGGTAATACCTGCGTAGGTGCCGCGCCGGCACTCGAGCAGATAAAGATACCATGGCGCCACGGTCTCGTTTTCGACGGAAACCTCGCCTGTACCGCTACCCACCGCAGCACGCCTTGAGCTTGCGCCCACTGCCGCACAGGCAGCGCTCGTTGCGCCCAGGTTTGAGCTTCTCCAGGCGCGGGTCACCGTCAACGTACCACCAGCGCCCGGCTTCCTGCACAAAACGCGAGACTTCCTCGAGCACGTGCCAGCCGCCTTCCTTGAAAAACGCCTTGAAGTGCACGGTGGCATGCGCGCCCTCCGGTTTCGGG
Source organism: Vreelandella xerophytica (assembly GCF_968048975.1). Next base: position 254,380 of record NZ_OZ309106.1, on the reverse strand, counting down.
GCGTGCTCGATCACCAGGCGCTTCCACTGTGTGGCCGGGTCCGGGGCGAGTGCTTCGGGCCGCGTGCTGGGGTGCCAGGTGGCGTTCAGGTAATCGACCAAATCGAGAGCAAAGGCGCTGTAGCGCGAGCGCATCAGCGCCTCGGGCGTGGGGGCAGCGCCGCCCTGATGATAAACGCCGCAGCACGCGTTGAGCGAAGCGCCGCTACCGCAGGGGCAACGTGTAGGCAGGATCGAGGTCATAACGGTAGCCCTAATAACGCACGTGCGCGGGCCTTATTCCTGTATCAGTGGCGGTAACTATGTGCGTATAGTAGCAGAGTCAGATGACCAGAAAAGACGGAGTACGAAACGCGACCAAGACATCTTTCCAGACGCAGCGGAGGTTCTCATGAAGGTATACCGACCGGAGTGGCAGTGCACGTTCAGCGTTAATGAAGGCGCAGTGGAATCAGCTCATTGGAAAGAACGCATCGCATGGCGGTTGCGACGATTTGCCGACCGGCTCGAAGGCCCGGGCCGCACCGTCAGGATCGACTGCCACGTATCGCCTCAGGTCAGCCGCGCCGAGGTGGATATCTGCTTGATCAAGGGCTTCGAGGTCACCCAGGGCCTGCTGACACAACTCGCCCACCAGCAGGCCTGCGAAAACGTCATGCGCGACGCGAAAGCCGAGCTTTTCGAAGAGCACTCCTCGCCTTAGCGCCGTGTAGTCGGCAACACTCTTCGAGCATCCAGAAACACTCTCCGAACATCCAGGAACACGCGCCCGCAGGCGGGTGTTCCTGTGATTGCCCTGCCCTTCATGATGGCCTTACCCCTCAAACGGCGCCTCCAGCGCCCGGCCCATTCGGGTCATGAAGTCCATGCACGCCGCAAGTTCGCTTTTCTCGATGTATTCATCCGGCTGGTGGGCCTGAGCGATACTGCCCGGCCCCAGGATGATGGTCTGCAGCCCCTGGCCCTGAAACTGCCCGGCTTCGGTGGCGTAGGCCACGGCGTGGTTTTCACACTCGCCGGGAAGATGATCCTTGGCCAGACGCAGCACGGCGCTATTGTCCCGGTCGGCCAGCCCCGGCACGGTGACATTGAGCGCCTCGGTGGCAATCTCGACCGTCTTGCCGCGGGCCTTGAGCTCTTCGCTCAACTGCTCGCAAAACGCGTCAAAACGGGTATATACCTCGTCGAACGTCTCGGTGGGCAGATGGCGGATTTCCCACTCGAACTGACACTCCCGGGCGGTGATGTTGATCGCCGTGCCGCCCTTGATGCGGCCGACGTGCAGGCTGGTGTGAGGTACATTGAAGGCTTCGTCCACGCGCCCCTCGTCCACCAGGGCTGCCATGGTGTCTTCGATGAACGTCACCAGGCGTGCGGCCACGTGAATCGCGGATGTTCCCTGATTGACCTGGCTGCTGTGCGCCTCGACTCCCGTCACCGTGGTGCGCAGGTTCGTCGCGCCCTTTTGCGCCACCACCGGCTGCATGCTGGTCGGCTCACCGACGATCACGTGCGCCGTGGTGGAGTAGTTCGTGTAAAAGCGCTTGATGAGATCCGGTGCGCCGACACAGCCGATCTCTTCGTCATAAGAGAAGCCAAAGTAGATGGGCTGCTGCAAGGACGATTTCGTCCACTCGGGCACCATGGCCAATGCGCAGGCGATAAAGCCTTTCATGTCGCAGGTACCGCGACCATAAAGCTTGCCGTCGTCGCCTTCAACCAGGGTGAAGGGGTCGCTCGACCAGGGTTGGCCTTCCACCGGTACGACATCGGTATGCCCGGAGAGCATGACCCCGCCCGGCGCGTTTGGCCCGATGCGGGCGATCAGGTTCGCCTTGGTACCGCAGGGGCTCATCACCCGCTCGGAAGTAACGCCGTATTCGTCAAGATAGCCTTCCACGAATTCGATCAGCGCCAGGTTGGAACCACGCGAGGTGGTATCGAAGGCGACCAGCCTGGCAAGTAGTGCTTGTGCATCCATCATGTCGTGCCCACTGTGTTGCAAATTGGTTATCCGCTTTCCCTCACCCTAGCACCACCGGCCACGTGCCGCCTACTGCCAAAGTTGCATGAGGTTTGTTTGCCCGGCCTGCATAGCCTTCATCAAAATGTCATCGACACTCACTACTGTTCGGTGCACCCAAGAAATTCAAGAAAACCCACTGCGCCACCCGGCCGATCCCAGGCCCTAAAGGAGCTTTTATGTCTCGTTTCACGTTACGTGCCCTCTCTGTAGGCATCGCGGCGGCTACCTTGAGCGTTTCCGCCCAGGCCGCCACCGAGATCACCTGGTGGCACTCCATGGGCGGGGAGCTGGGCGAGCGCCTGAGCGCGCTGGCCGAGGACTTCAACGCCTCCCAGGACGAATACCGGGTGAATCCTTCGTATCGTGGCGAGTACGAAGAGACGATGGTCAACACCATCGCCGCCTTCCGCGCAGGCCAGCAGCCGCACATCGTCCAGATCTACGAAGTCGGCACCGGCACCATGATGGCCGCCCGGGGCGCGATCTACCCGGTCTTCGAGCTGATGGAAGAGCACGGCAGTGACTTCGATCCGGACGACTACCTGCCCGTGGTGACCGGCTACTACACCGACACCGACGGCAACATGCTCTCCATGCCGTTCAACTCCTCCACGCCGATTCTCTACTACAACAAGGACGCTTTCGAAGCGGCGGGCCTGGACCCGGAAACGCCACCCACCACCTGGCAGGAAATGGGCGAGATGGGTCAACAGATCGTCGATGAAGGCGCGGCATCCTGTGGTTTCACCATGGCCTACGCGGCCAACTGGGTGGGTTTGGAGAACTTCTCGGCGCTGCACGATCTGCCGATCGGCACCCAGGAGAACGGCTTCGGCGGCCTTGAAACCGAGTTCACCTTCAACGGCGAAGAGCAGGCGCGCTTTTGGGATCAGATCAAGGAGTGGTCGGATAGCGGTGTGTATAGCTACGGCGGCCCGGCCAACGGCCCGGACGCAGCCCCGGCGTTCTACTCCGGCGACTGCGCGATGTACATGAATTCCTCCGCCTCGCGGGCGGACGTGCTGGCCAACTCGGACTTCGAAGTGGGCTTTGGCATGCTGCCCTACTATGACGACGTGGACGGCGCGCCGCAGAACTCGATCATCGGTGGCGCCACGCTTTGGGTCCTTTCCGGTCACGAAGACGATGAGTACACCGGCGTCGCGGAGTTTCTGGAGTATCTGTCACTGCCCGAGGTACAGGCCGAGTGGCACCAGGGCACGGGGTATCTGCCGATCACCACCGCCGCGTTCGAGCTGACCCAGCAGCACGGCTACTACGACGAGAACCCGGGCGCGGATATCGCCATCGAGCAGATCAACCTCAACGAACCCACCGAGAACTCCAAGGGCCTGCGCTTTGGCAACTACACCCAGGTACGCATGGTACTCGATGAAGAGTTCCAGGCGGTGCTGGCGGGTAACAAGAGCGGCCAGGAAGCACTGGATGACGCGGTAGAGCGCGGCAACCAGATCCTGCGCGACTTCGAAGCCGCCAATAACTAATTTAGCGGCACCACTCAAACCCCGGCTTCTATAAGCCGGGGTTTGTTGTGAGGGCCCACCCATACGCCCGACGACGCGGACCTATGGGTGGGTTTTCTCCGGGCCGGGTTCAACAGGACGCCTCATGCAGACCAAACGCTCCACCTATCAAAGCCGGTGGCTTCCCTTCTTTTTGTTAGCGCCGCAGTTGGCGATCACCCTGGTGTTCTTTATCTGGCCGGCAAGCCAGGCAGTGAAGTCGAGCTTCGAGCGCACCGACGCCTTCGGCTTCAACACCACCTTCGTAGGCCTTGCCAACTACGCCCGGGTGCTGGCCGACCCCAGCTACCTGAACGCTTTGGGGCGCACGGCGATTTTTGCCGTCTCGGTCACCGCGCTTTCCATGGGCACCGCGCTTTTACTGGCGGTGTGCGTCAACCGGGTGCTGAAAAGCGCCCGGTTCTACACCACGCTGCTGGTCTGGCCCTACGCCGTGGCCCCGGTGGTCGCCGGGGTGTTGTGGTGGTTTCTGTTCAACCCGACCATCGGCCTTCTGCCCCACTTGCTCGACTGGTTTGGTATCAACTGGAACCACCGGGTGTCCGGCAGCCAGGCGATGATCCTGATCACCATCGCCGCCGCCTGGAAGCAGATCTCCTACAACTTTCTGTTCTTTCTGGCCGGGCTTCAGTCGGTACCCCATTCATTGATCGAGGCCGCGGCCATCGACGGCGCCACGCCCTTCAAGCGCTTCTGGACCATCGTCTTCCCTCTTTTATCACCGACCACCTTCTTCTTGCTGATCATCAACATCAACTACGTGATGTTCGAGACCTTCGGGGTGATCGACGCCACCACCGGCGGCGGGCCGGGCCAGGCGACGATGACGCTGGTCTACAAGGTCTACACCGACGGGGTGGCCGGGCTCAACATCGGCTCGTCCTCCGCCCAGTCGGTCATGCTGATGGGCATCGTGATCGTGCTGACGTTCATCCAGTTCCGCTACGTGGAACGTCGCGTCAACTACTAGGCACAGGGATCCATCATGGTCGAAAACAGACCCTATCTGAACATTCTGACCCACCTGGTATTGATTGCCGGCGTACTGGTGGTGGCGTTTCCGGTGTACGTGGCGTTCATCGCCTCGACCCACGAACCCGGCGCCTTCGTGCGCGGGGTGATGCCGCTGCTACCCGGCGACAACATGTGGGCCTCCTACAAGCAAATGCTGACCTCGGGCTGGCAGGTGGGCGGCGCGCCGCCGGTGTGGCTGATGCTGGGCAATTCGCTGATCATGGCGCTGACGATTGCCATCGGCAAGATCGCGATTTCGATCATCTCGGCCTTCGCGATCGTCTACTTCCGCTTTCGCTTTCGCATGCTGGCGTTCTGGCTCATCTTCATCACGCTGATGCTGCCGGTCGAGGTGCGCATCATCCCCACCTACGCGGTGGTGGCGGATTTAGGGATGCTCAACTCCTACGCCGGGCTCACGCTTCCGCTGATCGCCTCGGCCACCGCGACCTTTCTGTTTCGCCAGTTCTTCATGACCGTGCCCGAGGAGCTGATGGAGGCCAGCCGGGTCGACGGCGCCGGGCCCATGAAGTTCTTCAAGGACATACTGCTTCCGGTGTCGATCACCAATATCGCCGCACTGTTCGTGATCATGTTCATCTACGGCTGGGTGCAGTACCTGTGGCCGCTTTTGGTCACCACCGACGAGGATTTTTACACCATCGTGCTGGGCATCAAGCGGCTGATGGCGTCGTCTGATCGCGTGCCCGCCTGGAACTTGATCATGGCGACGGTGACGCTTGCCATGCTGCCGCCGGTGTTGGTGGTGCTGTTGATGCAGAAACTGTTCGTGAAAGGCCTGACCGAGACGGAGAAATAGGATGGCCAGTATTACCCTGGAAGGACTCAAGAAAACCTACGCCGGCAACGTGCAGGCCGTCAAAGGTGTGGACCTGGCCATCGAGGACGGCGAATTCGTGGTGCTGGTGGGGCCGTCGGGCTGCGGGAAATCGACGCTTTTACGCATGGTCGCCGGGCTCGAGACGATTTCCGAGGGCACGCTGAAAATCGGCGATCGGGTGGTCAATACGTTAGAGCCCGCCCAGCGCGATATCGCCATGGTGTTTCAGAACTACGCGCTCTACCCGCACATGACCGTATATAACAACCTCGCCTACGGGCTCAAGAACCGCGGCTTCAAAAAGCACGCCATCGAAGAGCGGGTGCGCAAGGCGGCCAAAATGCTCGAGATCGAAGAGTACCTTCCGCGCAAGCCGCGCAATCTTTCCGGCGGCCAGCGCCAGCGGGTGGCCATGGGCCGGGCGCTGGTGCGCGAGCCCGCCGCGTTCTTGTTCGACGAGCCGCTGTCTAACCTGGACGCCAAGCTGCGCGTGCAGATGCGGGTAGAAATCAAACAGCTCCAGCGCCGGCTAAAAACCACCAGCCTTTATGTGACCCACGACCAGCTGGAGGCGATGACCCTGGGCGACCGGCTGGTGGTCTTGAACGCCGGACAAATCGAGCAGGTGGGTACGCCCATGGAGATCTACGCCCGCCCGGCGTCGATGTTCGTGGCCGGGTTCATCGGCTCGCCGGCGATGAACATGGTGCCTATCGAGTACCTGCAAACCCGCGGCGCCCGCGAGCTGCTGGCGGACCTGCCGGCGGACACCGACGTGGTCGGCATTCGCCCGGACGACATGCGCCTGACCCCACCCGATGCCCCACACCTGGTGATCGATTCCACCCTGGAGCTTTATGAGGCCGCGGGGGCGGAGAGCCACCTCTACGTGCGTTTGCTGGATAGCGACCAGCCCACGGTGATTCGCACCAGCGGCCAGCCGCCGGTGAAAGAGGGTGAAACGCTGCGCTTTTATGTCGCTCGCGAAGCGCTTCACCCCTTCGAGAGCGCAACCGGCAAGCGTACCGGTTAACGCCCTACTGGCGGGTCATAGGCGAGCGACATCCACGATGCGTCCTTCTACCTGGGGCGCGACCTCGCCTTCGGCCACCATGTAGTCGCGCAGCATTTCCCAGTCGGTGTTGCCTACGATATGGCTGCGGTCATCATCATGTGCCGCTTCGAGCGCGGTATGGCTGTCGCCCCCGGCGGCGGTGAAGTTGTTGGTAGCGATCACGTAGGTACGCGCCGGGTCGATATCCATAAGCTCGCCGTCCTGAGTCACTTTCAGGCTCACCACCCGCTCGCCGGCCGGTTCGCGGCTGTCATACACGACCTCGACCCCGCGGGAAACCTGCAGAAAGGCGCCGCTCTCTTCCGGGGCGTTGGCGAGAGCGATCTCGAAGGTCTGGAGAAGCTCGGCGCCGGTGACATCCATCAGCGTCAGCCGGTTACCGAAGGGCTGCACCGCGATCAGCTCGCCAACAGACACATCCCCCGCCGCTATCGGCTCGCGAACGCCGCCGCCGTTTTGTAGCGCCAGTACGGTGTCCGGGTTCACCCGGCGGGCTGCGGCCAGTTGGCCATCGGCAATCAGGTTCCCAAGCGCCGTTTCATCGGCGCGCACGCTCGCCTCGTCGCCATTGCCGTGGCGTGGGTTGGGAAGCGCTGTATCAAGGTGGGCGCCTACCTGGGTATCGCGCACTTCTTCGATACGCGCGGTGTAGGGTTCGAGCATCGCAGCCGCCTCGAGATCCGGCTCGAAGTCTTCGGTGGCGAGCAGCTCGCCGGTGGCGTCCGTCACCACACCGTCATCGTCGAAGGTGACCTGCATCACGCCCAGGTACTTGCCGTACTCGTTCGCCTGGCCGATCACGGTGGGCGTTTTAGGCTCGCCCCGGTCGTTTTCGCTGATCACCACGGGGGCGTCCAGGCGCGTGTGGCTGTGCCCGCCGATGATCACGTCGATCCCTTCCACATGCTGGGCGAGCAGCACGTCGTTGCCCACGCTCGGGTCGCTGTCATAGCCCAGGTGCGTGAGCGCGACGATCTTGTCGATGCCCTCGGCTTCAAACGCCGCCACCATCGCCTCGGCCGCTTCGCGGTAATCCCCGATGGTCACGTTGCCCGGGCTCGAGACGTCTTCGCTCGATTGCGTGCTGAGCCCGAAAATACCGATTTGCTCGCCGCCGTGCTCGACAATGACGCCATCGTACAGATGCCCAGGTGTGGGCTCGGCGCTGATCGAATCCCCCAGCAACTCGGCAAACTCCGGCGCGGCGGAGAAATCCAGGTTCGCGCCCACAATGGGAAACTCGGCAGCGGTGAAAAGATCCGCCAGCGCCTGGTGGCCCGTGTCCGGGTCGTTCAAATCGAACTCGTGGTTGCCGGGCACGAAGGCGTCATAGCCCATTTGGTTCATGAACGCGACGGCGTCCTGACCGCGAAACTCGTTGAAGTAGAGCGTGCCGGAGAAGATATCGCCGGCATCGAGCAGCAGGCCCTCGCCGAAACGCTCCCGCGCCTCGTTCAGTGCGGTGACAAGCTGCGGATAGCTGTCGGTGCGCCCATGCAGGTCGTTGGTGTGAAAGAGGGTGAGCGTATAGGGGGCGGCGAAAACAGCGGGCGAAAGCACCCAAAGCGCCACGCCAACCGGTAGACCACTGCGATAAACGGACATGCTAACTCCTTCTAACGTTACGTGTTCATTGGCTTTTCTGGATAAATCAACGCCTATAAAGCCGACGTGAACAGTATTAACAGCATTCGTGACGTTTATTAAGCAGGTTGATGCTTTTCAAGCCTGCTTTGCTGGGGAATTGCAGCCGCCTGCCTGGCCAAATTCTCCCACGCCGGCCAAGGGCGGGTTTAACCCAGGTTGTCGGCACCTCCATGGACAGGGCAAGTCCCTCCCACTACTCTGGTTTAACACATCGCGCGTGATCGATGGGTTTATCAGCAGGATAAAAATAAGGGTTCCATGGAGGAATACCCGCATGACACGACCGTGTACGATCATCTTCAACGACCAGCCACTGACGGGCCAGGCAGATGAGCCGCTTGTCACGTTCTTGAGCAAGCATGACATCTCGTTACCCAGCGTCTGTTATCACGAAGCCCTTGGGCCGCTGCAAACCTGCGATACCTGCTGGGTGGAGGTGGACGGCGAATTGAAACGCGGCTGTACACTCAAGAGCACCGAAGGCTTGACGGTATCGAGCGACCGGCCCGAGGCCACCGCCGCCCGTGAAGAGGGCCTCGACCGGCTGCTGGCCAAGCATGAACTTTACTGTAGCGTGTGCGAGAACAATAACGGCGACTGTCGCGTGCACAACGCGGTGGTCGAGATGGACATGCCCATCCAGCGCTACGAGTTCAAGCCCAAGCCGCACTCCAAGGATACCTCCAGCCCCTTTTATACCTATGACCCGGACCAGTGCATTCTGTGCGGCCAGTGTGTCGAGGCGTGCCAGAACGTCGAGGTCAACGAAACGCTCAGCATCGACTACACGAGCGAACACCCGCGGGTGCTGTGGGACGGCGGCAAGGCGATCAACGACTCGAGCTGCGTCCACTGCGGCCACTGCGTGACGGTCTGCCCCTGCAATGCGCTGCAGGAAAACACCATGTATGGCAAGACCGGGCCGCTGACCGCACTCCCCTGGTCACTCAAGCGCCCGATGATCGACGCGGTGAAAGAGATCGAGAAGACCACCTCTGCCCGCCCCATCACCGCGATTTCCGAACTCGACGCCGCCTGGCGCGAGCCGAGCATCAAGCGTACCAAGACGGTATGTACCTACTGCGGCGTGGGTTGCTCCTTCGAGATGTGGACCCGGGATCGCGACATTCTCAAGGTGCAGCCCCATCAAGAGGCGCCGGCCAACGGCATTTCCACCTGCTTGAAGGGCAAGTTCGCCTGGGATTTCGTCAACAGTGACAAGCGTTTGACCACCCCGCTGATTCGCGAAAACGGCCGCTTTCGCGAGGCCAGCTGGGACGAGGCACTGAGCCTTGTTGCCCGGCGGCTTCTGGAGGTACGCGACACCCACGGCCCGCAGAGCCTGGGGTTTATCGGCTCGAGCAAGGCGAGTAACGAAGAGGCCTACCTGACCCAGAAGATCGCCCGGCTGATCATTGGTACCAACAGCGTGGACAACTCCTCGCGCTACTGTCAGAACCCGGCCACCAAAGGGTTGTTTCGCACCGTCGGTTACGGCGGTGACGCCGGCTCCATCAAGGATATCGAGCAGGCCGAGGTAGTGGTGCTGGTGGGCAGCAATACCGCCGAGAACCATCCGGTCATTGCCTCGCGCATCAAGGCCGCTCAGAAACTTCGTGGTCAGAAGCTGGTGGTGTTCGATCCGCGTAAACACGAAATGGCCGAACGAGCGAATCTTTATCTGCGCCCCACCCTGAGCACGGATCTGATCTGGGCCTCGGCGCTGTCGCGCTACATGTTCGATAACGGCCTGGCTGATGAGGCGTTTCTGGCCAGCCACGTCAACAAGGTCGACGAGTACCGCGCCTCACTCGAGCCCTTTACGCTGGAATTCGCCGAGGAAAAAACCGGGATTCCCAAAGCGCAGCTGATCGAAGCCGCCGAGCTGATCGGCCGCGCCAAGAGCGTGAGCCTTTTATGGGCCATGGGCATCACCCAGCACAGCCACGGCGCCGATACCAGCACCGCGCTCTCCAACCTGTTATTGGTCACCGGCAACTACGGCAAGCCCGGCACCGGCGGCTACCCGATGCGCGGGCACAACAACGTGCAGGGCGCCAGCGACTTCGGCTGTTTGCGCGAGATGTACCCGGGTTATGAAAGCGTGACCGATGAAAAAGCCCGCGCACGCTGGGCCAAGGGTTGGGGCGTGGCACCGAAGGCGCTTTCGCTGGAAGAGGGGCTGGGCAACTTCCTGATGGTAGAGGCCGCCGCGGAAGACGAGCTCAAGGCGATGTTCGTCATCGGTGAAGAGACGGTGTTTTCCGACTCCAATACGCACAACGTGGTCGAGGCCTTCGAGAAGCTCGAGTTCATGGTGGTGCAGGACATGTTCTTCAGCCGCACCGCCCGATTTGCCGACGTAGTGCTCCCCGCCTGCCCCAGCGTGGAAAAAGAGGGCACCTTCGTGAACACCGAGCGCCGCATTCAGCGCTTTCATGAGGTACTCCCGCCGCTTGGCGACAGTCGCCCGGACTGGAAGATTCTCACCGAGCTTGCCGCGCGCATGGGCCACGACTGGGGCTATACCCACCCAGGTGAAATCATGGCCGAGTGCGCATCGATCGCCCCGCTGTTCGCCGGGGTGAGCTACGCGCGCCTGGAAGGCTGGCAGTCACTGCAGTGGCCGGTGGCCGAAGACGGCACCGATACGCCGCTGCTCTACACCGACGGTTTCCCCACCGAAGACGGCAAGGCCTCGCTCTACGTGCTCGAGTGGCAGGAACCCGCCGAGGCCCCGGATGACGCGTTCGATCTGATGCTCAACAACGGCCGCTTGCTGGAGCAGTTTCAGGGCGCGAACCAGACCGGGCGCTCACCGGGTATCGTCGAGCAGGTCGGCCGGGGCTTTGTCGAAGTCAGCCCCGAGCTTGCCCGGGAGCGCGGCATCGAAAACGGCACCTGGGTGCGCATTACGTCCCGGCGCGACAGCCTGGAGCTTCCGGCGCTGGTGACCGACCGGGTCGCGGGCAAGGCGCTGTTCACGCCGATTCACTTCGGCGAACTGGGGGTGAACGCGCTCACCGGCGAGCACGTGGACCCGGTGGTGCACACTCCGGCCTACAAGGAAGTCGCCGTCAAACTCGAGGTGCTGGACAGGCCCGCGACAACGCCGCTGCCCGCCCATAACTACCGTTTTGGCCAGCGCACGCCCAACGAGGGCGTGGCGGTAGAAGTCAAGTGGGCCAATAGTGATTACACCCTGCCGCCCGCCCGGCAAACCGACCCGAGGAAGATGTAATGGCCGAACCACTCGATTACGACGTGACGCCGCCGCCCAACGGCCCCAACGCCCAGCAGGAGCTCGACCAGCTGGTGCAGACCCTGCACGAGCACGGCGTGCTGCGCTTTGCCAACGACGTGGTCGCCTCCAACCACGAGCTGTTGAAGATTTTATTGGGGGGCTTGAACAACCCCGGCACGCTCAACGCGCTGCAAAACCTCTCGTCGATCGCCATGGCGTTCTCCACCGTGCCGCCGGAGCGCTTCCATCAGGTGATGTTCGCGCTCAAGGAGGGCATGGAGCAGATGAGCCGGGAGCGCCACCCGGAGAGCGCGGGGGACCCCGCCCCCCAGACCGCAAAAGAGCAGGACAACCGCTCACCCAAACACCGCCAGGAGAAAGACGGCGCGCCGGGCATCACCGGTCTTTACAAGATGCTCAACGACGACGATCTCTGGTACACCCTTTCTCCGCTGATGGCCGGGCTGCGCGCGTTTTCCGCGCGTCTGGATCGCCCGGTCGATAAGCCGGTGACCGACTTCACCGGCAAGCCGACCGAAGGGCCTTGAGCGCGGGCGTCAATGCGCCGCAGGGGGCGCTTTGACAATCAAAATGCATGACCTAGGCTTAGGGGCTGCCTTTTGATTAGCGCAAAAGCAATACCCCTTTCGTTTAACAAGGATGCTATCGAGATGAAATATCGCCCGTTAGGAAACTCCGGCCTGCTGGTCTCTGAAATCGTGCTGGGCACCGTGCCGTTTGGCGGCAGCGCCGGCTTCGAAAAAGCCGCAAGTGTCGATGTGGCCGGCGCCAAGCGCCAGATCGACATGGCCCTGGACGCCGGGGTGAACCTGATCGACACCGCCGATCTCTACTCCATGGGCGAGTCCGAAGAGATCGTCGGCAAGGCGCTGGGTGAGAAGCGTAACGACATCATACTCGCCTCCAAGGCAAGAAGCCCGTTGGGGGACAACCCCAATCACAGCGGCTTTTCGCGCTATCACCTGATCAATGCTTGTGAAGCGAGCCTGAAGCGCCTGGGCACCGATCACATCGACCTGTACCAGATGCACAACTGGGACGGCGTGACCCCTGCCGAGGAGATGCTCTACGCCCTCGATCACCTGGTGCAAAGTGGCAAGATCCGTTACTACGGCACCTCCAACTTCACCGGCTGGCAGATGATGAAGACCATCGGCAAGGCGGAGCTTCACAACCTGTCAGGCCCCATCAGCCAGCAGATCTACTACACGCCGGAATCCCGCGAGGCCGAGTACGAGCTGATGCCGCTGGCCATCGATCAGAACATCGGCACGCTGGTGTGGGGGCCACTGGGCGAAGGGCTCTTCAACGGCAAGGTGCGCCGCGGCCAGAAAGCGCCGGAAGGCACCCGCCAGGGCAACGGCTGGCCCGAGCCCTACGTGCACGACATGGAACGCGCTTACGATATCATCGAGCTTCTGGCCGAGATTGCCGAGACGCACGATACTTCCATCCCGCGCACGTGCCTGGCCTGGTTGAAGGACCGCCCGGGCGTCACGTCACTGATCGTCGGCGCACGCAATGAAGAGCACTTGAAGGATGACCTGGCAGCGGCCGAGCTTGAACTGAGTGCCGACGAGATCGAACGTATCGAAGCTGCCACCCGCCCGGCGCCGCAATACCCCTACTGGCACCGTGTGGTGGCCGGCATGGATCGTATCGACAAGGCCGAGCAGCCGTTCATCGACAACTATCGCAAGACCATCGACAACCGCAGCGACGAGCGTTAGAACGTCGGATCGCCTTGATGAGTCGACTCCATGCAAAAAGTCGGTACGGGGTTTCCCGTACCGACCAAGGATCGATATCGACGTAATGCCAGTCAAGGCACTTGTTTAAAAGTACAAGTCACTTGCTTAGAAGTAGTACCGCGCGCCCAGGGCGTAGTAGAGATCTTCGTCGTCGACGTTGCTCAGCGAGTCGCGATCGCCGTCGTACAGTTCGGCAAAGACGTCGAAATTGGCGGTAAGATTGTGCAGCGTGCCCAGCGCCCAGACATTACGCGTACCGTCGCGGTCGTCCGAATCGATATGGTAGTAATCGGCGTAGAAGGCGGTCGTGTTGTAGGCGTAGGTGGCGCCGATGCCGTAGCGGTCGAATCCGCCGCCGTAAACGTCGCTGTCGCCGCGCGTTTCAAAGCCCACGCGTACCTGGAAGTCATCGTTGGCGTCAAAAGCGGCCGTGCCGCCGACGCGGGTCTTGTTGTTCCCGCCGCCGCGAACATCGTCGTCGACGAAGCCAATTGCAAGCCCTACCGGGCCGGCCTGATAACCGATACCGCCTTGCGAGGAAACGCCGCTGCCGCGCTCGGACTGCTCGTCTTCGGTCAGGCCACGTTCGGAGAAGTGCTTGACCGCGACTACCGCCTGGAAGCCGTTGAAGTCTGGTGTTTGATAGCCGATGGAGTCGCCACGCGCCTGCAACCCGCCGCCGGCGAACTCGTAGCCTTCCGCCACATAAACGTCGAACACGCCCATGACGAAATCGTCGTAGAAGCTGTCGAAGTTACCCGCGGTGAAGGTACCGAAGGTGTCGCTTTCAAGGCCGATATAGCTCTTGCGTACCTCCTTGAAACCAGGCCGGCTGCGCTCGTCACCATTGAAGCGCCACTCCAGTCGACCAAAAGCGGCCAGGTCGGAGGTAATCTGCTGCTTCAGCTTGAAGCCCAGACGCGAGCTGTAATCGCGAAATTCGACGCCGTTATCCACGCCGTCCTTCACGCCGCCGCCTTCGATCCCCATGGCGATTCGCCCGTAGAGATCGACCTTGTTGCCGTCTTCGTCATAGACGGTGGCCGCCTGAGCGCCAGACGCCGCGAACAATCCGCTTAAGGCCAGCGCCAGTACCGATTTCTTGAACATGAAGGTTCCCATTGCAATGAACGGCAGTCGTTGCTGCCTGATCTTAGAAAGTAAGCGTATGGCCTGGGTACATGCCGGCCATCTCGTCAACCGCTAATCCTTCAGCGCTGAGAACAGTAAGCGAGTTTTATGTCAGTAATCTTAAAATCATATGGCAGAGGCGATATAAATCGATATTTCCTCATATAATATTTTTTTCATCATAATTAAATATTTAGCTGTTATTTAAAAGAAGCAGGCACTGCCCGACTCATACTTTTAATACGTCCTGTCATTAGTTCTTCATGCGCCTGACCCGGCACTGTCATGGCTTGTGCTCATTGTTGAGGAAACGTTGCGCAAGGAGCGAGGCATATGCGGCTTTGTATAGTGAGCGAAACCTGGTCGCCGGATATCAACGGCGTGGCCCATACGCTCAATCGCCTTGCCTGCGAGCTCAAACACCAGGGCGTGCATATCGATATCGTGCGCCCCACCCCTCGCGCGGGCGGGCGGGTAACATCACTTGGCAATGAGTTGCAGGTTCAGCGCCTGCCCCTTCCCGGCTACGCCGAGGTACAGGTCGGACTGACGAGCCCGGGGGCGCTGCGCCGGTTCTGGCATCGCTACCCACCGGACGCGGTATACCTGGCCACCCAGGGGCCACTTGGTCTAGCCGCCCGTCGAGCGGCACGTCAGTTGAATATCGCCTGCGTGGCCGGCTGGCATACCAATTTCGATCACTATTGCCACGACTACGGCGTCGCCTGGTTAAGCAGTGCTACCCAGCGCTACCTGCGTCATTTCCATAACGGCTGTGCTCTCACACTGGTACCGACCCGTGCCCAGGCCAATGCGCTGCGAGCCCAGGGCATACGCGATGTCAGCGTCCTTTCCCGGGGCATCGACGGTGAGCACTTCTCGCCAGCGCTTCGCGACAATGCCCTGCGCGCCCAATGGGGCGTGAACGAGCACCAGCCCGTCGCTCTGTATGCCGGGCGTCTGGCAGCGGAAAAGAACCTCGCGCTTCTGGTCGAGGCCTTTCAGGCCATGCGCGAAGTACGCCCGGACATGGCCCAGGTGATCGTGGGCGATGGACCCGCCCGGGAGCAGCTGCAAAAGGCTCTGCCTCAGGCACACTTCACCGGCTTTCTGGATCAGCCGAGTCTGGCGCGCCATTACGCCAGCGCCGATATTTTCGTGTTTCCCTCGCTCTCGGAAACCTGGGGCAATGTCATTACCGAAGCCATGGCAAGCGGGCTGGCGGTAGTGGCGTTTCGCCACGCAGCCAGTGCCGAGCTGATTGTCGACGGCGATAACGGCATCAACATTGCCCCGGATGACCCCACCGGTTTTCATCAGGCCGCTGCCGAGCTATGCCAGCACCCCGCCGACTACGCTCGTCTGGGTCGAATGGCCCGGCTTAGCGTTCTGGAGCGCAGCTGGACCGGCATTGCCGAGCAGTTCAAGTGTTACCTACAAAAAGCCCAGGAGTCCCATCATGCGCTCTCGCCCGCTTGTCGTATTCGATCGTCTTGACACGTGGGAGTGGCGTTTTTGTCAGCGCATTACGCGTCTGTCGCTATTTCCTGCCTGGCGCATCACCCTGCAGACAGCCAGCCGCCTGGGTGACTGGCCGGTCTGGGTACTGCTGATTACCGCTCAGCCCTGGCTGAGTGCAGAGCACGGTAATCGTCGTGTCATGCAGTACAGCGCCATCGCCCTCATGGCGCTTGCGGTGTATCGACTGATCAAGACCCGCCTGTGTCGCGAGCGGCCTTTCATTACCTATCTCAACGGCGTTCACTGCGGTGAGCCGGCCCGGGACCGCTACAGCTTTCCAAGCGGGCACACCATGCATGCCGTCATGTTCAGCGTACTGGTGGCCGCCCATAACCCATGGCTTCTAGTCATCATCTTGCCGCTTAGCACCTTGATTGCGATTTCCCGGCTGGGGTTGGGCCTTCATTACGTCAGCGATGTGCTGGCCGGCGCCGTCATCGGCTATGGCTTTGCCCTGCTGAGCCTTTATGCTACGCCGGTAGTACTGGAAGCGCTGGCGCGTTAGCGCTTTAGGACAAGAACCGCTACGTTTAAATCACTCCTTAACGTTTTGTTTACACGCTCTAGTGACTTACGCACTTACTTGTCGGTAACTTTCGTGTAGGTTCTACGTTCCTTTCCCGCCGCTTTCCAGCGGCCTCTGTTCATCAGGGAGTGATGACATGACCATGACCGTGGGCGAGCTCTTCATCGCGCTGGTGCTGATCGGCCTGGCGCTTCTCGTCAGCAACGCCATACGTTTAATGCTGCCCTGGCTTCGCCGACTGTTTCTACCCAGCTCGGTGATCGCGGGACTTCTCCTCTTGTTACTAGGCCCGGATGTCATCGGCCGGTTCATGCCGACGCTTTTCGAAGAGAGCCCGGGGCTTTTCCCCGGTTATGTGCAGGAGAGCTGGTCGTCGCTGCCGGGACTTTTGATCAACGTGGTGTTCGCGGCGCTGTTCATCGGCAAGACCATTCCCGGCCTACGCACGATCTGGATGCGCGCAGGCCCGCAGGTGGTGGTGGGGCAAACCATGGCCTGGGGGCAGTATGTAGTAGGGCTGACACTCGCGCTTCTGGTACTGGCCCCGGTGTTTGGCATGAATCCCATGGCCGGCGCGCTGATCGAGATAGGTTTCGAGGGCGGCCACGGCACTGCGGCCGGCATGGCGGATACCTTTGCCGATCTGGGCTTTGCCGAAGGTGCCGACCTGGCGCTGGGACTTGCCACGGTGGGTATTGTCTCGGGTGTACTGATCGGCACGGTGATGATCAACATCGCCGCCCGGCGCGGGGTGGTCACGCCAAGTCAGGAAGAGGGGTCATCGGATGAAACCATGCGCGACGATGAACGCCCCTCCACGGAAGAGTTCAGCGAGTTCAAGAAGGATCTGATCCATGAAGCCGGCACTACCGACCCGCTGAGCCTGCATATCGGCCTGGTAGGTATCGCCATTGTCATCGGCTGGCTTCTGCTTTCCGGACTTCAGTGGATCGAGCAGGTCACCTGGGCAAGCGATGGCGGGCTGGAAATACTCGCCCACGTACCGCTTTTTCCCATTGCGATGATCGGCGGGGTGATCGTGCAGCTTTTCATCATGCGCTTTGGTCTGGAACGACACGTTTCGACCCGCACCATGTCACGTATTGCCGGCACCGCGCTGGATTTCACCATCGTGGCAGCACTTGCCACTCTGTCGCTCACGACCTTGAGTGAATACTTCGTCCCCTTCTTGCTGCTGGCGCTTGCCGGTATTGCCTGGGGGCTTTTCGTACTCATCGTCATCGCCCCCCGGATCATTCCCCACAACTGGTTCGAACGCGGTATCGGCGATTTTGGCCAGTCCATGGGGGTAACGGTCACGGGGCTCTTGCTGATGCGCATGGCCGACCCCAAAAACGAGTCCGGGGCGCTTGAAAGCTTTGGCTACAAGCAGCTGATGTTCGAGCCCATAGTGGGCGGTGGGCTCTTTACCGCTGCGGCCCTGCCCTTGATTGCCGAGTTCGGCCCGTTGATGATCTTGATATTCACGGGACTGCTTACCGTAGGCTGGCTCGCCTTCGGGCTTTTATATTTCGGCCGCATGGTGCCCGAGCGGGGCAAGGGGCGCTGGCGGGGTGAATCCAGTTGAGCTGGCGGCCCCCCTGAACGACTAACGCCCGCATGAGCGGGCGTTAGGAAAACGTTGATCAACAGGTAAAAAGGTAAAATTGTATTCGTCGTTGATACGACGCATGATAAAACGGCTTACTTGAGGTCGGGTGGGATATCGTCAAGGTCTTCTGGCCCCATGAACGAGGTCTTGAACATCATGTAGACGCCCACCGCAGAAAAACCTAAAAACAAGATAAACATGACGAACATTAAGACCATTGCCATGACGTTTGTCCCTGAGTAGGCAGCTATCGCGTTGACGTCTTGTAGCCGCTGAATTTGGTTTATCCCTGAGGATAGACCAAAAAGAAGGCGCCATCTGTATAAAATTTTATACAGACGTTCGCCCACTGCCTTCAAAGAAACAAATATGTATAGATATCAGTCGATTAACTGTTTTCTGAAGACGCAAAAAAGCCATCTCGATTTAACGAAATGGCCGATTTGCATCGCCGCCGCTCCTTGGCCATGATGTCGGCGCTACCTTGCGCCGATAAGAGTGAGCAGGCTAGTGTCCGTTAAAGTCCTTTTCCCTTTGGCATCCTGCCATCCTGTTTAATCTATAGCCTGCTCAAACCGTTTGAAGGGGTCACCTATGCTGCGGTGGCTCTCACACTGGTATTTGCATATGCCAGGCCAAAACTCTTTATTTTACAAATAAACAATAAATATCAATATCTTATAATTATAAATAGATCCGAATCCCGAGCCATTTTCACCTTATCAAGCTGCTTTTAGCTGTATATAAATGACACATGCGACATTAAATCAGCTGAATGAGCCAACTTGGCCCTGTCGAGGGCGCCTGAACGAACGATTCTGAAAAGGCGTAAGAATTCTCTTACCAAAGCGCGCATTGCTGGCTAAAGTACTTTTGTAAGTACTTTTGTAAGTACTTTCGCAAGCACTTCTGTGAGTACTTCTGTGGTCAGCAATCCTGGCGGTAGCGCTTGTACTCAAACGGCTACCTCCTTATCAGGCCCCGTTTTCTCTTTAGAACAGGTATCCACCAATGACGCGTACTCTTGCTCTGGGTTTACTGCTGCTGGCGACTCTTTTTGTGGCAAGTGGCTGCAATACGATTCATGGCGCCGGTGAGGATATTGAACGTGGGGGCTCGGCCCTCCAGCAAGCGGCAGAATAATGTTGATCAGCGTTTATCTATCCCACGGATTGGAAAGCGGCCCAGAGGCGCTCAAGGTGCAGGCCCTGAAGGGCGTGGTGGAAAGCCAGGAAGACTGCGAGGCGGTCGTGCTGGATTACCGCGACCAGCCAAGCTTCGAGGCGCGCCTGGAGCACCTGTTCGCCACGCTGCACGCCCGCGGCGATGACCCCGCCACCTGCGTGATGGCGGGGTCGAGCCTGGGAGGCTTTCTAAGTGCGGCGGTAAGCCAGCGCTACCCGGTGCTGGGCTGCTTTCTGCTGGCCCCGGCGCTGGGCATGGTGGATTACCCGGCGACCACCGTGACCCTGCAGGCCAGGCACACCCATATCGTTCATGGCTGGCGGGATGATGTCGTACCTTCTGCTCCGGTGATCGAGCACGCCCGCCGCCAGCGGCTTTCGCTGCGCATGGTGGACGACGACCACCGTCTGCACGCAAGTCTTGGCCTGATCCTTCGCGACTTCGAACAGTTTCTGCGCCTCTGCCAAGACGTCTAAGCGTCGTCTGCCAGCGCCGGCAGCAGCGTCTTCAGCTTGCGAGTGAGCGTATTGCGGCCCCAGCCCAGAAGCTCGGCGGCCTCGCCCTTGCGCCCACCGGTATGCTTGAGCGCCGTTTCGATCAGAATACGCTCGAAATCCGGCACCGCCTCTTCCAGCAAATGGGTATGGCCCTCGGCCAGGGCGTGGTCCGCCCAACCGCGAAACGCGCTGCGCCAATCGCTTTGAGCCCCCCCGGGTGAAGCATTGATGGTGCGCAGCTCCGGTGGCAGGTCCTCGATCAGAATCTCGCGGCCCGAGGCCATGACCGTCAGCCACCGACAGATATTTTCCAGCTGACGCACGTTGCCGGGCCACGGCAGGCGCGTCAGGTGCGCTTCGGCACCCGGGGTAAGCACCTTGATGTCGGTGGAAAGCTCCTTGGCAGCCTCGGCCAGGAAGTGGCGCGTGAGCCGCGGGATGTCTTCTCGGCGTTCGGAAAGCCGCGGCAGATGCACGCGAATCACGTTCAGACGGTGAAACAGGTCCTCACGAAAGCGCCCCTCCGTTACAAGTGACTCCAGGTTCTGGTGAGTCGCGGCAATGATGCGCACGTCCACCTTCACCGAGGTATGGCCGCCGACGCGGTAGAACTCACCATCGGCCAGTACCCGCAGCAGACGAGTCTGGGTTTCCGCCGGCATATCGCCGATTTCATCCAGAAACAGCGTGCCGCCGTTGGCCTGCTCGAAACGGCCCTGGCGCTGGGCGCCGGCACCGGTGAACGCGCCCTTCTCGTGACCAAACAGCTCAGACTCGATCAGATCCCGAGGAATGGCCGCCATGTTCAAGGCGATGAACGGCTTGCCCGAGCGCGGGCTGTGCTGGTGAAGCGCCTGGGCCACGCGCTCCTTGCCGGTACCGGATTCGCCGTTGATGAGCACCGTAATGTGTGAATGCGACAGCCGCCCGATGGCGCGAAACACTTCCTGCATGGCCGGGGCTTCACCGATGATTTCGGCGTTGAGGCCTTCCGGTACGCTGACCGGGCGCCGACGTTCCCGGGCATGGGCCACCGCCCGGCGCACCAGCGCCAGCGCTTCATCCACGTCAAACGGCTTGGGCAGATATTCAAACGCTCCCCCCTGATAGGAGGCCACGGCGCTGTCCAGATCCGAGTGGGCGGTCATGACGATGACCGGCAGGTCCGGATGGGCCTCACGTACCCGCGACATCAGATCCAGCCCGTCGATACCGGGCATACGGATATCGGTCACCAGTACATCCGGCGGATCGCTCAAAAGCCGCTCAAGGGCGGTATCGGCCCGTTCGATACACTCCACGTCCAGATCCGGCTGCGCCAGGGCGCGCTCCAGCACCCAACGGATGGCGCGATCATCGTCGACGATGACCACCCGTGAAACTTCGGTTGTTGCCGCCTCAGTCATGGCGCTTCTCCGGTAACATTGATAACCAACGGAATCAGTAGACGAAATTCGGTTCGTCCGGGGTGCGAGTCGCATTCGATCAATCCCTGATGTTGATGCAGAATCGACTGAGCAATGGATAGCCCCAGGCCGCTGCCTTCAGCGCGCCCGGAAACCATGGGGTAGAACAGGGTTTCGCGCAGCGGCTCGGGAATACCCGGGCCGTTATCGATCAAACCGACTTCGCTCACCAGCCGGTGGCGCTCGGCGCCCAGGGTGAACTGGCGCTTCGCCCGAGTGCGTAGAATCAGCTCCGGCGCGGGAGTGCCGGCCTCGGTCATGGCCTGAACGGCGTTGCTTGCCACGTTCAGTACCGCCTGCATCATCTGGGATTCATCGCCGGAGAGATCCGGCAGGCTGGGGTCATAATCACGGCTGATGGTGATATCGGGGTGCTCGGCGAGCAGGAGGGTGCGCGCACGCTCCAGCACCTTGTGAATATTGACCGGCGCGTGCTTGATGATGCGGTTAGGGCCGAGCATGGAGTCCACCAGGTCTCTCAGGCGGTCCACCTCTTCCACGATGATATGGGTGTATTCGCGAAGCGCAGGCTCACTGAGGTCACGCTCCAGCAACTGGGCGGCCCCGCGAATGCCGCCCAGCGGGTTTTTGACCTCGTGAGCAAGGCCCCGGGCCAGTACCTTGATGGTTTCCTGGCGCGTGGTCAGCGCCTCCTCTCGCGAGATCTGCATCAAGCGATCCCTGGGCTCCACCTCCAGCAACAGCTCATCGGCGGAGAGCGGCGTGACCGTGTAATCCACCGTGAGTGGCTCGCCGGTGAGCGGCGTAATGCGGGCTTCGCGCTGGGTATAGGGGTGAAAGGCGTCACGCGCCTTGGCCAGCACCGTATCGATACTCTCGCCGCAGCCCAGCAGCGTATCCAGGCTCGTGCCCTTGACGCGGCTGATGCTCACCGCCAGTAGCGCCTCGGCGGCCGGGTTCATCCAGCAGACGCGCAGTTCACCATCCAGCAGCAGCACTGCGGTGGTGAGATGTTCGAGTAGACGCTGATACATGGCGTGTCCTGAAGAGTCACCTGAAAATTCGCGTAGCTTGCTTTAACGTGGTTCGACGTTTGAAGGAGAACTGCAAAAAGCGCGCCAACTGAGCGACAACGACGCAATGCACGGCTTTAACGCATCCAGGCAGCGCCCAACGTCACGTAATGGCGCACCGCCGCTTGGCAAATGATTGCGCAACGCACCAATATGGTGCAACCTAGCGATTGATGACGTTGATACTCACCGCTTGCGTGCGGTGCTGCACCCGGCCCTGGCTATCGAGAAGCTCGGCCTCCAGTCGGTGGCGCCCCTCGGGCAGGCCGGTCAGCCAGAAGGCTTCACTGTGCAGCGCGGACTGGCTGATTTCGCCGTTCACCAGCAACTGGATCTGGTGGTCGTCGCGAAGCGGCGGCTGAACCCGCACTTCGACCGGCGTCATCGCCTTTTCAATGAGTGCTTCCGGCAACGGGCTTTCGATCGCGAAACGGTCATAGGGCATGAAAGGCTGGCCGGGGCGGGTTCTGGCAGGCGTAGCCGAGGGCGGGGCGCTCTGTACGCTGGGTAGCGGCATCAAGGTGATGGCTTCGCCACCGCGCTCGGGGTTATCGGTATAGGTGACGTTACCCTGGCCATCCAGCACGCGGTAGACCGTCTGGGCCTGGGCGTGCTCCAGGCCCAGGCTTAGGCTCAGACAAAGCGCGGCGCTCAGCGCCAGCCTCAGAAAGGCTACGCCAGGCCGCACAGGCACCGATGCTTCGATTGCACGTGTATTCACGACGTTCCTCCATAAAAAAACCCCGCCGAGGCGGGGTTTTGAGCCAATCACACCTCAAGGGTGATATTAGCAGCTGTAGTACATGTCGAACTCGATCGGGTGTGTCGCCATACGCATACGGGTCACTTCTTCCATCTTGAGTTCGATGTAGGCATCGATCATGTCGTCGGTGAACACGCCACCTTCGGTCAGGAACGCGCGGTCCGCATCGAGGGCTTCCAGCGCCTGATCCAGGCTCGAGGCCACGGTAGGTACGGACTTGCCTTCTTCCGGCGGCAGGTCGTACAGGTTCTTGTCCATGGCGTCGCCAGGATGGATCTTGTTCTTGATGCCGTCGATGCCTGCCATCAGCATGGCGGAGAACGCCAGGTAGGGGTTGGCGGTCGGGTCGGGGAAACGCGTCTCGACACGCTTGCCTTTCGGGCTGGCGGTGTAGGGAATACGGATCGACGCCGAGCGGTTACGGGCGCTGTAGGCCAGCATCACCGGCGCTTCGAAACCCGGCACCAGACGCTTGTAGGAGTTGGTGGACGCGTTGGTGAAAGCGTTCAGGGCACGGGCGTGCTTGATCACACCGCCGATGTAGTAAAGCGCCATTTCGGAAAGACCCGCGTACTCGTCGCCGGCGAACTGGTTCTCGCCATCCTTCCAGAACGACTGGTGCACGTGCATGCCGGAACCGTTGTCGCCGACCAGAGGCTTGGGCATGAAGGTAGCGGTCTTGCCGTAGGCGTGGGCCACGTTGTGGATCACGTACTTCATTTCCTGAACTTCGTCGGCCTTCTTCACCAGGGTGTTGAACTTCACGCCGATTTCGTTCTGGCCTGCGTTCGCCACTTCGTGGTGGTGAACCTCGACGGTCTGACCGATCGCTTCCAGAGTGTTACACATCGCGCCACGAATGTCGTGGAAGCTATCGACCGGGGGAACCGGGAAGTAGCCGCCCTTCACGCGCGGACGGTGGCCCAGGTTGCCGCCTTCGACTTCGCTGTCCGTCGCCCAGGCGCCCTCTTCCGAGGAGATCTTGAACATGGAACCCTGGATATCGGTCTTCCAGTGCACCTGATCGAAGATGAAGAACTCCGGCTCCGGGCCGAAGAACGCGGTGTCGCCCAGGCCGGTAGACTCCAGGTAGGCTTCAGCGCGCTTGGCGATGGAGCGCGGGTCGCGATCGTAGCCTTGCATGGTGGCCGGCTCGATGATGTCGCAACGCAGGATGATGGTGGCGTCTTCGGTGAAGGGGTCGAGGAAGGCGCTGCCGTCTTCGGGGCGCAGAATCATGTCGGATTCGTTGATGCCCTTCCAGCCTTCGATGGAAGAACCATCAAACATCTGACCGTTTTCAAAAAACTCTTCGTCCACGTCCCGTGCCGGTACGGTGACGTGCTGCTCTTTACCGCGCGTGTCGGTGAAACGCAGATCTACCCACTTGACTTCATGTTCTTCGATTAGCGCGAGCGTCTTGGCTGACATACTGTTCTCCGTCTCCGGTATGAGCGTGGCTTAAAGCGTGTACTGTAAGCAATCAATTGACTAGGTTGTCGAGCAAAACCGTGGATACGCAGCAAGCGTATGGCACGCCTTTGTCATGTATTCGCGTCAGGGCGGCTGATAGCTATCCGCTCCATCACCAACGATTAACTTGAACCGGCTATCGTTGTAGCACGCCGAAAGGCGTTTGCCTACGGCGCTAGCCGCTGCCAATTAACAAGCATGTAGTGTGCCAACTTTGCACCAATATGGCATAGGCAATCAAAAAGCCGTTGTTTTTTATTATTAATTTTCAAACCATCATGCCCGCACAACTGCCGCATCTGGATGTGAACGCGCTGGATGGGTGCTTGACCGGACAACTCAGCGCACCAAAGAAGAGCAAACAATTCATTATTGCACCAAAATGGAACAAAACACCTCGTCGCCGTGCAAGGTATCTCGCGGGTCCATTAAACTTTCAAGCGCTTGCCAAACAGCATGGCGCCCCAGGCGGTGCGGTTGGCGGCCTTGTTCAGCAAGACTGAACCCGACGCACCGACAGCGATCAGCAGTGTTGCATAAACCACCAACGGCAACGTCTCAACACCGATCACCGCATCCACGATGGCAAAGAACATGGGGTGGGCCAGATAGATACCAAAGGAGTATCGATTGATCGTGCGCACCCACGAAGGGGCCCGGCGGCCTTTCAGATAACGCATGGCGCAGAGCGTCACCAGTACGAAAAACGGAATGACCCACACCTCCTTGGAGGTGAACGTCAGCCCGTTCACCAAGGCAGCCATGACGATCAGCGCTACCAGACCCGCCAGCCAGATGGGCGACGAGAGCACTTGCATCCAGACAGGCGGGCGGGCCGCCTCTGCTCCCGGCGTCATCGGGTAGTAGCGCACCAGCACCAGGGCAAGAAAGAACAGATACACCCAGCCAAGCGGTGCGATCCACAGTAGATAACCGGGCGGGGCCACCTGGAGCCAGTAGGCCGTGCCCCAGTACGCCATGCTGACCCCACAGCTCACCCAGAACCAGGGCGCCGGGTTGAAGCGCCCGAGCTGCCAGCGGGCAAAGCACCAGTACGCGATGTAGAACTGCATCGCAATGATCAGAAAATAGCCGTGCCAGCCGGCGTAAATGAAATACTCCCGCGCGTTGGCCCAGTATCCCACCGGCTCCCCGATGCTCATCATGCGCCCCCACTCGGCGGTGGAGTAGATCAAGCCATACATTGCGTAAGGCAGCATCACGTACTTCACCCGCTGCCATAAGAAGCCCGGCGGTACCTGCCGGCCATACCGCAGCGCGAACACGAACACGGAAATGAACAGAAAGACCGGCGTGCCCAGCACTAGCGGAATGCGCATCAGATCGGTGGCCAGGGTATCCACGCGCTGATTGAGATGATCCAGCCAATGAAACAAGAAGACTGCCACGCAGCCGTAGGCCCGCAGCCAGTAAATCTCCTCCACCTTCTGCATCAAAGCCTCCTGCCTTGAGGGCTGCTACGCTGATAGTACCATCATGACCGCTGGTCACTTTCCTTTTGCCCTGAACATTCGGAGGCAGTGTGCTCTTTTCCCCCTTCACGGCTTACGTAACGCGTGCAGCCCGCGCACTTCTTGTCTTTATTGGCGCGCTCCTGCTCAGCGCCCAGGCGCTGGCGGGTCAAGTCACCCATCACCAGTTTCCTTCACCGGTGCTGGGCGACGACTACCCCTACACCCTGTACGTACCGGACGGCTACCGAATGGATGCCGCCAAGCCCTACCCCGTGGTGTACATGCTGCACGGCTCAGGAGGGAACGAGCACGACTGGCCCCGGCGCGGCAACCTGGCCCAGACCGCCGACCGCCTGATCCAGGCCGGCCATATTCCGCCAGCGGTGTTCGTGATACCGGGCAGCCGCAGCTGGTGGGTGGATGGCTATAACGAGCCCGCTCGCCGCGCCTTTTTCGACGATCTGATACCCCATATCGAAGCCACCTATCCCGTCGGCACCACCCGCGCTCAACGCGGCGTGGCCGGGCTTTCCGCCGGCGGGTTCGGCGCGCTGAACTTCGCGCTCGAACGCCCGGACCTGTTCGCCGCCGTGGCCGCGCTGAGCCCGGCAAGCTACGTGCCCGAGCCACCGGCCAAATCGTCCGCCCACCGCCACCCAGCCTTTGTCGATGCCCAAGGTGAATTTGATCGGCAGCTGTGGGAGCGGGTCAACTATCCCGCGCATCTGGAGAACTACCGTCTGGCCGTGGCGCCACGCGGCGATAACGCTGAAAGCGACACGCCCCCGGTTCCGCTTTATATCAGCGCAGGCCGCCGCGACGAGTTTGATGCCGAATACCACGCCCGCCAACTGCGCCAGGCGATGGAGCGCATTCAGCCCGGCCAGGTGCGCCTGGATCTTTACCCCGGCGGGCATACCTGGCGCGTCTGGCGCGCCAGCCTGCCGGCGGCACTTACCTTCCTGTTTCAATATGTTGACGCCGACCCCGGCCTTCATTCTGAGCCGCCAAAGTGAAAGTGGCCGAGCCCCGCGACTACAAACTACACTAAGCTCGTCACTCACTCGACAAAAGGATATTGAAGATGCATCAACACATCGAATGGGACGATCCCGGTAAAGCCAGCGTATCCGAACACTTCAAGAATGACCCGAACCACACCGCCCCCTACCCCGGCGCCATTCTTTCCGCCCGCTACCAAAACCGCATCGTGCGCGTGAAGGTGCAGACCTACCGGGAAGACGAAGGTGTGAGCATCGCCACCGTCGCCGCCATTCTCGACGACCACGGTCACCGCTACAAAAGCCACGCCAAGCTCAACATCGACGACATCGTCCGCCTTTCTGATGACAAGCGTGCGATGGAGCATTGGGATGAGGATGAGGCCCGCTAGCCCACAAATGCTGGCCGCCAGCCCAATCACTTGAGCCAACCGCCACCAAGTCATGGGCTGGCTTTGTTTCTTCCGAGTCAAGCGAGCACCCATATGATGCAACCTGAACAGCATCAGCCTTTCAAACCATGTGTCGATGACTGAAGGTTAAGTTCTGAGCTGCCTGGGCGGCAGCGAACCCGGTCGAGCATCGCGCGTGCCGCGTCGCTGTTTTCTAAGCTGCCTGGGCGGCAGCGAACACTGCATCGTATTGTTGAACCGCTTCCCGGTTTTTCTGAGCTGCCTGGGCGGCAGCGAACATTTAACTTTATACCCGAAAACCGTTTCGAGCTTTTCTGAGCTGCCTGGGCGGCAGCGAACTGCTGCCAGCTTCATCGCCTTAAGGTGCGCACTTTCTGAGCTGCCTGGGCGGCAGCGAACTTTTGCGCGATCGCTAGCGCCACCAGGTGAGTTTTCTGAGCTGCCTGGGCGGTAGCGAACGCACGCCCGCGCGCCCACGCTTTCGCTTGGTCTTTCTGAGCTGCCTGGGCGGCAGCGAACGTGGTGATTGGGCGAGTACGTTTTCGCTACAATTTCTGAGCTGCCTGGGCGGCAGCGAACGCGGGCAGCATTCAGGCGGTTGGCGAATGGTGTTTCTGAGCTGCCTGGGCGGCAGCGAACTTCAACAGCGTCTGCACACGATGGACGCCAGTTTTCTGAGCTGCCTGGGCGGCAGCGAACGGCTGGAACGAAAAAGACTACGCCATTGGATTTTTCTGAGCTGCCTGGGCGGCAGCGAACCCAGCCATCGCCTTTCTCACGGTTGCCCATGCTTTCTGAGCTGCCTGGGCGGCAGCGAACAAACCCCAAGGCGAACGCAGCATGGGCGCCACTTTCTGAGCTGCCTGGGCGGCAGCGAACAGCGTGAAAACGCAGCGCTGGAAGCGCTATTCTTTCTGAGCTGCCTGGGCGGCAGCGAACGACGGCAAGCGCATAACCATGTTAGCCATGTCTTTCTGAGCTGCCTGGGCGGCAGCGAACCGCCAAGACCGTTCATATCGGCATTCGCGTTATTTCTGAGCTGCCTGGGCGGCAGCGAACTATGCCAGGGTGGAGGTCGGCGCGTGACCACTTTTCTGAGCTGCCTGGGCGGCAGCGAACTTACGCGCCCCGATAAAACTATTGCTAGCGTTTTTCTGAGCTGCCTGGGCGGCAGCGAACTCTATGAGCGCACATTCACGATTACAGATATTTTTCTGAGCTGCCTGGGCGGCAGCGAACTATTAATAGGCCCAGTAGCATCGCCTTCCAGCTTTCTGAGCTGCCTGGGCGGCAGCGAACTTGTTAGTCAGCAATTAGAAGTTCAAGTCTACTTTCTGAGCTGCCTGGGCGGCAGCGAACACCATGGCGAGCGTATCGCCACCCAGGTTCCATTTCTGAGCTGCCTGGGCGGCAGCGAACGCAAGGGAACGCAAGGGAACGCGCCGCTCGGATGAGATGTTTTTTCTGAGCTGCCTGGGCGGCAGCGAACAATTCCTCAACCTCTATGGTCATGTCTGTGATTTTCTGAGCTGCCTGGGCGGCAGCGAACGGTCGGTGTTGTCGTTGCAAGCGGCGCTGAAATTTCTGAGCTGCCTGGGCGGCAGCGAACGATGAATCACCATCCAGGGAGCGTCTGAAGATTTTCTGAGCTGCCTGGGCGGCAGCGAACTCCAGCGTGTCGTCTAATCGTTGCTGAGCGTCTTTCTGAGCTGCCTGGGCGGCAGCGAACCTGAAAGTAATTCTATTTATCAACCTGTAGACTTTCTGAGCTGCCTGGGCGGCAGCGAACTGGCTGGCGGTGCTTGTTCTGTCACCTCCGGTTTTCTGAGCTGCCTGGGCGGCAGCGAACGAAAAAGACGATAGCACCCAGCTCGTTGTTCTTTTCTGAGCTGCCTGGGCGGCAGCGAACTGCCTGGCGGCTGTTTCGGTGATTGTTATCCCTTTCTGAGCTGCCTGGGCGGCAGCGAACATATCGTTATTATTAAACTGCACAGGCTGACCTTTCTGAGCTGCCTGGGCGGCAGCGAACCCCGGATTTGGCCACTAAAATGCTGACGTTCTTTTCTGAGCTGCCTGGGCGGCAGCGAACTATGCTGCGCTGCCAGGGCGGTCTGGTCGAGTTTTCTGAGCTGCCTGGGCGGCAGCGAACAGACTCACCGTGTTACCGCCAAACCGAATATCTTTCTGAGCTGCCTGGGCGGCAGCGAACATCGCAATAAATCGGCTATCAGGTCTGTACTTTTTCTGAGCTGCCTGGGCGGCAGCGAACCTCGTCGGCCTGGATCAGGACGGGCAGGTTCATTTCTGAGCTGCCTGGGCGGCAGCGAACGGTATCGAGGTTTTTGACCAGCGCCTATGCGTTTTCTGAGCTGCCTGGGCGGCAGCGAACACTTTCAGGATTGGTTTTCCCGCTATCAAAATTTTCTGAGCTGCCTGGGCGGCAGCGAACGAGCAAATCCGTATGAATCACCTACCGGATATTTTCTGAGCTGCCTGGGCGGCAGCGAACCGGACGGGCAGTTTTTAGCTGTAGCGCGCAGCTTTCTGAGCTGCCTGGGCGGCAGCGAACGCTGCTGGCCCAACGTGGCCACCGGGCTGAACTTTCTGAGCTGCCTGGGCGGCAGCGAACTTTGCGGCGTTTGCTGAACAGTGCGGCCGCATTTTCTGAGCTGCCTGGGCGGCAGCGAACGGCCACCCCCGGCGACAAACCACGTTCAACCTTTTCTGAGCTGCCTGGGCGGCAGCGAACATCCTCGCCTCCTCTCGCTCCTCGGGCTCTGCTTTCTGAGCTGCCTGGGCGGCAGCGAACGGTCTCAGTTTCATAGGTTGGTGCACTCTTGGTTTCTGAGCTGCCTGGGCGGCAGCGAACTCTTTTAATGGTGCTACGTTTCGACTAAATCAGTTTCTGAGCTGCCTGGGCGGCAGCGAACCACTCACCTATCTCGCAGCGGCGCCCGCTGGTTTTCTGAGCTGCCTGGGCGGCAGCGAACTTGAGGCTCACTCTCTCGCCGTGCCTTCTTCTTTTCTGAGCTGCCTGGGCGGCAGCGAACAATACCGCGATGATATCGTCGGCCTGCATGTTTTTCTGAGCTGCCTGGGCGGCAGCGAACTCGATCATGGATAAGCAGGCGCGCGTTGCGTTTTTCTGAGCTGCCTGGGCGGCAGCGAACTTTTGAGCTCCCACGGTTACACGATCCTGCCATTTCTGAGCTGCCTGGGCGGCAGCGAACTAGGTTTTATATGAAGATGACCCGCATCTACTTTTCTGAGCTGCCTGGGCGGCAGCGAACAATATTCGTGGTTTAAAAGACATACCCGATTTTTTCTGAGCTGCCTGGGCGGCAGCGAACCAGACGCGGCAAAACTTGCATCGGCAATTATCTTTCTGAGCTGCCTGGGCGGCAGCGAACTGATTCTGAATCCCCTGACGGTGCTAGTTGTTTTTCTGAGCTGCCTGGGCGGCAGCGAACGCCATGTTTATTGAATTTCTCTCTGCTGATCATTTCTGAGCTGCCTGGGCGGCAGCGAACTGACTGAGCATTGCCATCGTTATCGACGTACTTTTCTGAGCTGCCTGGGCGGCAGCGAACATGGACGGTATGCAGATACGCGGGCTGAGAATTTTCTGAGCTGCCTGGGCGGCAGCGAACTGGTCTGATTATCGAGCGTTTGAGATTTTTCATTTCTGAGCTGCCTGGGCGGCAGCGAACGTCAGCTGTCTCGGTTGACTCGATGCCTGACTTTTCTGAGCTGCCTGGGCGGCAGCGAACGGAGGACCTTGTCGAGCGCTTCCTGTACTTCAGTTTCTGAGCTGCCTGGGCGGCAGCGAACATCTATAACGATAGTCAGAATCAGGACTAGAGTTTCTGAGCTGCCTGGGCGGCAGCGAACGAGGTACACCCTCATTACCCAGCACGGGCAATTTTCTGAGCTGCCTGGGCGGCAGCGAACACGGACATTTTTTGGCGGTAGCACACAATAGCTTTCTGAGCTGCCTGGGCGGCAGCGAACTCATCAACTGGTTTTTGCACGCGAGGAAATTGTTTCTGAGCTGCCTGGGCGGCAGCGAACACCGATGAAGGGAATGGTCACGCGGTCCAGGCTTTCTGAGCTGCCTGGGCGGCAGCGAACGTTGGATTCGTTCTGGAATAGACGACCGGCGATTTCTGAGCTGCCTGGGCGGCAGCGAACAACGTGCTGGGGCAGCATACGCCGCACGTCGATTTCTGAGCTGCCTGGGCGGCAGCGAACCGCCCATCATGAATGACCCGCTTGCGGCCATGTTTCTGAGCTGCCTGGGCGGCAGCGAACTGCAACGACGGCCAGCCGCCGGCGGATATGTGTTTCTGAGCTGCCTGGGCGGCAGCGAACCCTGAATACCTTGAACAACACACGTTCTGATGTTTCTGAGCTGCCTGGGCGGCAGCGAACAGAGCAGGTGCTGTCGGCGCCGATCGCGGAGCTTTCTGAGCTGCCTGGGCGGCAGCGAACCTGGATGAAGTGGGGCGAAAGCTCGATCTTCATTTCTGAGCTGCCTGGGCGGCAGCGAACTCACGCTGTCCAGTATGAACATGCCCGCCAGTTTTCTGAGCTGCCTGGGCGGCAGCGAACTAGAGCTTATCAAAAATAATCATCTGATTGTTAAAGAGCTTTAGCCAAAAAAGCGGTATCACCCCTTTTTAAGGTGATACCGCTAAGTGGTTGATTAATGGTTATCCTTTTTCATGTTCAAAAAAAGGGTCAAAACCAGGGTACGGTGGCAGTAGGGCTTAAACCGTAATGGTTGAACGTCCCGGCGACTGGCGCTGCCTGCGGCTTTCCGTGCTCGATGAACAGGGCGAAGCGCTGCTGCGTCGAGCGGCTATTGATTTGCACGAACGGCAACTCAATGCGCTTTTCCGCCACCTTGGCGTAGATCTGGCGCGCCTCGCTTTCAGATACGTCGTGCCGTTTAGCATAGCGCTTGGCGCGGCTGGGGCTGCCGGTATTGAACTGCCTGCGCGCTACGTTGATATGCTTCGCATCCGCAGGCACCGTCTGAACGTCGCTCGCGCTTACGTGATCGCGCATGCCAGTGAGCCAACTGGCGGCCATCAACTGCTCAAGGCTCATCCAGGTGCCATGCAGGCGCAGGTGCCCGCCTAGCGTGCGGGCGCGTACGCCAGGTTTACACAGCGGAAAGCTGACGCCGATCCCGTTTTCTTCCAGATCGAAAAGCGCTCGATGCAGTTTGTTATAAAGCGCGCCCATCAACATGGGTTCGGGGAAATCCGGGTCGGGCCTTAGGCGGATATCGATATAGTGATCCATGGCCTACCCCGCTTCGCCAAATACGCCGCCACGGATGAGAGTCGCCATGACAAAGTGCTGGTTTTCGGTAGACGGCACCTGGTCCTTCAGCAGCCAGTTATCCAGCAGGTTGTAAAAATCCACCTTCTGCTTCGGCTGACGATAAGCACTCCCTTGCGTGGTGACCGAGCCGTAGGGCTCGACGGCGATGGGCCCAAGATCGCTGCCGTCTTCCGGTGCCGGGTACCAGGTGTCGATGGTGCGCAGCGCGTTACCCAGTTTCTGGGAGTGGATAGCGGCTTTCTGGTCATCGCCAATGCTGTAGAGCGTCTTGCTCTTGTCGCCCCGCGAGCGGTCGAGAATCAACTCCTGCGAGGGGAACACTTCTTGGCCGGCGCCCAGCCGTGCAAAGGCAACCACATCGAGCAGCAGATACTGTTCACCGGCCAGCGCCTGAGCAATCACGCTACCCAGCTCTTGGGTTTGAGCATCGCCGGTAAAGTCGCGGGTCGACTGCTCAAGTCCGTCAAAGGTCCAGCTTTTTTCCGGCTGGCCCTGCTTCATCTGGCTGACGACGACCTCGACCTGCTCGGCCCCCATACGGTTGCGCCACAAAAAGCGCCCATTCGCCAGGTTACAGGCGTAGCGGTGGGCCAGCTCGTCGAAGCCGTGCACGTCAACGTAGCCAGACACCGTTTGCTTGAGCTTTTTCTGATACTCGGCGTTGTTGCAGGCGGAGGGCGTGCCTGCGCCTGCCAATACCCGTAGCGTGAAGCGAACCGCCAGGGTGTCGGCATCGTGAGGTAGCGCTGCCACATCGACCGTTTGCAGGTTAGGGCTTTTCATATCAGCATCCAGTTTGGCCGGATCCTGGTCTTTTGCTTTTCGCCGATTAGAGATAGTGCCGCGCACGGATTTTTCGCGCACCGGCACGAAGTCCCACTGTGCGGCTTGATCACGATTTTCCCAATTCCCGGCACGAAACAGCGCATCGGATGGGTCGAGTTTACGCTCGAAAGCGAGGACGGAAGCGGTTTTGAGTGTGTCGTTCTTGGCCATGATGTTTCCCCTTTAATTAGTCTTGTAGCAGCGTGTTGGCGTAGTCGTTTTGCAGGCGATAAATACCGCGATCCAGATCGTTCTCCACGAACCACAGCAGATCGTCGGGCGCTTGAATGCGGTGGGGGCTGACCCACTCACCGATGGAATAGAGACTTTCCACGAATTGAAACGGCACTTCCGGGTCGCGGGCATTGGCGACCTCACCGGGCTCATGTAGCGGCGAAATGGCGCCGTAGCCAACCGGAATGGGCACCAGCCAGCCGGGGTAAGGGCGACGCACACTCCACCGCGCCACTTCTTTTTCCTTACCGTCTTTATCGTCCGTTACCTGCTCGACCTGACAGGTGTGGTTGAGCCGGGAGAGGTCGAGCCAGGCATCCAGCGGCGAGGCATTTTCATCCTTCGCCTTTAGCGTGGCGGTGTGCTCGGTCAGCAGGTCGTCGCGCAGCACCAGCGCGAAACCGGGTAGCAGTCGACGTTTAAGGCGCTGCCACTGCTTGGCCCGCTCGTCTGCGCTAAAGCTTATAAGCTCAGGGCGATGGCGGCGCTGGCTGCCCAACGGTGGCATCACGCTGCCGCCCGCAATCCGCATGCCCTGCACCTGCTCCAATAGCCGCTGAGCAATATCACGGCGGCGCTCGGCACTGCCAAGGTCGTCTCCGCTGGATTCCACATCGATCAGTAACGTGACGTCCAGATGCGCGCGCCCCTCTTCGACAATGGCGGCAGTGTTACCGCTTTTGTCGACCGGGTTGCGCGTCAGGTGAAACGCCTTGATAAAGCCGCCTTCGGTGACTTGCGGTTCGATGTGGTGGCACACCACGCCAATCCCGTTGAAGACCAGTTTGATATCGTCGGGCAGGTTGCGCTCCAGCACCTGCTGAACGCCTAAAAAAGCACTCATGGCGGGAAAGCCCCAGGTCATTGGGCTGGAAATCGCGTTGGCATTCTGGATACGTAGGCGGGGGAGCACTAGAAGGTGATCGATCATGCGGGCGCTCCTTCGATGCTCTCTTCATCGTCGCGCAGAGCATCCTGCAGGTCGTCCAACTGGCGGCGGAAGTTCTCGATGACTTTGCTCATCTGCTTTTGCCAGTAAGCGTGCTCGGGATCGCCCATTCGTAACTTACTCTTATAACTGAGCTCATGGTTGAGCCATCCTGCCGCACGGTCACTGACAACTTCGTGCCAGTTGCTTTGGCGCCGAGCATGAGCAAAGTCGGCATCCAAAGTCGCGCGTCCAGGGTCGAGCCAGAACTGCTCATCACTGATCAACTGGCACTTTTCATCGGCGGTCCAGCCGGGTGCCAGCGAGTGCATATCGAAGGTGAACAACATCAGCTCGTCGACCAGCAGTGCGGTAAAGTCATCGCGCACATCTCGCGTGTGCATGTTTTTCGCGGGGTCGGTTTCCAGAAAGCGTTTTAGCTCATGCAGCGTTTTCCACACCTCGGGGCGACGTTTGAAGGTACGAAACGCCTCGCGCATGGGCGGGGTAATCTCACGCGACTGCCAGTGGGGTGGCAGCGAGGCCAGCAGGTAGTTCTGTCCGCCGCGCTCGCTGTTGAGTTGGCTGACGTTTTGCTGGTTAGATCCCCCCATCTTCTGCACCGCCAAACCAGGATAATCATGATACTCGCCATCAAAGGCTTTACCCGCACGTCGGGCATTTCGGCCTTCCTTTGAAGACGCGCCAAACCGACTTTCACTGATGGTTTTAAAAACAGCATGTGCCAACGATGTGGCAAGCATTGGCGAAAGAAGATAGTAGTTTTTATCCAATGAAGGGTCTTCATGCACCAGCCAGAAAACCTGTTTGCTCAGCGCGTGAGAGCGTTTTTCGTTGCGGGTATCCTTTAAAGAAAGCAGCGCTTGCATTATGTGTTCGGCTTGGCCGGGATCAGAGCTCACCGCTGCTTTTAGCTCTTCATCTTGTGCAAGAATCATATCGAATATGGTTCTGCCACCATGATTGATTCGCAAAAACTCTTTAATATCTCCATCCAGATCAGCGGCATTTCCCGCAGACAAGTCATGCTGGAAGGATTCCCAAGCGATGGAATGAGTACCAATCAGACCTTCTCTCTCGATTTCCGAGATATTGAAATATATATCGGAAGCTTTTTTTATCGAGGGATGTGAGAATTTAGCGACATGCGTAGCGGCTTGCAGTTTCTCTATTTTGTTTGCGGCATACCCGAACCAGTTATCAAACATAAAGCGCTCTATCAGAGCAGCACGCTTGCCTTCATCTTTCTGTGCTTCCAGCCGCTTTTCCAGTCTTGCGGCAAGAAAGATTTCTAGTTTCCCCCTCAATGAGGCACCGTTTTCTTCTCTCTCTTCCACAAACTTCTCCTTATTTATTTTCTACTAACAAATCCCAGCGCCGGATGAAAATGCCATCCGTACGGGGCGTAGTCGGTCTTCAAGCGAATGCGGCCAAAGCGGTTGGCACAGCGCTCGAGACTCATATCCATGGCGTCAGCTTGCTCAGCAAGCGCGGTCATATAGTCCGGCTCGTTCCAAGGTGTGACGTGCGGGTTTTCCAATAGCGCATCCGGTAGCCGGTCCAGTTCGCGCTCTACAGGCGTCAGCGTCTCTTCACGGCCGTTCTGCTCAATGCGGTAAAACAGATAGCCCTCCTCCGCTTTATCCGGCAAGAGTACGAACTCGCTTTCCTGGGCGTTATCTTCGCGAAACGGGGCATGCTGCAGTGCCGTGGCGCTGAGGGCCATCGAGGCGGGCCGGTAGAATAGGTAGGCGCCCAACTCAACTCTGGGTGACCCGCCCCGCCGTTTACGGCGGCCCGTTGAAACAGGTAGCGCTGCGCCTTCCACCATCAGCGAGGCCAGCCGGGCATGCTCCAGGTCGACCAGCTTCCCAGCAGGCTCCAGCGCTTCACTCGGCGTCAGGCGCGGGCGCGAGTCGATCACGTCGATTTCCGGCTCGCGCAGCAATGCGCCGAGGCGGTGCTGCGTCAAAAGCCAGTTGTTGTCTTCAAAGCCGGGATGGCTAAACGCGACCCGCTCCCCTTGCAGGTGCTTCACGTTGGTATCGAGCAGGGCGATGTTGGGCGTGTTGACAGGCTGAGGCCGGTGGCGGCGAATGCGCCCGGCAAGCTGAATGATCGAGCGCATGGAAGAGGGCTCGACAATAGCCCAGTCGTAGTCGTGGTCGCGGCCCACCTCGGTAACCGGCGAACCCAGCACGATAAAGAGATGCTCACTCGCCTCCCCCTTCAATCGCGCTTGAATATCCGGCAGATCGAATACGCCCCATTCATCGCGGCGATCCAGCGCGCGGTCGAGCCGGGCTTCCAGCCGCGAGCGCAGTAGCAGCGGAAACTGCGAGTGGTAAACACAGAGGTGAATATGCGTACCAGCGGGAACGTCCGCACGATAGAGCGCCTGAGCCACCGCCACCAGGGGCGCGATATTGGCCATGCGTACCAGCCCGAAACTGGCGCGTTTGCCGCTTTGCGGGTCCTGGGTGTGATGCGCCGCGTGCAGCGCCAGTGCCTGGGTTAGTACCGTTTGCGCCAGCGTATCGGCCATTGCATCGAGCGATGACGGGGCCGAAAAGGGAACCAGATAGCCTCGGCGTAACGGGTCTTGCTTGACCAGTTTTGCCGCCCGCTTATGGGCAAAGGCGCTATGCGCGGCATCGAAACGTATGCCATCAGCGCAGCTCGCCTGGGTGCAGCCATGCTCATCGAACCAGGCACATACCGGCTCGACGGGAGCACCCGGCTCGCCCCGGTGGCGCTGATATTCAGCGCGGCCTTCCCGGTAGGCATCGAACAGGCCACGCACCAGGGCGGGCGGCAGCGTCGCTGACGAGAGCAGCACCCGAGAGCCCAGCATGCCCGCCCAGTAGACCAGCCGGGTGAGCGCGGGCAGATCCTTGATATCGAAGTCATCCGGTTCGTCGAGTACCAGGTCGCTACTCATCAGACGCAGCATGGGGGCGATCTGGTGGCCGCCGCGAAGGCTTTCGGTGGCGGGCATCAGGTGGTCGATGGTGGTGACAAGAATTGGCGCGCAGATAAGCGCTCGCGTGCGCGGGTCGGTAACGGCCTTGCTCAGCGCCGGGTGCGCGTCCACATTGCCCTCGAAATGCACATGGCTTTGTTCATCGAGCAGCTCGGCCCGCGAATCCGAACCGCCCTGGGCTTGCTGGTGCTCGAAAAGCGCCCGGCTAGCGGCGCCGCCCACGCGCACGGCCAGGTCATCGCTGCCAAGGCCGAGTCGCTCACGGTAGGCCTGGCCGGTTTGCAGCGTCAGAGTGCGCAGGCCCAAGGCAATCGAAAAGCGCGCCCCGGTTTCGGGCTTACTCAAGCCGTAGATAATTCGCCCGTTGGCAATCGTCTTGCCGCACCCGGTCGAGGCCATATTGATCCCGAAAAAACCCTGGGTGGCGCTTTTCTCGCGCAGACCGACGGCCAGGTCATAGGCTTTGTCCTGCCAACGAAAACGCGGATTCTTGCTGCGCGCTTTGAAGCCCTTGTGGCCGGTGATGCCGCTCATCGCGTTCACCATATCGGGCAGGCGATGGGTGATTTCGCCAACCGCCCGCGTGACGCCGAGCAAGTGCTCGGTCAGCGGCTGACTGGGCTGGCGCTTGCCATTCACCGTGGCCGTGTTGGCGTATAGCGTTTGTGACCACGAGCCAGATAAGCGCCCCTGGCCGGTCAAGCTTGAGTAGTGGTGGTCAGCCAACATCAGCGCCATGCGAGCCAGATGCATCACATAGGGCGCCTCCAGTGGCGGCACCTCCCATTTGCATTCTCCCAACTGACGGGCCAGGCGCTGCGCGCGGTCGCGCCAGGATTTCTCGGTGACCGGTAAGCCGTGGGGAAAGTACCAGTAAGGCGCCACGTCTTTTTCCGGGGCCGCCTCGACCCGCTCATTCCACGCGGGCGTAATATCGCGGGGTAGCGTGGGCAGGTTATCCGTGTTGAGCGGCGCTTTAGCGCCGGACCACTTTTGGGTAATGCCATCGTCTTCGTAGGCGGGTAGTGCGGGCAGGCGGTGATGACTGACGATCAGCCAGCCAACGGCAGCGGCCAACGGGGGCAAGTGATTGAAGGGTGGAGGCTTGCTGGCGTCATCCAGACCATCACGATGTAATGTCTCCACCCAGCTTCCAAGCCAGCAGGCGTCATCGGCTGCCGCTGAGTTTTCAAGGCGGCGCAGCCAACCGGCGTCATCGTCGTCGCCCACAAACGCTTCCAACAAGCGCAGCGACACCCATTCGTGGCGGTAACGATTGCGCCCTTCGAGCTTGCCCAGAAGGCGCCATTGAAATGCCTGGCTGGCCTTACCTAAATCATGGAAAAGCGCCGCCAGCGAAGCGAGCAGATGAATCAGCCGTCCGCTGTGCCAGTCGTTTTCGTCCTGGGCACGAAGAATATTGCGCCGGGTGGTGTTGGTCGGCGTGGCCCCCTGCGTGTTAAATTTCGCTGCATCCCCCACCACCCACACAAGCTCGCTATGATCATGCCCACGAATCCAGTGGCAGGCCACGGCGGTGTTCTTACGGGCGGATTTGCGTAAAAGCTTACGCAACGTATCAAGCCCGGCCTGGGTGATCGGTGTTTGCCAGGTGCGGTCCCCTCGGCGCTCGGCGAACTGATCGAGAATACGCCGGGTCTCCTTGAGCGCGTTCTTGTTGCACTGGGAGATCAGCAGCACGTTCATGGCTCGCCGCTCTTCTCTTGATGCCCCAGCGCCTGGGCCACGTCCTTGAGCGTATCGATCATGAAATCGAGGGATTCGGTCCGGGTCAGGCGCTCGATGCAGGCTTGGCGAAATTCCTGCTCTTCATCGCCACGCATGGCAGAGATAAACGCCTGGGGCAGAATCACGGCGTCTTTGACAAGATCCGCCACATCGAACACCAGCCCGCCCCGGCGGGTTTTGCCGTGCAACACGGCAAGCCCATGCGGGATGCCCAACACCCAGGTAGCGGTGGCGGCCAGCCCATACGCCAGGTAGTTGCCATGGTCGAGAAAGCGGTTGGCGGGGTCAACGCCGGTACCGCGTTTGGCACGGGTGAAGTCGCCATAGTCGGTGGCGTTCACCGCTAATTTGAAAAGCGTTTTGGTCAGGCGCGCTTCGAGGGTGAGCAGGTCAACCGTGCTGGGTGCCTGGGCGATCGCTTCGCGATGGTGACCCAGCGCGCCATGCAAATGGTTGGTTGCAATGACGAACCCGGCGTCTTTCATTACCCGGCTGGTCCACAGCGCTTCGATACGCGCAAGGCGGGCCTGCTGGAACGCCCTGGCGGCATCCAGGCGTTTTACGTCATCGAACCAAAAACGCACCCAGTACTGCAGGTACTCCGTGGGCCGGTACTCGCTTTGCGGGGTTAGCCAGGCAACGTCGACATCCACTTCGTTGGCGGCAAACAGCGGCGTGCCACCGCCGCCACAAAAACCCACCAGCACGCCTGCCTTGGCAAGCTCGCGCATCGCCGCTTGAGTAATCGAGGTGCCGGTGCCCAACAAAAGCGAGGTGGTATTGGCGATGGGGATATTCCAGTAGCGCGACTTACTGCCCTCATCGGTGACGTACTCGACCCGGCCGCCGTTGACCAGCACCCGGCAGTGCTGCAGGTAATAAAGATTGGCCCGCTTGGAATGCAGAATGGTTTTTAAATCGGTAGGTGAAAAGTCGTCCACAGCACACCCCCTCAGTCTTTTTTGCCATCTAACCATTCTTTGCAATTGATCTCCATCAAACTCACTCATACTTAGGCATTAAAACGTTTGATTTAATTCCAGCAGGTTTGGAGCGACGTGCTACGCTTAGCGTGTATTTTTATAACTAAAAGGCTTTGACCATGCGGCTACACCCTTGGCTCTGCGCGCTTGTGTGCGCGTTCGCTCTTCCGGTTCACGCGCAAACCGCCAATGACTGGACGCAGTACGACGACGTGTTCGAAAACGGCGCGCGCCAGGCCAATGTGTGGCAGTGGGGGTGGACGGGGATCTACGCGACGAGTCTGGCGGTGAACGCGTATCAGGCCAGTGAATCCAGCAGCCGGGACGACCGATACGACGCCCGTGTGGGAGCGGTGAAGTCCGCCCTGGCGCTGGGCGGCATGTTCACCGACCGCCAACCCCACCCGGCGGCACTTGCGCGCTACGAGCGCTTGAAAGCCGACGGTGAGTTAAGCGGTGTTCAGGCGCTGGGGCTGGAACTTGCCCAGGCAGAGCGGGCACGCCGGGGCTTTGGTGCGCGGGTCGGCTCGCTGGTGGTCAATACCGTGGCCGCCGGGGTGATTGCCGCGGATGGGCGCGGCGACGACGCGGCGATCAATTTTGCCTCGGGCATGCTGGTCAACGAGCTGCAGATCTGGACACAGCCCAACCAGGCGTCCTCCGCCATCAATCGCTTTCAGCCGGCCCGGGTCTCCTTAGGCCCCATTACCCTGGAAGGCGAGTACGCGGTGATGCTCGCGCCGCAGCAAATTGGCGCGACCTGGCGCTACTGAGTAGCCTGGGTGACGATAACGCGAGACAACAGCGCCGCTCAACGCGGCGATAGAGCTTGTTCCTGATTATAAAGAGAAACTTATGGACGCGGCTTTAGCGACAAATGTGGATATGGTGGAGGTGCTGGATGAGCGCCATATCGTCGAGGTACTGGCGGGGCTGGACGATCGCCGCCACGCGCTGACGGTAGCGTTCAACAATCAACCGCCGGACTATCCCGCTCACCTGGACAAGCTTTGCCTTGAGGCGGATGAGCTGTCGCTGGTGATTACCGATGCCGGCAGTCTGGCGCCTGCCACCTTGGGCCAGCGTTCCTTGACGCTCAAGGCCGAAACCAACCAGGTGTTGAGCTTTGACGGTATCACCGTGCTTGAAGCCGAGCGCCACGGCGAGGCGCTGACCATACGCGGCAGGCTGCCCAAGCGCCTGATTACCGCCGCCCGCCGGGGCCATGCGCGCATCAAGCTGAGAAAGGACATGCCGGTAGGTGCGGCACTTGCGCTGTTCGCCGAGCAGCCCCCTATCCAGGCAAGGCTTCACGATATCTCTGGCGGCGGCTGCCTGGTCCATTTATCTCTATGCGAGTGCGCGCCGCTGACCGAAGGGGCGCGTGTCCCTTATATGGTACTTACCTTTCCAAGCGGTGAGCGCTTCAGTGCCAGCGTCTCGATTCGCCATATTACCCCCATTCCCTACATGAATGAGGCGGCGGTCGGGCTTGCCTTTGAAGGTCTCGACCGCGCCCTGCAACAGAATCTGACGTATATCGTCTCATCCACCGAACGCGAGATTGCCTGGCGCACCGGGGAAGGGTCACGCCTGGCCGCGCCGACCAAGCTCTATACCTCGCCCGATGCCAAAAAGCGCTCGCGCCGGCAAAGCCTGAAGCGTCCGCGCTCTTCTCGCGCGGTATCGGTGCTGCGGGAAATCACCCGCGACCTGCACCTTTTCTTGATGGCGTTGCAAAGCCACCAGCCGTTGCCGGTCGAGCGTCTGGAGCGCAGTGCCAACAAGCTGATCAAGCTGCACGGCAAGGGGCGTCAGGCATTCTTCTATAGCCTGACCTGCCTCAAGGATGAACCCATCTGGATGCAGCACTCGTTGAACGTGGCCGGTAAACTGGCCGATCTGATGTTGGCCGAACCGGCGCTGGCCACCGAAACCCACCGGGCGGTCAGGGCGGCACTGATTCACGATATGGGCAAGGCGATGCTGATCGATGAAACGCTGCCCTCCCTTGAAAGCGACATGAACGAGGCCCAGCGCTGCCGCCTGCGGGCTCACGTGGAGACGCAGCTGACCGCCATGGCCAAGGTGGGCTATCCGTTCGAGGCGCTGGAGCGCGATATCATCGGCGACATCAACGAGCGTCTGGACGGCTCGGGTTACCCACGCGGCGTGAAGGGTGACGAACTCTCCCCCGTCGCTCGCATGGCGGCGGTCATCGATGTCATCGATGCCATGACCCGCCCCCGGGGCGATCGCCCACCGCTGGATGTCGTGCAGGCGTATCGCTACCTGTACAACCGCCCGGAGCGCTTTGACCGCCACTGGGTGACCCGCTACGTACAACGCCACGGCTTCTACCCGCTGGGCAGCCTGGTCGAATTTTCTCACGGCTATCTTGCCTGGGTGCTGGGCGTGGACGATCGGGGTCAGCCCGACCGGGTACGCGTGGTACGCAACCTTCACCGGGAAGGGGTGTTTTACGATGACGAGATCAACCGGGTGGATTTTGATCAGCTTGGTCGGCTTACCGGGCCCGCCCAACCCCATTTGTACAGCCTCTAGCGAACGGCCTTTCCCGTAATCTCTCTCAAGCAGTCTCACGTTCAGACAATCTGTCCTTGCAGCAGTCTGTCTTTCAAGAAAGCGGCGCCCGCGCCCACCATTGTAGCCTGGCGGTCGGGGAGCGCCGCGTTCCTGGCCGACGAGTGATTGTCATGGTGAGGGAAGCGAGTAGAATACTCGGCAATTTTTTGGCATTTATAAATGTTATGTTATAACCTAATCAGGAAGTGAGAGGAGTTTCCGTGAGTCACCGTACACATCGCCATAATCGCGAAGGGCCCTGCCACTTTTCGCTGATGTCACTTTCCGCCACGAAGCGCTTGATGCTGGTAGCAATACCACTACTGGCGCTTTGGTTGCTGGTGTTCTGGGCCGGCGGGTGGGTTTGATGAGCCATCGAGAACATAGCCGTCTACGCCTGCACGATCTTCACCTGGCCCAGGGCCGACGCATGGTGCTTGAACACCTGCAGGGCGATTTTCTGCCCGGGGCGATTACCGCCCTTATTGGCGCCAACGGCGCGGGCAAGAGCACGCTGATCCAGGCCATCATGGGCGAGCTTCGGCCCATGGCCGGCAAGGTGGAATGCCAGGTCGCTGCCGAGCGCCGGGCGTGGCTGCCTCAGCAATTGGCACTCGATCTTACCTTCCCCATGAGTGTCGAAGAACTGGTAATGACCGGCACATGGCCAAGCCATGGAGCCCTGAAAGGTTACTGTGCGGCGCACTATCGCAAGGGGCGTGACATCATGAGCCGGCTGGGTATCTCGCATCTGGCCCACCGCCCCCTGGGCGAGCTTTCCGGCGGACAGCGCCAGCGCGCCCTGATCGGCCGCACCCTGATGCAGGAAGCCGAGCTTTTGCTGCTCGACGAGCCGTTTGCCAACGTGGATCGTGAAACGGTGGATATTCTGGTCACGATTCTGCGCCAGATGGCCGATAACGGCATGACAATCATCATCGTGCTGCACGATATGGATCACTTGAAGCGACTGGCCAACGAAGTGCTGATGCTCAATGGCGGTCACGGCCGCTGGATGCCCCCCGAGGCGCTGGAACACCCCACCCACATGCCCGCACGGCCCATGGCCTTCAATCTGGGAGGTCAGCATGTGGGAACTGCTTGATGCCTGGCTGATCGCCCCCTTCGACTACGGCTTCATGCGCCGCGCGGTGGTCGGGGGGCTGGCGCTTTCCATCGCCGCGCCCCCATTGGGCGTGTTTCTGGTGCTGCGCGGCATGAGCCTGATTGGCGACGCCATGGCCCATGCCATCTTGCCGGGCGTGGCGCTGGGCTTTCTGCTGGCCGGTTTTTCGTTGCCGGTGATGAGTATTGGCGGGGTGCTGTTCGGCCTGCTGGTGGCGCTTTTAGCGGGGGCGGTGTCGAAAATGGGCGGCCAGCGTGAAGACGCGGCCATGGCCAGCTTCTTCATCATTTCGCTGGCGGCAGGCGTCATGCTGATCTCGCTGGGCGGCAGCAGCGTGGATCTGACCCACGTGCTGTTCGGCTCGATCCTGGCGATCAACTCCACCGCGCTGTTACTGATTGCCGGCATCAGTACGCTGATTGTCCTTATCATGGCCTTCATCTTCCGCGCGCTGGTGGTCGAGTGCCTGGATCCGCTCTTCTTGCGCGGTCAAAGCCGACGCAACGGCTGGGTACACAGTGTCTTTCTCGGCCTTCTGGTACTCAACCTGACCGCGGGCTTTCAAACCCTGGGCACGCTGATGGCCGTTGGGCTGATGATGCTGCCCGCCACCGCCGCACGCTTCTGGAGCAAGCGGCTCGAGGGGTTGATGGGCATCGCGGTGGTGCTGGCCATGATCGCCAGTACCGGCGGGCTCTTGCTCTCCTATCATCTGGATCTTCCCTCGGGACCGAGCATCATCTTGCTGGCAGGCG
Organism: Vreelandella xerophytica; assembly: GCF_968048975.1. The sequence continues at coordinate 209,579 of NZ_OZ309106.1, read as the reverse complement.
TGGCCTACTTCTTCTCGGCGCTGTTTGGTCGCTACCACAGTCTGGCCGCCAAACTACGTCGTAAAACGGCGCCGCTCGAGGCGGCGTCCGAGCTTTCCCATACCCCGCATTAGGAGCTGTCATGTCGCTACGTTTTGCCCCACTGCTGGTGGGCGTGTCCACACTACTTGCCCTGCCTGCCGCCATCGCTGCCGAGCGCGTTCAAGTGGTCACCAGTTTCTCCATTCTGGCCGATATGGTCGAGAACGTAGGCGGTGAACACGTTGAAGTAAGCGCCCTGGTTGGCCCGGACGGCGACGCCCACGTCTACTCGCCACGCCCTGGTGATGCGCGAGCCCTGGCCGAGGCGGATCTTGTGGTATTCAATGGCCTGTTGTTCGAAGGCTGGATGGATCGCCTGCTGGATTCCAGCGACTACCAGGGCCGGCTGGTGACGGCGACCGACGGCATCGAGCCACTGGATTACCATGCCCACGATCATGGCCATGATCACGAACACAGCCATGATCACGGGCATGACCATAGCCATGAACATGAACACGATCATGGGCACGATCACAGCCATGGGCATGACCATGGCCACGACCACGATACCGATCACGTGCACGGCGACTTCGACCCGCATGCCTGGCAGGACATGGCCCAGGCCGAAGTCTATATCGCCAACATCCGCGATGGCCTGATCGACGTCGACGAAGAGAACGCCGATGATTACCGGGCCAATGCCGAGCGCTACCTGGAAGACATGGCTGAACTGGACAGCGAGATTCGCGAGCTGATCAGCGAGGTGCCGTCTTCGACCAGCGTGATTACCGGTCACGACTCTTTCGGTTACTTCGCCAGCGCCTACGGCGTTCGCTTTCTTTCCCCCTCGGGGCTGTCTACCGAAGTGGAACCCAGCGGCGCCAGCATGGCAGCGCTTGTGGATGTGATCAACGCTGAAGGCGTTCAGGCGCTCTTTCACGAGAACATGACCAACCCGGCGGTGATTCAGCAACTGGCCGAAGAGACCGGGCTCGAGATTGCCGGCACGCTCTACGCCGATGCCCTGGCCAGCGAAGGTCCCGCCAGCACCTACCTTGGCATGATGCGTCAAAACGCCGAGCTTCTGCACAGCGCCCTGGCCCAGCCCGGTCACGATGAGCAGAGCCACAATCATGCTCACGAGCACGATCATGGCCATGGCCATGACCATGAACATAGCCACGAGCACAGCCACTGAGCAAAAAGCCCCTCGGAGTTCTGTTTCAAGCGCCCTTCGCGGGCGCTTTTTTGTGTGCCCAGCCCCACCCACCTTGTGGTGAGTGACCGCTTAGGCGAACGCTCAGGGCCCGGCCGGCTCCGCGTGCTAATCTGGAGGGTTAAACCGGCCGTACGAGGTCGCGTGCGGCACGCCTCGATGTGTGCCGCGCGTGTTTATACGTTGCATTTTGCCCGCTGGGTAAGGAGACTGACCCCCTTTTCCTGGTGAACATGAGTTTCCCCCATGCGTTTGAACGCCGATTTCTCCCGGTTTGCCTGTGTGACGCCTGAGACGTACGAGTGGGTTGCCTCCCCCAGCGCCGGGGTGGAGCGCATGATGCTGGACCGCATCGGAGGTGAAGTGGCTCGGGCGACGAGTCTTGTACGCTACGCGCCCAACAGCCGGTTCGAGCGCCACGTTCACGGGGGCGGCGAGGAGATCTTCGTGCTGGAGGGCGTATTCGGCGACGAGCACGGCCGTTACCCGGCAGGCAGCTACCTGCGCAACCCCATCGGCACTGACCACACCCCGCAGATAGGCGATGAAGGCGCGCTGATTCTGGTCAAGCTGCATCAGTTCGAGCACAGCGATACGCTGCAGGTGGCGATGCCCGCGCACCGGCTGCCCTGGCAGCCCGACCAGCGCGAAGGCATACGCTACAAGATGCTGCATACCCACGGCCAGGAACGGGTAAGCCTTGAGCGCTGGGCGCCCGGCGTCACCCTCAGCCATCCTCAGCTAAGCAAGGGCCTTGAGGTGTTCGTGCTGGAAGGCACGCTTCGGGAGGGCACTACCGAGTACCCGGCGGGCAGCTGGTGTCGCTATCCTTACGGGGCATTGCCGGCCCTCGGCGCCGGTGACGAGGGGGTGTATCTCTACCTCAAGCGCGGCCACCTCACGGCGGCTTGACGGTTTCACAGCGCACTCAAGCCGATAAAGGGCCAAAGCGTCAGCAGAGCAATGAGCAGCACCGCGACGATGGTGAGCGCCACCTGCAAAGGGTGAGCCATGAAGCGACGCCAGAGCGTCGGCGCCTCGCCTCGGGCCAGGGCCTCTTCATGGGCGCGGCGCTCACTTGCCTGGCGCGCTTGCTGATATTCGGCCAGCACTGCTTCGGCGGCCTCACGCTCCGCGTCATGGCGCAGCCAGATCGCATCGACCCCCAGGCGGAAAACGCCCGCCTGGGTCTCATACGTCTCGAAGCCGTTCGCGTCGAGCAGTGCGCGCACCTCCATGGCTTCTTCATCGGTCACATGGCGTAGCCGGAAAAGCAAATGTGCCACGTCAGTCGCCCATTCCCGCCATCAGATCGGCCTGAATCACTTCGATCCAGTAGCCGTCCGGGTCCTTGATAAAGATCACGTCCTTCATCTTTCCCTGATCGGCCCGTTTGATGAACGTCACATCACAGGTATCGAACCAGGCCTGGGCGGCGGCGAGATCCGGCACGCTGAAGCAGATATGACCAAACCCCTGAGGCTCGGCGTTGCCGTCATGATAGGCGAAGTCCGCCTGCGCTTCGGTACCCCAGTTGTGGGTCAGCTCCAAGAGCCCTTTCTGGCTGAACGTCCAGGCGGTGCGCGCCTGGGTATCTTCGGGAACCGCTTCGCCGGCTTCGACGTTGGCGAGGAAATAGAGCGAGAACTGCATCTCTTCGAAATCGAGCCGACGCAGCACCTGCATGCCGAACACGCGCGAGTAGAACGCAAGCGATACCTGGGGGTCCTTCGCCCGCAGCATGGTGTGGTTGAGACGAAACCCTTGGGTGTTGACTGGTGCCGGAACGACGCCGGGATACTGCTCGCCTTGAAAATTCATGAAATGCTCCTTATTTCCCGCTAAACTTTGACGAAACCGATACTTTGTACAAGGCTGTAGTCTAATCGAGACAAGTGCAGCGCTTCTTTGCGCCGCTTTGATCGAATTACTTAACAATGAGGGCAGTTCTTGGTTAATTCCAGCCCTGATACCCGGAGGCTCCATGTCTCGTGACCGTAATGTCTTTGGTGAACCATTGACGCCTTGCTGCCATAGCCCCAAGGCCGGTTTCTATCGCGATGGCTTTTGTCGCGTAGGCCCGGACGATATCGGCGTGCACTCGGTGTGTGCCATCGTGACCGAAGAGTTCCTGGCGTTTTCCCAGGCCCAGGGAAACGACCTGACCACACCACGCCCGGCGTTCGGCTTTCCGGGTCTGGCGCCGGGAGATCGCTGGTGTCTTTGTGCCAAGCGCTGGCAGGATGCCGCCGACGTGGGGCTGGCGCCTCCGGTCATCCTGTCCGGCACCAACGAGAAGACGCTGGATATCATCCCGCTGGTCACTCTTCAGCAGCACGCCATGGACGCGGTGCATTAAGCCATCCCACGGCTTTACAAGCCGCGTCTGGATCCGGATAGTAGACCCACGACAGGGGCGCCCGATGACGGGCTGAGAGGCACCCTTTGAACCTGAACCGGATAGTACCGGCGTAGGGAGTCGTGGTGTCTTCACCACCTCCTCGCCGGGAGGATGCTATGAACCTACCCCCCCTTGGCGCCTACCTGAGCGCCCTGCAAGGCATGACGCCGCTTGTGCACTGCATGACCAATTTCGTGGCCATGAACTCGAGCGCGAACCTTTTACTGGCTATCGGCGCCTCGCCGGCCATGCTGCACGCCAAAGAGGAAGCGCCTGCGTTTACCGCCATCGCCAACGCCCTTTCCATCAACATTGGCACGATCTCCCCCCATTGGGCCGAAGCGATGCTACTGTGCGCCGAAACCGCCCGGCAACGGGGCATCCCCTGGGTGCTGGATCCGGTCGCGGTGGGCGCGACGGCATACCGACAGGCGCTTTGTGAAAAGTTGTTGGCCCACGGGCCTTCGGTCATTCGTGCCAATGCCTCGGAAGTGCTGGCCCTTGGCGGGCTTGAAAACCAGGGCCGCGGGGTGGACGCCGCCCCCGACACCCAAGACGCCGATGATGCAGCCATAGCCCTTGCCCGACAGTACGACTGCATCGTGGCCATGACCGGCAAGCAGGATTTCATCACTGATGGTACCCGGCACGCCCGCGTCAGCGGAGGACACGCCCTGATGCCCCGGGTGACGACGCTGGGCTGCGGGCTCAGCGCCATTGTGGCGGGCTTTGTGGCTGCCACTCCAGAAGACCCCTTCCAGGCAAGCGTGGCGGCGCTGTCCAGTTTCGCCCTGGCGGGCAGTCGGGCAGGTAAAAAAGCCCAAGGGCCCGGCAGCTTTCAGGTCGAGTTGCTGGACGCGCTGTATCAGCTTACCCCCGATGCACTTTCGCGCCAGGCCCGCTGGGAAACTGTCCTTCAAGAGAGCGAAGGCGGGCGCCGGTGACTCTCGATCTTTCACTCTATCTGGTGACCGACGCCACTCTTTGCCGCGCCCTTGGCTTGGAACGGACCGTGGAAGCCGCCGTGAAAGGCGGCGTTACCGTGGTTCAGCTTCGTGACAAGCAGGCAAGCGATGACGACCTCATTGCCCAGGCCCGACGCTTGAAAGCAGTGCTTTGCGGTAGCGGCGTACCGTTGATCATCAATGATCGTCTGACAGTGGCCTTGGAAAGCGGCGCCGACGGCCTGCACGTGGGCCAAAGTGACGCCGCCGCGCTCGATGCTCGCCACGCACTCGGTGACAAGGCGATCATCGGCCTCTCGATCAATACCCTCGGCCAGCTCGAAAGCGCCCCACTCGAGGCGCTGGATTATGTCGGGCTGGGGCCGGTCTTCGCCACCCCCAGCAAGCAGGACCACGCCGCGCCGCTGGGGTTTGACGGCCTGGCGGCCCTGGCCCGAGCAAGCCGCCTGCCAAGCGTAGCCATTGGCGGATTGAAGGCCGAGCACGCCACCCGGGTATTTGATGCCGGCGCCGACGGATTGGCGGTGATCTCGGCGATCTGCGGCACACCGGACCCCTGCCAGGCCGCAAAAGCGTTCAGGCGATGAAACATCAGTTCGAACATATCAGCGCTTTCGTGAAGGTGGCCGAACTGGGTAGCTACACTCGCGCCGCCGAAGCACTGGATATCTCTCGCACCCGGCTTTCCCGCCAGGTGATGGCATTGGAAGAAACCCTGGGGGTACGCCTTTTGCAGCGCACTACCCGACGCATCCACCTCACCACCGAGGGCGAGCGCTACCTGGCCCACGCGCAAACGATCCTGAACGCGCTGGACGAAGCAGCAAGCGATGTCGGAAGCGCCTCTCTGGAGGTGCGCGGCGAAATGCGCATCAATGCGCCGATGAGCTTTGGCGTGCGTCATCTGTCACCGCTGGTAGCGCGTTTCATGGTGGAGCATCCCCGCCTGCAGGTGCGCCTGGATCTTAACGACCGCCGGGTGGATCTTGTCGAGGAGGGCTATGACGTGGCGATCCGTATCGGACGGCTGGCGGATTCCAGCCTCATCGCCCGTCGGCTCACCCGCTGTCGCATGCTTTTCTGTGCCTCGCCTGAGTATCTTGAGCGAATGGGCACCCCCACCACCCTGGAGGCGCTGGCCAAACACCACTGCCTGCGCTACCGAAGCGGCCAGACCACCAGCGACTGGCAGCTCGGAAATGCCACGACCCTCGCTCCCAAAGGCCCCCTCGAAAGCAATAACGGCGATGTGCTGACCCACATGGCCGAAGCGGGGCTAGGTATCGCTCAGCAGCCCAGTTTTCTGGTCACACAGAGCATTCTGGCCGGCCGCCTGGTGGCTATTCTGACCGATCAGCCGCCGGTCATGCTGGATATTCACGCCCTCTATCCGGCGCGCCGCTACCTGCCCGTCAAGGTCGAGCGCTTCATCGCACGGCTTGCCGAGGCCTGGGGCGATCCGCCCTGCTGGGAAACCGCCATGGGATTATCGCGCCCAGCGCAACAGTAAAGTAAGAAAAGCGCAGATTATCTTCGCGTCACTTCTCTTTAAAGTATCTCCATCAGCAACATACTTGAACGCTTCTGGAGAGCCCCCCATGACCATCGCCGCGCACCCCCCTGCTGCTACCTCCTATCAACCTTACGCCACGGCGCTTTTACGCGTCTCTCTAGGCGTCATGGCCTTGGCCCATGGCCTCTTGAAAGTACTCGTGTTCACCGTGCCGGGCACGGTTGGCTACTTCGAGTCGCTGGGGCTGCCCGGATTTCTGGCCTACCTCACCATCGCCGGTGAACTCGGCGGCGGGTTGGCACTGATACTGGGCCTCTACACCCGCTGGGTCAGCCTTGCGATGATTCCGCTGCTGCTGGGCGCCGCCTCGGTCCATCTGGACAACGGTTGGATGTTCTCGAACGAAGGCGGCGGCTGGGAATTTCCGATCTTCTGGGCCGTCGCGTTACTGGTCCAGGCAGGATTGGGCGGCGGTCGCTTCAGCCTGACCGAACGCGCCCACTAATCATCACGCCAGGCCCCGGCGACGCCGGGGCCTGGCAGAGGAGAACGAGATCATGCTACCTAGCCTGTTCATTTCCCATGGCTCGCCCATGCTGGCCCTGACGTCCACCCCCGCTCACCGCTTCCTGCGCGAGCTGGGGCACAACCTGACCCCCAAGGCGGTCGTGGTGGTATCCGCCCACTGGGAAAGCCTGGCGCTCAAGGTGAGCCATGCCGCCTGGCCGGAAACCCTTCATGACTTCGGCGGCTTCCCCCGGGAGCTGTTCGAGTGTCGCTACCCGGCGCCCGGCGAGCCGGCATTGGCCCAGCGCCTGGCCACGCTCCTGGAGGCCCACCTGGTAGAACGTGGGTTCGACCACGGCGCCTGGGTGCCGCTGTCGCTGATGTTTCCCAAGGCGGATATCCCGGTGGTCTCGGTATCGTTGCCCATTCGCTGGTCCAACGAGCAACTGGTCGCGCTGGGAGAAAAGCTCGCCGCACTTCGTGAAGAGGGCGTGCTGATCATCGGTTCCGGCAGCTTGACCCACAACCTGTACGAGACCATGGCGCTGGACAGCACCATGCCCGCCTGGGTGGGGGAATTTTCCGACTGGGTGAGCACTCAGTTCGCGCAGAACAACCGCGATGCGCTGCTGGAATGGCAACGGGCTCCCGAGGCGAGCCGCAATCACCCCACCCCGGAGCATTTCCAGCCGATGCTGGTGGCCATGGGCGCCGGTGGCGATGCACGTCAGCTTCACCACAGCGTGGAACACGGGGTGCTGGCCATGGATGTCTATGCCTTTGCCTAAGCGCGATGTCTTTGCGTAAGGGTGAAGCCTAGGCCGTCGGGCGGCGCTTCAAGGTGGTGCGGCGATCGTGATAGGCAATCCACAAGCCGCTGGCCATGATCAATGCGCTGCCCACCCATACCCACTTGTCCGGAAGTTCGCCCCAGAACCACCAGCCGAGCAGCACGGCCCATAGAAGGGCCGTGTAATCGAACGGCGCGGCAATCGCTGCGGGGGCATGACGAAATGCCAGGGTGATGAACGCCGTCGCTCCCACCCCCAGCACCCCCGATACCAGAAATCCCAGCCAATGCACGGGTGCCGGTGTCGTCCAGACAAAAGGCAGCGCGAGGCCACAAAGCACCATGGGCACCAGGGTCATGTAGAACACCATGGCCCACAAGTGTTCGCGACCACCGTAGCGCCGCGCGGTAATCATCATCAGCGCGTAGAAAAACGCGGCCGCCACCAGTACCAGCGCACCGACATGAAAGGCGTCGCCGCCCGGGCGTACCACGATCAACACACCTACAAACCCCAGCAGCGAAGCGCACAGCACCGGGCAGTCGATACGCTCATTCAACAGCGGCACCGAGAGCAGCGTGACAAACAGCGGCGCCACGAAAGCGATGGCGGTCGCCTCGGCCAGAGGCAACAGGATCAGGCCGATGATAAAACAGGTCATGGTGGCGGTATGGATCAACCCGCGCAGCAAGTGGACCTTGGGACGGCGCGTGGCCAGTGTGCGCAGGCCGCCGGCAAAGTGGGCCAGAAAGGTAATGAGCGGCAGCGATACCAGCGTGCGGAAAAAGATGATCTGAAGCGGCGAGTGCACCTCACCCAACCATTTGGAGATTGCATCGCCCAGCGCCAGAAAAAGCACTCCCAGGCACATGCTCAGTATTCCTTTCAACGACGTTGCCACAGCGCGCTCCCCGCGTGTTGAACCCACTACTTCCGCTAACGGATAAACCACCCACGCCCTCAAAAAAAACCCCGCTAACCGGACATTAGCGGGGCCAGCTTCACATGGGCTCAAAGACTTGCGTTGACCACCATGCAATCCATGCCCTGAGCGTGAAGCGTCTGGCAGGCCTGGATGGCACGCGCTTCGTCCAGCGCCACGACCCGGGCGCGGAATACGGGCGTCTGGCCATCCAGGGTATCGACCGCCACGCGTCCGCCCACATTGTTGGGCAGGCGCTGGGCAGCCTGATGAGCGAGCTGCTCGGCGTGACTTGCCTGGCTGAAGGCGCCTACCTGGATACCCCAGTCACCGCTTGCGTAGCTGGACGGAGCGAGCGGTGCGGGGGCTTGAGCAGCCTGAGTCTGCTCTTCGATCAATGCCTGGAGCGGGTCATGAGACTGAGTTACCTGAACCCGCTGGGGCGCGGCAGCGCTGGGCATCGGTCGGTCTGGCGCCGAAGCGGTCGCGGCGGGTGAAAGCGTAGTGGTATCCACATTGGCCAGAATCGGTGACGGCGGCGTGCTGGCCGGCGGGGTGGTCAGCGGCTGGGACGGCCCGGCAAAGGCCATGAACTCCCGGGAGAAATTGGTATCGGCCATCCAGGTGGTGTTATCACGAAGGCGCGCTCGGGCGAAGCTGCGATCGAGCAGATCCACCATATGGGCATCGCGAGAGGAGGAGCTGAACCCACCCATGACCACGGCAACCATGCGCCGTCCATCATGAACAGCGGTAGTGGCCACGTTGAACCCCGAGGCGCGGATGAAGCCGGTCTTCAAGCCGTCGGCACCCGGGTAGTCACGCACCAGGCGATTGTGGCTGGTGTGACGCGTTCCCTTGTAGCTGAACTCCTGAAGGCCGAAGTAGTGGTAGTACTGAGGAAAGTCCTGCATCACTCGGGTCGAGAGAATCAGCATGTCCCGGGCGGTGGTCACCTGAGCGTCGTCGGGTAGCCCCGAGGCGTTGCGGAAGGTGGTGGAATTCATGCCAAGCTCGCGAGCCTTGGCGGTCATCATGGTCGCGAAGCGCTGTTCGCTGCCGCCGAGCGCCTCGGCCACCACCACGGCGACATCATTGGCCGAGCGCACGGCCAGCGCGCGAATGGCGGTATCCAGGTCAATGGTACTGCCAGCAGAAAGCCATAGCTTGGTAGCCGGCATGGCAGAAGCCTGGGCGGAGACAGGCAATGGCTGACTCAGGCTCAGCTCGCCTCGTTCGACGGCTTCGAATGCCAGGTAGATCGTCATCATCTTGGTCAGCGAGGCGGGGTAGCGCGGTGCATCGGCGTTTTCCGAATAGAGCACCTCGCCGTTTTCCAGATCGACCACAATGCCCGCATAGCGCGGATTATTCGCCTGGGCGGTGCTGCTTAGCGCCCACAAAGTGATAGCCACGGCCCATACAAGCCACCACCGCACGGCAGCACCTGAAGTCACTCCCCTCGTTGCCATACTTGCCCCTTGTTTGCTCGACACGGTTCATCCCACGGCTTTGACGCGCGGACCTTGCTCCCAATCGCTCAGGTTAGCACGTACGCTGACGCATTGAACGTATTCTAAAGGGATAAGCAGGCTGGATTGAACTGGCGCCCATAAAAAAACCGACCCGGTCGGGTCGGTTTTCATTGGGCTTTCAAGAAGCGACGGGGTGCTTACTCTTCCCCGGCAGCTTCTTCAACAACCGGACGGTCCACTAGCTCAACATAAGCCATGGGCGCGTTGTCACCTGCGCGGAAACCGCACTTGAGAATACGGATGTAGCCACCCGGACGCTCGGCGTAACGCGGACCCAGCTCGTTGAACAGTTTGCCGACGGCTTCTTTAGAGCGCGTGCGGGCAAATGCCAAACGGCGGTTTGCGACGCTGTCCTGCTTGGACAAGGTGATCAGCGGCTCGATAACGCGACGCAGTTCCTTGGCCTTGGGCAGGGTTGTCTTGATCACTTCATGCTCGACCAGCGAGACAGACATGTTCTTGAACATCGCCTGACGGTGCGAGCTGGTACGATTTAAATGACGACCACTCTTACGATGACGCATGGTTGTAATTCCTTACCAAACTGGGACTCAAGTCGACGCTTACGCGGAGGCCTTGTCGTCCTTCAAGCTCGCGGGTGGCCAATTCTCCAACCGCATGCCAAGGGAAAGACCGCGCGCTGCCAGAACGTCCTTGATTTCATTCAGGGACTTCTTGCCGAGGTTCGGGGTCTTCAACAGCTCCACTTCCGTGCGCTGAATCAAATCACCGATGTAATAGATATTCTCGGCCTTCAGGCAGTTCGCGCTGCGAACGGTCAACTCAAGATCGTCTACGGGGCGCAACAGGATCGGATCGATATGATCCTCTTCCTCTTCGACTTCCTGCTCTTTATCAGCTTCCAGGTCGACGAAGGCGGCCAGCTGCTCTTGCAGAATGGTCGCACTGCGGCGGATAGCCTCTTCCGGATCCAGAGTACCGTCGGTTTCCAGGTCGATAATCAGCTTATCGAGGTCGGTGCGCTGCTCGACACGAGCGGCCTCGACCGAATAGGAAACGCGGCGGACAGGGCTGAAGGTGGCATCCAGTTGCAGGCGACCAATCGCGCGGGTCTCTTCATCAGAGCCACGAGCGTCAGCCGGTTCGTAACCACGACCCAGCGCCACCTTGAGCTGAATTTTCAGCTCGGCACCTTCATTGACGTGCGCAATGACGTGATCCGGGTTGACGATTTCGACGCTATGATCAAGCGCAATGTCGCCAGCGGTGACGACGGCCGGGCCCTGCTTGTTCAGCGAGAGCACCGCCTCATCGCGGCTGTGCATCTTGATCGCAACATCTTTCAAGTTCAGGAGGATTTCAATGACATCTTCCTGCACCCCTTCGAGCGCACTGTACTCGTGCTCGACACCGGCAATTTCAGCCTCTACCACGGCAACACCGGGCATGGATGAAAGCAGAATGCGACGCAGTGCATTCCCCAGGGTGTGGCCAAAGCCGCGCTCGAACGGTTCGAGAACGATCTTGGCATGATGTGCGCTGATTTCTTCGACCTTGATGTCGCGAGGACGAAGAAACTCTGTCACTGAACGCTGCATATGAACACCTTTCAGGCTGCCAAACGGATACTGAGTACTCTAGAGCGTGTACTCAAGAGCATCCGGACGGTACGTATAACGGCCCGCCCGGGCTTCAAGAAGCAGAATTGCCAAGCAAACTGCTTACTTGGAGTACAGCTCGACGATCAGGTTTTCGTTGATGTCGGCAGTCAGGTCACCGCGTTCAGGCAGAGCCTTGAAAGTGCCTTCCATCTTTTTGGCGTCGATGTCGATCCAGGCGATATCGCCACGGTTGGCCGCAATGGTCAACGCGCTTTGAATACGGGCCTGATTCTTCGCCTTTTCGCGAATGGCAATAACGTCACCCGGCTTCACTTTGTAGGAAGCCACATTGACAGTACGACCGTTCACGGAAATCGCCTTGTGGCTGACCAGCTGACGCGCTTCAGAGCGAGTCGAGCCGAAGCCCATACGGTAGACGACGTTATCCAGTCGGGATTCAAGCAACTGCAGCAATACTTCACCGGTCGCGCCTTTCAGGCGAGCGGCTTCCTTGTAGTAGTTGCGGAACTGCTTTTCGAGTACGCCATACATACGGCGTACTTTCTGCTTCTCGCGAAGCTGCAAGCCGTAGTCGGAAAGACGCTGACGACGCTGGCCGTGTACACCCGGGATCTGCTCGGATTTACACTTTTTCTCGAAAGGAGTCACACCGCTCTTCAAGAAGAGGTCGGTGCCTTCACGACGAGAAAGTTTGCACTTCGGTCCAATATAACGAGCCATGAATCTCTCTCCTTAAACGCGGCGTTTCTTAGGCGGACGGCAACCATTATGGGGAATGGGCGTCGCGTCTGTGATGCTTTGCACGCGGAAGCCGGCGGCATTCAGTGCGCGCACGGCGGATTCACGGCCGGGACCGGGGCCCTTGACCAGCACGTCTACGTTTTTCACACCATACTCGGCTGCAGCGGTTGCTGCACGTTCACTCGCTACTTGAGCTGCGAACGGGGTACTCTTGCGAGAACCACGAAAACCCGAACCACCGGCAGTTGCCCATGAAAGAGCATTGCCCTGGCGGTCTGTGATCGTCACGATCGTGTTGTTAAAAGAAGCGTGGATATGCGCAACCGCATCCACTACCTGCTTTTTAACCTTTTTACGGTTACTACGCGGGTTAGCCATGTTGATGTCTATTCCTGTCTTAACGCTGGTTCTGACTTGTTACAGAACCTGCGTATTATTTGCGGATCGGCTTACGCGGGCCCTTACGGGTACGCGCGTTAGTCTTGGTCCGCTGACCACGCAGCGGAAGACTACGACGATGACGCAGACCACGATAGCAACCCAGGTCCATGAGACGCTTGATGTTAAGCGTGACATCACGGCGAAGGTCGCCTTCTACGGTGTACTTGCCAACTTCAGAACGCAGGGTGTCGACTTCATCAGAAGACAGATCCTGGATCTTGGCAGTGGGCGCGATACCGGCAGCGGCACAGATGTGCACAGCGCGAGTACGGCCAATCCCGAAGATATAGGTCAGCGAGATCGCCGCATGCTTGTTGTCCGGGATATTGACGCCTGCAATACGGGCCATCAGCTTACTCCGAAATTTGAGCGGCTTGCTCGTTTATTCATCTATAAAAGGCGCAACAGCATACCCCTTTGAGAGCCCGAAGGCAAGGGGTATGCCGGCACCCGCTTAAAACACAGCGCGGGATTTAGCCCTGGCGCTGCTTGTGCCGCGGTTCGGTGCAAATAACGCGAACTGCGCCATTGCGACGAATGATCTTGCAGTTACGGCACATCTTCTTTACGGAAGCTCGAACTTTCATCGTTCTTTCTCCAAAAACGGCTCGCGGCGCGTCCAGCGTGCTCAACACACTCGGGAGGCAGCGCTCAGCGCATAATGCCGCCGCTACCGTAGCCTTTCAGGTTGGACTTCTTCATCACCGAGTCATATTGATGCGACATGAGATGCGACTGCACCTGGGCCATGAAGTCCATGATGACCACCACCACGATCAGAAGCGACGTACCGCCAAAGAAGAACGGGACGTTCCAGGCAACGATGAGGAACTGGGGCATCAGGGAAACCGCAGTGATATACAAGGCACCGAATAAGGTCAGACGAGTCATGACTTTATCGATATAGCGAGCGGTCTGCTCGCCGGGGCGAATGCCCGGCAGGAACGCACCTGACTTTTTCAGATTGTCAGCCACATCCTTGGGGTTGAAGACCAGCGCTGTGTAAAAGAAGCAGAAGAATACCACTGCCGCCGCAAAAAGCAAGATGTAAAGCGGCTGGCCGGGGCCAAGCGCTTGCGATGCACGTTGCAGCCACTCCATCCCTTCACCGGCACCCACCCATTGTCCGATCGAGGCCGGAAAGAGCAGAATACTGGAGGCAAAGATCGCCGGAATGACACCGGCCATGTTCACCTTCAAGGGAAGATAGCTGCTTTGACCTGCATACATCTTGTTGCCGACCTGGCGACGCGGATAGTTCACCTTCAAACGGCGTTGACCGCGTTCGATGAACACCACGAATGCCACGGTGGCAATCCCTAGCACTGACAGCGCTAACAGCGGAAGAACATTCCAGGCCCCTTCGTTGCGAGCAAGCTCGAAAGCTTGACCCACGGCGCTGGGCAGCCCGGCGACGATACCGGCAAAGATCAGCAGCGAAATACCGTTGCCGATGCCCTTCTCGGTGATCTGCTCACCTAGCCACATCATAAACACCGCACCGGAAACGAACGTTACCACCGCGGTGAAGTAGAAGCTGAAGTCAGCGCTGTAAGCGATGCCTTGGCTAGCCAGGCCGACGGACATGCCGGTGGCCTGGACAAAAGCCAGTAACACCGTGCCGTAGCGGGTGTACTGACTGATCTTTCGGCGGCCGGCCTCGCCCTCTTTCTTGAGCTGCTCAAGATGAGGGGAGACCGCAGTCATGAGCTGCATGATGATCGACGCCGATATGTAGGGCATGATGCCCAGGGCGAGAACACTCATGCGCTCCAGCGCACCACCCGAGAACATGTTGAACATGCCCAGGATGGTGCCCTGCTGCTCCCTGAACAAGGCAGCAAGCTGGTCAGGATTGATACCGGGAACGGGAATATGGGCACCGATACGGTACACCACGATGGCGAGGAGCACGAAGCGCAAACGCGCCCACAGTTCACTCAGACCGCTGCCCATCGCCGGCATGTTTCCTGACTTGGCCATTTAGTCCTCTACCTTGCCGCCAGCGGCTGCGATCGCGTCACGGGCACCTTTGGTGACCTTGATACCACGAACGGTAACCGCCTTGTTCAGTTCGCCAGAAAGGATGATCTTCGCGAATTGCGTAGAGTCCTTCAGCACGTTGGCCTGCTTCAAGGTTTCGAGGGTGACTTCGTCACCTGCAACCTTGGCCAGCTCGGCCAGGCGTACTTCTTCAGATACCAGCGACTTGGCGGACGTGAAGCCAAATTTCGGCAGACGACGCTGGAGCGGCATCTGACCGCCTTCGAAACCAGGCTTGACGCTACCGCCACTGCGTGATTTCTGACCTTTGTGGCCACGGCCACCGGTCTTTCCCAGACCGGAACCGATACCACGACCCACGCGCTTTTCAGCGTGCTTGGAGCCCGGAGCCGGGCTTAAGGTATTAAGTTTCATGGATTACTCTCCCTCAACGCGCACAAGGTAAGTTACCTTGTGGATCATGCCGCGTACGGCAGGGGTGTCTTCCAGTTCAACCGTATGACCGATGCGACGCAGGCCCAGACCGTTCATGGTGGCCTTGTGCTTAGGCAAAACGCCGATGGTGCTGCGGACCTGGGTAACCTTGATCAAAGCTGCCATGGTGTCTTACCCCGTAATCGCTTCGACAGACAGACCGCGCTTGGCGGCCACGTCGTCCGGTGATTGCATGGCAGAGAGACCTTTGACGGTCGCTCGTACCACGTTAACCGGGTTTGTGGAACCGTAGCACTTGGCCAGTACATCGTGGACACCGGCAAGCTCCAGTACAGAGCGCATGGCGCCACCGGCGATGATACCGGTACCTTCGGACGCTGGCTGCATGTACACCTTGGAAGCGCCGTGACGCGCTTTTACCGGGTACTGCAGCGTGCTGCCAGAAAGGTTTACCTTGACCATGTTGCGACGCGCTTGATCCATCGCTTTCTGGATCGCGACCGGCACTTCACGCGCCTTGCCACGACCAAAACCGACGCGACCTTTACCATCACCAACGACGGTCAGTGCGGTGAAGCCGAAAATACGACCACCCTTGACCACCTTGGCGACGCGGTTGACCTGCACGAGTTTCTCTTGCAGATCACCACCGCTTTGCTGTTCGTTCTTCGCCATCGTAAAAACCCTTTAGAATTCCAGGCCGCCTTCACGAGCGGCGTCGGCCAGAGCCTTGACGCGACCGTGATACTTAAAGCCAGCACGATCGAAGGCCACCTGGGTGATGCCTGCTTCTTTAGCGCGTTCGGCAATCAAGGCGCCCACCTTGGAGGCGGCGTCTGAGTTACCGGTCGCACCCTCGCGCAGTGCCTTGTCCAGCGTAGATGCGCTGGCCAACACCTTGCCACCATCCGGCGAGATAATCTGCGCATAGATGTGACGCGGGGTACGGTTGACGCACAGGCGATACACGCCCAGCTCGCGGATCTTGGCGCGAGCGCGGCGGGCACGACGGAGACGAGATTCTTTCTTCGCGTTCATAACCCTGCCTTACTTCTTCTTGGCTTCTTTGCGACGCACCTGCTCGTCGGCGTACCGAACACCCTTGCCTTTGTACGGCTCAGGCGGACGGAAGGCGCGGATTTCCGCGGCGCACTGGCCGAGCTGCTGCTTGTCCGCGCTTTTCAGCACGATCGTGGTGTTCTTCGGCGTTTCCGCTGTAACACCTGCAGGCAGTTCGTAGTCGACCGGGTGCGAGAAGCCCAGTGAAAGATTGAGCGTCTGGCCCTTAGCTTGGGCACGATAACCGACGCCAACAATTTCGAGAGTTCGTGTGAAACCCTCGGATACGCCCGTCACCAGGTTCTGAACCAAGGCGCGGGTCGTACCGGCCATTGCCCAGCTCTTGGCATTTTCACTCGGGGCGAAGGTCAGCTGGCCATCTTCCTGACCAATCACCACGTCCTGGTGAATGGGCATTGACAGCGTGCCTTGGCCGCCTTTGGCGGTCAGCTGGTCGTCGTTGATTTTGATGTCAACGCCGGCAGGCACTTTAACCGGATATTTCGCTATGCGGGACATTCCAGCCTCCTAGAATACGGTGCAGATGACTTCGCCACCGACGCCAGCCTGGCGCGCGGCACGATCGGTCATGACACCATTGGAGGTGGTGACAATCGCGATACCCAGACCATCGGCGACCTTGGGCAGATTGCTCTTGCCCTTGTACTGACGCAAAGACGGCTTGGAGACCCGCTGAATATGCTCAATAACCGGCTGACCCTCAAAGTACTTGAGCGTCACGGTGAGCTCGGGCTTCACGCCTTCTGCTACCGTAAAGTCGGTAATATAGCCTTCTTCCTTTAGCACGCGGGCCACTTCCACTTTCAACTTGGAGGACGGCATGGTAGCCGTCTCCTTGGTGGCCATCTGCGCATTGCGGATACGGGTGAACATATCCGCTAGAGTATCTTGCATGCTCATTTAATGTGCGCTCCTGATGAATCTACGTGGCGTTACCAGCTGGACTTTTTAAGGCCAGGGACGTCGCCACGCATGGCGGCTTCACGCAGCTTGTTACGGCCAAGGCCGAACTTGTTGTAAAAACCGTGCGGACGACCGGTAATACGGCAGCGGTTACGCTGACGCACCGGGCTTGAGTCGCGCGGCAGTTGCTGCAGCTTCAGCGTCGCCTCGAAGCGCTCTTCCTCGGACGAGTTCACGTCCGAGATGATCTTCTTGAGCTCTGCGCGCCTGGCCGCGTACTTCTCGACCAGCTCTGCACGCTTTTGCTCGCGTTCTACCATACTTTTCTTAGCCATGATCCCACCCTTATTTCTTGAACGGGAAGTTCAGTGCCGTTAACAGCGCACGACCTTCCTCGTCGGTGTTGGCGGTAGTGGTGATGGTGACGTCCAACCCGCGGATACGATCGATCTTATCATACTCGATCTCCGGGAAGATGATCTGCTCACGCACACCCATGGAGTAGTTGCCACGACCGTCGAAGGACTTCGGGTTGAGACCACGGAAGTCACGCACGCGAGGAATCGCGATGTTCACCAGACGGTCCAGGAAGTCCCACATACGCTCGGCGCGCAGCGTTACCTTGATACCGATTGGCCAGCCTTCGCGCACCTTGAAGCCCGCGATGGACTTGCGTGCCTTGGTCACCAGCGGCTTTTGACCGGAGAGCTTCTCCAGGTCACCGACGGCATTGTCGATCAGCTTTTTATCGCTGACCGCTTCGCCGATACCCATGTTGAGCGTCACTTTCGTGATGCGGGGTACCTGCATTACGTTGGCGTAGCTGAACTGCTCTTTGAGCTGAGCCACCACCTCGTTTTGATAACGTTCTTTCAAGTTCGCCATTGTGCTACCCGACTCGCGTTAGGCGTCGATCTGCGTCTGCGTCGACTTGTAGATACGTACCTTGGTACCGTCTTCCTTAACTTGGAAGCCGACGCGATCCGCCTTACCGGTCTCCGAATTGAAGATGGCTACGTTGGACGCGTGAATCGAAGCCTCACGCTCGACGATACCGCCCTGATTTCCCGCCATGGGGTTGGGCTTGGTGTGACGCTTGATCATGTTCACACCGGACACCACGAAGCGGTTTTCAAGTACCCGCTTGACGGTGCCGCGCTTGCCCTTGTCCTTTCCGGCGATGACGATGACTTCATCGTCACGTTTGATCTTTTGCATATTCGCCTCGCTCCTTACAGCACTTCAGGCGCTAAGGAAATGATCTTCATGAACCGCTCGTTACGCAGCTCACGAGTGACCGGACCGAAAATACGGGTGCCGATCGGCTGTTCGTTGGTGTTGTTCAACAAAACCGCCGCATTTCCATCGAAACGAATAAGCGACCCGTCGTTACGACGGACACCGCTACGGGTACGAACGACCACCGCTTTCAGGACCTGGCCTTTCTTGACCTTGCCCCGCGGAATGGCTTCCTTCACCGTTACCTTGATGACATCACCCACGCGAGCGTAGCGACGGTGAGAACCGCCTAGCACCTTGATGCATTGCACCCGGCGCGCTCCGCTGTTGTCGGCGACGTCCAGCATTGTCTGAGTCTGAATCATCGGTTTTCTCCAAACCTAATCTGACTGCACTGGTTGAAAGACCTGGGGATCAACCCTTGGCCTGCTCGACCACCTCGACCAGCGTCCAGGCTTTCTTCTTGGAAAGCGGACGGCACTCCTGAATGGAAACCGTATCGCCTGCCTTTGCCTGGTTCGCCTCATCATGGGCGTGCAGCTTGGTGGAGCGCTTGACGTATTTTCCGTAGATCGGGTGACGCTCACGGCGCTCGATCATGACGACGATGGACTTCTCCATCTTGTCGCTCACCACCTTTCCGGTGAGCGTACGGGCTTTTTTCTCTTCGGCCATCTCAATCACCTGCCTTCTCGTTGAGCAAAGTCTTCACACGGGCAATATCCCGACGGACCTGCTTGAGCAGATGAGTCTGGCTCAGTTGGCCAGTGGCCTTCTGCATGCGCAGGTTGAACTGCTCGCGGAGGAGTTCGAGGAGCTGCTCTTGGAGATCTCCTGCGGACTTTTCACGAATTTCTTGAGCTTTCATCACATCACCGTCCGTTTTGCAAAGGTGGTGGACAAGGGCATCTTCTGTGCCGCCAGCTCAAATGCTTCGCGGGCAAGCTCTTCGGATACGCCTTCAATTTCGTACAGGACCCGACCCGGCTGGATCTGGGCTACCCAGTACTCAACAGACCCTTTACCTTTACCCATACGAACTTCGAGTGGCTTCTTGGAGATCGGCTTGTCAGGGAATACGCGGATCCAGATTTTACCGCCACGCTTGACGTGACGTGTGATCGCACGACGGCCGGCTTCGATCTGGCGCGCAGTGATGCGGCCGCGACCGGTAGCTTTCAGGCCATACTCCCCGAAGCTGATCTTGCTTCCGCGATGCGCCAAGCCACGGTTGCGGCCTTTTTGCATCTTGCGGAATTTCATACGCTTGGGCTGTAACATCGACTCGCTCTCCCCTTACCTGGAACCTTTCTTCTTGGGCGCGTTGCCGGAAGGCTGTTGCTGCTTAGCCTTGGCACGTACTTCCTCGATACCGCCGAGGATTTCGCCCTTGAAGATCCACACTTTGACGCCGATAACGCCGTAGGTGGTGTGAGCCTCGAAGGTGGCATAGTCGATATCAGCACGCAGTGTATGCAGCGGAACGCGACCTTCGCGATACCATTCGGTACGTGCGATTTCTGCACCACCCAGACGACCTGACAGCTGAATCTTGATGCCGCCAGCCCCAAGACGCATTGCGTTCTGTACCGCGCGCTTCATGGCACGACGGAACATGACGCGACGCTCAAGCTGACCGGCAACGTTAGCCGCGACCAGCTTGGCATCCAGCTCCGGCTTGCGAACTTCTTCGATGTTCACATGCACGGGGACGCCCATCATTTCGGTGAGATCGCGACGCAGACGGTCGACATCTTCACCTTTTTTACCAATCACGATACCCGGACGGGCAGTGTGAATGGTGATGCGGGCGTTGTTCGCCGGACGCTCGATGTGAATGCGGCTTACGGAAGCGTTTTTAAGACGCTCTTCCAGGAAGCTGCGCACTTCGAGATCGTTATTGAGCTTATCGGCATAGGCGCCGCGCTCGGCATACCAGACAGAAGCATGGTCTTTGACGATGCCCAGTCGAATGCCTGTTGGATTGACTTTCTGACCCATCTGGTCGACTCCTACTTCTCGGCTACCTTGACGGTGATGTGGCAGGTGCGCTTCAAGATACGATCCGCACGGCCTTTGGCGCGCGGCTTGATACGCTTGAGCGTCATGCCCTCATCGACGCAGATGGTCGAGACACGCAGCTCGTCGATGTCCATGCCGTTATTTTCTTCCGCATTCGCGATGGCGGACTGAAGCACTTTCTTGACTAGCTTGGCAGCCTTCTTCGGGGAGAAGGTCAGCAGGTCAATAGCTTCGGCGACCGGTTTACCGCGCACCTGGTCAGCCACCAAACGGGCCTTCTGGGCGGATAAACGAGCGCCACGCAGCTTAGCTGTGACTTCCATCTCTCAATCCTCTCTGGCTTACCGTTTGGCTTTCTTGTCCGCCGCATGCCCGCGATATGTGCGAGTAGCAGCGAATTCGCCCAGTTTATGACCCACCATTTCCTCGGAGACGTGCACCGGGACATGCTGGCGTCCGTTATGGACTGCGATGGTCAGACCTACCATGTTGGGCAGGATCATCGAACGACGCGACCAGGTCTTGATCGGTTTGCGGTCGTTCTTCTCCACTGCAGCCTCTACCTTCTTCAAAAGATGAAGGTCAATGAAGGGACCTTTCTTTAGTGAACGTGGCACAGCCGTTACCTCTTAATGTCTTGGCAATTTCGATCAACGCGTCTTGTTACGACGACGTACGATCAGCTTGTCGGTGCGCTTGTTCTTACGCGTCTTGTGACCCTTAGTCGGCATGCCCCACGGGGATACCGGGTGACGACCACCACTGGTGCGGCCTTCACCACCACCGTGCGGGTGATCCACCGGGTTCATCGCGACACCACGAACAGTCGGGCGCACGCCTCTCCAGCGCTTCGCACCGGCCTTGCCAAGTTGACGCAGGCTGTGCTCGGAGTTGCTCACTTCGCCCAGGGTCGCGCGGCACTCGGCCAGGATCTTGCGCATCTCGCCGGAGCGAAGACGCAAGGTGGCGTAGTTGCCTTCACGAGCGACCAGCTGGGCGCTAGTACCGGCACTGCGAGCAATCTGCGCACCCTTACCCGGCTTCAGTTCGATTGCATGAATCGTCGAACCAAGCGGAATGTTGCGCAGCGGCAAGGCATTGCCTTTCTTGATGGGCGCGTTGACACCAGATTCCAGCACGTCACCCGCGCTGACACCTTTCGGTGCAATGATGTAACGACGCTCGCCATCGGCATACTTCAGCAGTGCAATGTGCGCACTGCGGTTCGGGTCGTGTTCCAGACGCTCGACGGAGGCCGGAATGCCATCCTTGGTGCGCTTGAAATCGATCAACCGATAGTGTTGACGGTGACCACCGCCCACGTGGCGGGTGGTGATGCGACCGTAGTTGTTACGGCCACCGGACTTGGACTGTTTTTCCAGAAGCGGTGCGTATGCACGGCCCTTGTACAGCCCCTCACCAACGATCTTGACGACGTGGCGACGACCGGCGGATGTGGGTTTGGTCTTGACGATTGCCATTATCCGTACTCCTGCCCTTATTCGGCGCCAGAGAAGTCTTCGAGCGTTTCACCCGCAGCCAGGGTCACATACGCTTTGCGGTAACCCTTACGCAGGCCAACGCCATGAGCAGTACGCTTGGTTTTACCCTTGACGTTCAGAACCTGAACGTTGCCGACCTTCTTGCCGAACAGTGCTTCAACGGCTTTCTTGATCTCGGGCTTGGTGGCATCACTTGCCACCTTGAAAACGTACTGGTTGCGCTCGGCGGCCATCGCGGCCTTTTCGGTCACGTGCGGTCCAAGCAGAACCTTGAATACGCGTTCCTGGTTCATGCCAGCTTCTCCTCGAATTTACGCAGGGCGGAGACGGTGACCAGGACCTTGTCAAAGGCGACCAGGCTCACCGGATCAGCTGCCGCGACATCCACCACGTTGACGTGGGGAAGGTTGCGTGCGGCCAGATAGAGCGTCTCATCAATTTCTTCAGTGATGATCAACACTTTCTCAAGGTTGAGCTCTTTTAGCTTGGCAGCGACCTGCTTGGTCTTCGGCGCGTCAACGCTGAACTCTTCAACCGCAACCAGACGTTCCTGGCGTACCAGTTCAGACAGGATGGAGCGCATCGCCGCACGGTACATCTTGCGGTTAACCTTCTGGGAGTGATCCTGCGGACGAGCCGCGAAGGTTACGCCGCCGCTGCGCCATAGAGGCGAGCGGATGGTGCCGGCACGTGCGCGACCGGTACCCTTCTGACGCCACGGCTTCTTACCACCACCACGTACGTCGGAACGGTTCTTTTGAGCGCGAGTTCCCTGACGGGCGCCTGCCAAATAGGCAGTGACCACCTGGTGAACCAGCGCTTCGTTGAATTCTTTGCCAAAAGTGGCGTCGGCTACTTCAACGGTACCCGTGCCTGCAGCAAGATTCAGATTCATTGGTAATTATCCCCTTCAGCCAGCTTTCACGGCGCTGCGAACGATAACGTCGCTACCGGTTGCACCCGGAACAGCACCTTTGATCAGCAGCAGGTTACGCTCGGCATCGACACGGACGATCTCAAGGCTTTGCACGGTGCAGCGGACGTTGCCCATCTGACCGGCCATCTTCTTGCCTTTGAATACACGACCTGGAGTCTGACACATGCCGATAGAACCCGGCGCACGATGCGACAGGGAGTTACCATGGCTGTTATCTTGGGTACGGAAGTTCCAGCGCTTAACAGCACCCTGGAAGCCTTTACCCTTTGAGGTGCCGGTCACGTCGATCATCTGACCAGCTTCGAAGAGGGATACGGTGAGTTCGCCACCCACTTCCGGAGCTTCCTCGCCTTCTGCAAGGCGGAATTCCATCAGTGAACGACCAGCCTCGACACCCGCCTTGGCAAACTGACCCGCTTGCGCTTTGGTGAGGTGCTTGGCCTTGCGAGAGCCTGTGGTGACCTGAACCGCCGCGTAGCCGTCAGACTCGACCGTCTTGACGCGCGTGATGCGGTTAGGATCCACTTCAATAACGGTTACGGGCACAGACGCGCCGTCTTCGGTAAAGACACGGGTCATCCCGGCCTTTTTACCGACTAAACCGATAGTCATACTCAGTCTCCTATAGTGTACGGGGCTATCACCCGCTATGGCTGCCCTTTCCAGAGCATTCCACTAGCACATTGTGTGGCGTCTCACGACGCGGCGGCTGCTGATCAATAAAAGTTAATGAACGCTGGGCCGCAAGTGTCTAGTGTGATTAGTCGAGCTTGATTTGCACGTCCACGCCAGCGGCAAGGTCGAGTTTCATCAGCGCATCAACAGTTTTCTCGGTCGGCTCAACGATGTCGAGCACGCGCTTGTGCGTACGAATCTCATACTGATCACGCGCATCCTTGTTGACGTGCGGTGAAATCAGAATGGTATAGCGCTCGCGGTTGGTCGGCAGCGGGATCGGCCCACGAACCTGAGCACCAGTACGCTTAGCGGTTTCAACAATCTCCGCTGTAGACTGATCGATCAGGCGATGGTCGAACGCTTTCAACCGAATGCGAATCTTTTGGTTCTGCATTTGCCCTAAACTCCAATGGATGTCGACGGCGCGAGCCGTCTACCCACGCATTCAAAGGATGCGCATTATATGCACCTCAAAAGCACGTGTCAAACATTTGCTCTTGATGCGCAGAAAAGGGGGCTCCTGAGAGCCCCCTTCATCATTCAGCAACAACCTTACTGAACGATCTTGGCTACGACGCCAGCACCCACGGTACGGCCGCCTTCGCGAATCGCGAAACGCAGGCCTTCGTCCATGGCGATCGGCGCGATCAGGGTAACAACCATCTTGATGTTGTCGCCCGGCATAACCATTTCAACGCCTTCCGGCAGTTCACAGGTACCGGTTACGTCGGTGGTACGGAAGTAGAACTGCGGACGGTAGCCCTTGAAGAACGGCGTGTGACGACCACCTTCTTCCTTGGACAGTACGTACACTTCTGCTTCGAAGGTAGTGTGCGGGTTGATGGTGCCCGGCTTGGCCAGAACCTGACCACGCTCGACGTCATCACGCTTGGTACCACGCAGCAGGGCGCCAACGTTCTCGCCTGCACGACCTTCGTCGAGCAGTTTACGGAACATTTCGACACCGGTAACGATGGTCTTGGTGGTGTCCTTGATGCCTACGATTTCAACTTCTTCGCCGGCCTTGACGATACCGCGCTCTACACGGCCGGTAACAACGGTACCACGACCAGAGATAGAGAATACGTCTTCGATCGGCATCAGGAACGGCTGGTCGATGGCACGCTCAGGCTCGGGAATGTACTCATCCAGGGCCTTGATCAGGCTGGCGACCGCAGTGGTACCCATGCCGTTCTCGTCTTCACCGTTGAGTGCCATCAGGGCAGAACCGGTGATGATCGGCGTGTCGTCGCCCGGGAAGTCGTACTCGTCGAGAAGTTCACGAACTTCCATTTCGACGAGCTCGAGCAGCTCTTCGTCATCAACCATGTCTGCCTTGTTCAGGAACACGACGATGAACGGAACGCCTACCTGGCGAGACAGCAGGATGTGCTCGCGAGTCTGCGGCATCGGGCCGTCGGCGGCAGAACATACCAGGATCGCGCCATCCATCTGGGCGGCACCGGTGATCATGTTCTTGACGTAGTCGGCGTGTCCCGGGCAGTCAACGTGCGCGTAGTGACGCTGCTCAGACTGATACTCAACGTGCGAAGTCGCGATGGTGATACCACGCTCACGCTCTTCAGGAGCGTTATCGATGGTATCAAACTCACGCCAGTCGCCGCCGAATACTTCAGCAGAAACGCGGGTCAGGGCCGCAGTCAGAGTCGTTTTACCGTGGTCGACGTGACCGATGGTGCCGACGTTGATATGCGGTTTGGAACGTTCGAATTTTTCCTTAGCCACTGCTATAACCTCTTTACGTTAGCTAACGGTTAACCGTTTTGGTTGATGACGGCTTCAACGACGCTGGAGGGCGCCTCATCGTACTTCGCGAACTCCATGGAGTAGCTCGCACGGCCCTGGGTCTGTGAGCGCAGATCGGTTGCGTAACCGAACATCTCACCCAGTGGCACCGTTGCACGAATGACTTTACCAGAAGAAGAGTCATCCATGCCCTGCACCAGACCGCGACGACGGCTCAGGTCACCCATGACGTCACCCATAAATTCCTCGGGAGTCACGATTTCGACCTTCATCACCGGCTCCAGCAGCACGGCCTTGGCCTTCCTGGCACCTTCCTTCACTGCCATAGAAGAAGCAATCTTGAACGCAGTCTCGTTAGAGTCCACGTCGTGGAAGGAGCCGTCGAACAGCGTCACTTTAACGTCGATCATCGGGTAGCCCGCGATGACACCGTTTTTAAGCTGCTCGTAAGCACCTTTCTCAACCGCAGGGACGTATTCCTTGGGAACCGTACCACCTACGATCTCAGAGTTGAACTTGAAGAAGATTTCGTCTTCGCCTTCACCCTTGTCTGCAGCCGTCAGCGGCTCGATACGCAGCCATACGTGACCGTACTGACCACGACCGCCGGACTGACGTACAAACTTGCCTTCCTGCTCGACGTTGCCACGAATGGTTTCGCGGTACGCCACCTGCGGCTTACCGATGTTGGCTTCTACCTTGAACTCGCGACGCATGCGGTCAACGATGATGTCCAGGTGCAGCTCGCCCATACCGGAAATGATGGTCTGGCCGGTCTCTTCATCGGTCTTGACCTGGAAAGAAGGATCTTCCTGAGCCAGCTTGCCCAGTGCAACACCCATCTTTTCCTGATCAGCCTTGGACTTCGGCTCAACGGCAACCGAGATTACCGGATCCGGAAACTCCATGCGCTCGAGAACGATCTTGTTATCGATATCGCATAGGGTGTCACCGGTGGTGACGTCCTTCAGGCCGATACACGCCGCGATATCTCCGGCGAGTACTTCCTTGATCTCTTCACGTGAGTTGGCATGCATCTGAACGATACGGCCAACGCGCTCCTTCTTCTGCTTGACGGAGTTGTATACGCCGTCACCAGATTTCAGAACGCCCGAGTAGACACGGATAAAGGTCAGCGTACCTACGAAGGGGTCGGTGGCAATCTTGAACGCCAACGCCGCAAACGGCTGGTTATCGTCCGCTTCACGCGTGGCGATAGTGCCGTCCTTGTCGTCCAGCTCACCCTCGATCGCCTTGACTTCGGTCGGCGACGGCATGTACTCGATAACGCCATCCAGCACCGCCTGAACACCCTTGTTCTTGAATGCAGAACCACAGGTAACCAGAACGATATCGTTGGCAAGAGTACGTGCACGAAGACCGGCCTTGATCTCTTCGATCGATAGCTCACCGCCTTCCAGGTACTTGTCCATCAGCTCTTCAGAGCCTTCGGCAGCCGCTTCGACCATCTGCTCGCGATAGTTCTCGGCCGTCTCTTGCAGCTCAGCCGGAATATCGATCAGCTCGTAATTCATGCCCAGGCTTTCCTCGTCCCACAGGATAGCCTTCATCTGAATCAGGTCGATCACGCCCTTGAAGTCTTCTTCCGTACCCCAGTTGATCTGGATCGGCACGGCATTCGCACCCAGACGCTCTTTCAACTGGTCGACAACCATGAAGAAATCAGCGCCGGTACGGTCCATCTTGTTGACGAAGACCATACGCGGTACTTCGTACTTGTTGGCCTGACGCCATACGGTTTCGGTCTGCGGCTGAACGCCGGAGGAACCGCACAGTACAACGACCGCGCCATCGAGTACACGCAGTGAACGCTCAACTTCGATGGTGAAGTCAACGTGCCCAGGAGTATCGATGATGTTGATGCGGTGTTCGTCGAACTGCTTGTCCATGCCCTGCCAGAAACAGGTCGTTGCAGCCGAGGTGATAGTGATACCACGCTCCTGCTCCTGCTCCATCCAGTCCATGGTCGCCGCACCGTCATGCACTTCGCCTACCTTGTGGGAAAGGCCGGTGTAGAACAGTACACGCTCGGTCGTCGTGGTTTTACCCGCGTCGACGTGCGCTACGATACCAATATTGCGATAACGCTTAAGTGGTGTCTTGCGTGCCACGGTGAAACTCCCGTTAGTTGGCGATGCTCGTCAATTTAGCAAGCGGTGAAAGTGAGCCTTACGCCACCGCCGCCATCACGACATGATAGCGGCGGGGTGTTGCAACAAAGCGACTCGACTTACCACTTTCAACGACGCCATGCTGAAACAACGTGCATATATAAACGCGAACCTTGCAGACGCTGCGTTCACAAACGTCATGCCTGGAAGCGTCGCACTTAGAAACGTCGCCCTTAAAAACGCCGTCCTTAGAAACGATAGTGCGAGAAAGCCTTGTTGGCTTCGGCCATACGATGCACGTCTTCGCGCTTCTTGACGGCAGAACCCTTGCCTTCAGCGGCATCCAGCATTTCACCTGCCAGTCGCTGTACCATCGTTTTTTCACCGCGACGACGCGCAGCGTCCACCAGCCAACGCATGGCCAGTGCCTGACGACGCGAGGGGCGAACTTCAACCGGCACCTGATAGGTCGCACCGCCTACGCGGCGCGATTTGACTTCGACCATCGGCTGGATGGTTTCCAGCGCCTTGTCGAAAATCTCCAGCGGCTCTTCTTTACTACGCTCGGCAACCTTGTCCAACGCACCATAGACGATACGCTCAGCTACGGACTTCTTGCCGCTGACCATCAGGTGGTTCATGAACTTCGCCAGCCGATCACTTCCGAACTTGGGATCCGGCAGGATTTCGCGCTTGGCTACAACTCTTCTTCTAGGCATGATAAGCCCTCAATTAAGGATCCTTCAGGTAAACCCGGGACTGACCAGCACCTGCTGTTATCGCCCGACCTTACTCTTATCAGACCAACATATTCGTATTAAAAGATGCGTTAGGACTTCGGCTTCTTGGTACCGTACTTGGAACGGCCCTGACGGCGGTTCTGTACGCCAGAAGTATCAAGGGCGCCACGAACGGTGTGATAACGCACACCCGGCAAATCCTTTACACGACCGCCGCGAATCAGAACAACAGAGTGTTCCTGCAGGTTGTGACCTTCACCACCGATGTAGGAAGAGACTTCAAACCCGTTGGTCAGGCGCACACGGCAAACCTTACGCAGGGCCGAGTTCGGCTTCTTGGGGGTGGTGGTGTAAACGCGGGTACATACGCCGCGCTTTTGCGGACAAGCCTGAAGCGCGGGCACGTCACTCTTGGTGACGGGGCGCTTGCGCGGCTTGCGCACTAGCTGATTAATCGTTGCCATGGTGTTTAGCTGACTCCAATGGTTGCCTTGGCCTTTTTTCGTGGTCGCGGGCGCACCCACCCCACTGTTAAAGGCTGCGCATTCTAAAGGCTGACCCTGGGCGGCGTCAAGTCTTGCCGGCGGTTTAACCGACAAGACCACAACGCCTACAGGGTCAGATACTGTGTTTACTACTTGTTTCTAGAGCTCGTCGTCAGTGTCAAGAGCTGTCAACTGCGCTCCTAGCTCCTGCTCCACCTCGGTTGCCGAGGGGCTGAACAGGCGCTCGACGTCTTCGCGCTTGCGACGACGCTCGGCGTGGTGAGTCAGACCGGTACCTGCCGGGATCAGACGTCCTACCACCACGTTTTCCTTCAGGCCGCGCAGGTAGTCGCGCTTGCCGGTAACGGCCGCTTCGGTCAGTACGCGGGTAGTCTCCTGGAAGGAGGCCGCAGAGATGAACGACTCGGTCGCGAGGCTCGCCTTGGTGATGCCCAGCAGCAGACGCTGATACTTGGCCGGGAACTTGTCTTCCTTTTCCAGACGCTCGTTCTGCTCGAGCACACGAACAAGCTCGGCCTGATCACCGGTGATGAAGTCGGAATCACCCGAATCGGTGATCTCGACCTTGCGCAGCATCTGACGCACGATCACTTCGATGTGCTTATCGTTGATGCCCACGCCCTGCAGGCGGTATACGTCCTGCACTTCGGCGGTGATGTACTTGGCAAGCTCCGCCACGCCGAGAAGGCGCAGGATGTCGTGAGGGTTGCTCGGGCCATCGGAGATGACCTCGCCCTTCTCGACGGTCTCGCCTTCGAACACGGCGATCTGACGCCATTTCGGAATCAGCGCTTCGAACGCATCACCGGACTCCGGAGTAATCGTCAGACGACGCTTGCCCTTGGTCTCTTTACCGAAGCTCACCACACCGCTGATTTCGGCGAGAATCGCCGATTCTTTCGGCTTGCGCGCTTCGAACAGGTCGGCAACGCGGGGCAGACCACCGGTGATGTCCTTGTTGCCCGACGCTTCGACCGGAATACGGGCAACCACTTCACCGACACCAATGCTTGCACCGTCATCGACGGAAATGATCGAGTTACCCGGCAGCAGGTACTGCACCGGCGTATTGGAGCCGGAAACCGACACGTACTCGCCGGCCGCATCTTGCAACATGACCATCGGACGCTTGTCGCGACCGGCCATCGGACGTGCCGCGGACTCGATGACCTCGATAGACGAAAGACCGGTCATCTCGTCGACGGAGCGGTGCATGGTGACACCTTCGTCGAGATCGATGAACTGCGCCTTACCCTCGACTTCGGCCACGATCGGATGAGTGTGCGGATCCCACTTGGCCACAGTGGCACCTGCATCCACCACGTCGCCGTCGCGCACGGAAAGCTCGGCCCCGTAAGGTAGCTTGTAGTACTCGCGCTCACGGCCGTGATCGTCGGCAACGGCCAGGGCGCTTGAGCGCGACACCACGACCAGCTTGCCGTCGGCACGCTCGACGTGCTTCATGTTGTGCAGGCGAACTTTACCGCCATGCTTGACCTGAACGCTGTCCACCGCCGACGAACGCGAGGCCGCGCCACCGATGTGGAAGGTACGCATGGTCAGCTGGGTACCCGGCTCACCGATGGACTGTGCGGCAATGACGCCCACGGATTCCCCGATGTTGACCTGATGACCGCGGGCCAGATCGCGTCCGTAGCAGGACGAACATACGCCGTGCGGCGTATCACAGGTAATGGTCGAGCGTACGATGATCTCGTCCACACCCATCGTGTCGAGCGCGGCACACCACTTCTCGTCGAGCAGAGTGTTCCGCGGAATCAGCACTTCCTCGGTGCTCGGATCGATGACGTCTTGCGCCACGACACGGCCGAGCACACGCTGGGAAAGCGGTACGATGATGTCGCCACCCTCGATGATCGGGTGCAGCGTCAGACCGTTCTCGGTGCCACAGTCGGTCTCGGTGATGACCAGATCCTGGGCCACGTCCACCAGACGGCGGGTCAGGTAACCGGAGTTGGCCGTTTTCAGGGCCGTATCCGCCAGACCCTTACGCGCGCCATGGGTCGAGATGAAGTACTGAAGTACGTTCAGACCTTCACGGAAGTTGGCGACGATCGGCGTTTCGATGATCGAGCCATCCGGCTTGGCCATCAGACCCCGCATACCGGCGAGCTGACGAATCTGAGCCGCACTACCCCGGGCACCGGAGTCGGCCATGATGAAGACGCTGTTGAACGAGTCCTGCTCGACTTCGTTGCCATCACGGTCGATCACGGTCTCTTTCGAGATACCCGTCATCATCGCCTTGGCCACCTTATCGTTGGCCTTGGACCAGATATCGATGACCTTGTTGTACTTCTCGCCCGCGGTCACAAGACCCGAGGAGAACTGGTCTTCGATCTCTTTGACTTCGGCTTCCGCCGCGTCGACGATCTCGGTCTTGGCATCCGGAATGACGAAGTCGTTGACGCCGATGGACGCACCGGACCAGGTCGCCAGACGGAAACCGGTATACATCAGTTGGTCAGCGAAGATGACCGTGGGCTTGAGCCCGGAGCGGCGGTACACCTCGTTGATCAGACCGGAAATGGCCTTTTTCTTCATCGGCTTGTCGATGAGTTCAAACGGCACACCTTCCGGCAGAATGCGATACAGAAGCGCCCGGCCGACGGTGGTGTCATAGATGGAGCGCTTGTCGCTGCGCTCGCCGGTCTCTTCGTCGATCACGACCTCATCGAGGCGAACCTTGACTCGGGCGTGCAGCGATACGGTTTGCGTACCGAAGGCGCGCTCGACCTCGTTGAGGCCGGAGAACACCATGCCTTCGCCTTTCGCGTTCACCTTCTCGCGGGTCATGTAGTAAAGACCCAGCACCACGTCCTGAGACGGCACGATGATCGGCTCGCCGTTGGCCGGCGACAGCACGTTGTTGGTGGCCATCATCAGCGCACGGGCTTCGAGCTGGGCTTCCAGGGTCAGCGGTACGTGTACCGCCATCTGGTCACCGTCGAAGTCGGCGTTGTAGGCGGCACACACCAGCGGGTGCAGCTGAATCGCCTTGCCTTCGATCAGAAGCGGCTCGAACGCCTGGATACCCAGACGGTGAAGCGTCGGTGCGCGGTTCAAGAGTACCGGGTGTTCGCGGATGACGTCAGCGAGGATGTCCCACACTTCCGGCAGCTCGCGCTCGACCATCTTCTTCGCCGCCTTGATCGTGGAGGCGTGCCCCAGCGATTGCAGCTTGGAATAGATGAACGGCTTGAACAGTTCCAGCGCCATTTTCTTCGGCAGGCCACACTGGTGCAGGCGCAGCGTCGGGCCCACGGTGATGACCGAACGGCCCGAGTAGTCGACACGCTTGCCCAGCAGGTTCTGACGAAAACGTCCCTGCTTACCCTTGATCATGTCGGCCAGGGATTTCAGCGGACGCTTGTTGGAGCCCGTGATTGCCCGGCCACGACGGCCGTTGTCCAGCAGCGCGTCGACCGCTTCCTGAAGCATACGCTTCTCGTTGCGCACGATGATGTCCGGCGCGTTCAGATCGAGCAGACGCTTCAGGCGGTTGTTACGGTTGATCACACGACGATAAAGGTCGTTGAGATCCGAGGTCGCGAAGCGGCCGCCGTCCAGCGGTACCAGTGGACGCAGATCCGGCGGTAGAACGGGCAGCACTTCCATGACCATCCACGCCGGCGCATTGCCGGAGTGGTAGAACGCTTCCAGCAGTTTCAAACGCTTGGAAAGCTTCTTGATCTTGGTTTCAGAGTTGGTCTGCGGAATCTCTTCGCGCAGCGTGTTGATCTCTTCTTCCAGATCGATGTCCTTGAGCAGTTCCTGCACCGCTTCGGCGCCCATACGGGCATCGAAGTCGTCGCCGAACTCTTCGAGCGCCTCGAAGTACTGCTCGTCGTTCAAGAGCTGACCACGCTCGAGGGTGGTCATGCCCGGATCGATCACGACAAAGGATTCGAAATAGAGCACGCGCTCGATGTCACGCAGGGTCATGTCCAGGAACATGCCGATGCGCGAGGGCAGCGATTTCAGAAACCAGATGTGCGCAACTGGGGATGCCAGCTCGATGTGGCCCATGCGCTCACGGCGCACGGCAGCCTTGGTGACTTCGACGCCACATTTTTCACAAATGATGCCGCGGTGCTTCATGCGCTTGTACTTGCCGCACAGACACTCGTAGTCCTTTACCGGGCCGAAGATCTTGGCACAGAACAGACCGTCGCGTTCCGGCTTGAAGGTCCGGTAGTTGATGGTCTCAGGCTTTTTCACCTCGCCAAACGACCAGGAGCGAATCATGTCCGGCGACGCAAGCGTTATCTTGATCGCGTCGAACTCTTCGGACTGAGACTGCGATTTGAGTACTTTCACCAAATCTTTCATTGGACAGCTCCTAGCTCTCTAACTCGATATCGATGCCCAGCGAGCGGATTTCCTTCACGAGTACGTTGAAGGACTCCGGCATGCCTGCCTGCATGGTGTGGTCGCCATCCACGATGTTCTTGTACATCTTGGTGCGGCCTTCGACGTCATCCGACTTGACGGTGAGCATCTCTTGTAGCGTGTAAGCAGCGCCGTAAGCTTCCAGCGCCCACACTTCCATTTCACCAAAGCGCTGACCACCGAACTGTGCCTTACCACCCAGGGGCTGCTGGGTGACCAGCGAGTAAGACCCGGTAGAGCGCGCGTGCATCTTGTCGTCAACCAGGTGGTTGAGCTTCAGCATGTACATGTAACCCACGGTGACCGGGCGATCGAAGGTGTCGCCAGTACGGCCGTCGTACAGCGTCATCTGACCGGACTCGGGAATATCCGCAAGCTTGAGCAGATGCTTGATTTCATGCTCCTTGGCACCGTCAAACACCGGCGTTGCCATGGGGACACCGCCCTTGAGGTTCTTCGCCAGGGCAATGACTTCGTCATCAGAGAGCGAATCGATGTCCTCGACGCGAGTACCCGGGGTGTTGTACACCTGACCCAGGAAGTCGCGAATCTCGGCAACCTGCTGACCACGTGCGTCGCGCAGCATGGCGTCGATCTTGACCCCCAGGCCACGCGCCGCCATACCCAGGTGGGTTTCCAGAATCTGGCCCACGTTCATGCGTGACGGTACACCGAGGGGGTTGAGAACCACGTCGACCGGCTCGCCCTTCTCGTCAAACGGCATGTCCTCGATCGGCATGATCGCGGAGATGACACCCTTGTTACCGTGGCGACCGGCCATCTTGTCGCCGGGCTGGATGCGACGCTTGACCGCCATGTAGACCTTGACGATCTTCAGTACGCCCGGTGCCAGATCATCGCCCTGGGTGAGCTTGCGCTTCTTGTCTTCGAAACGCTCGTCCATCTCCTTGCGACGGTTCTCGAGCTGCTCGTCGGCCTGGGCCAGCAGTTCGTTGAACGATTCGTCCTGCATGCGCAGCTTGAACCATTGCTGACGCGGCAGCTCGTCGAGATACGCCTGATCGAGCACGTCGCCTTTTTTCAGATTCGGGCCACCGTTGACGGCCTGGCCATTCAACGTGCGCTTGAGGCGCTCGAAGGTCGCGTCTTCGGCGATACGGTAGGTTTCCTGAAGATCCTTGCGCACTTCATCGAGCTGCATCTGCTCGATGGAAAGCGCACGGGAATCCTTCTCGACGCCGTCGCGAGTGAAGACCTGGACATCGATGACCGTACCTTTCATGCCGGTAGGGGCACGCAAGGACGTATCTTTAACATCGGATGCTTTCTCACCGAAGATCGCACGTAGCAGCTTTTCTTCCGGCGTCAGCTGGGTTTCGCCCTTGGGCGTTACCTTACCGACCAGAATGTCACCCGGGCCCACTTCGGCACCGATATAGACCACGCCCGCTTCATCCAGCTTGCCCAATGCCGACTCACCAACGTTGGGAATGTCCGAGGTGATCTCTTCCGGCCCAAGCTTGGTGTCGCGGGATACACAGGTCAGTTCCTGAATATGGATCGTGGTGAAACGGTCTTCCTGAACCACCCGCTCGGAAAGCAGGATGGAGTCCTCGAAGTTGTAACCGTTCCAGGGCATGAACGCGATACGCATGTTCTGACCGAGTGCCAGATCACCCATGTCGACGGACGGGCCGTCGGCGAGGATATCACCGCGCGCTACATTGTCACCCGGGCGCACGATGGGGCGCTGGTTCATGCAGGTGTTCTGGTTCGAACGGGTGTACTTGGTCAGGTTGTAGATATCAACGCCGGCTTCACCGCCGATGATTTCCTCTTCATTGACCCGCACGACCACACGACGCGCATCGACGGAATCGATCACGCCGCCACGCCGCGCCACTGCACAGACGCCGGAATCACGCGCCACGAAGCGCTCCATGCCGGTACCCACGAGCGGCTTGTCGGCACGCAGGGTGGGGACGGCCTGACGCTGCATGTTCGCACCCATCAAGGCGCGGTTGGCGTCATCGTGCTCAAGGAACGGGATCAGGGCCGCAGCCACCGATACAACCTGACGCGGTGAAACGTCCATCAGCGTCACTTGCTCAGGACGCATGAAGGTGGTCTCACCACGGTGACGTACCTGCACCAGGTCGTCAGAAAGCTTGTTCGACTCATCCACCGCGGCAGACGCCTGAGCGATAACGAAATCGCCCTCTTCGATCGCGGAAAGGTGAACGATATCGTCCGTTACCTGACCCGCATTCACCTTGCGGTACGGTGTTTCAAGGAAGCCGTAGCTGTTGGTGTGGCTGTAGGTGGCCAGCGAGTTGATCAGACCGATGTTCGGGCCTTCCGGCGTCTCGATCGGGCACAGACGGCCGTAGTGCGTGGCGTGTACGTCGCGCACCTCGAAGCCCGCGCGCTCACGGGTCAGACCACCCGGGCCGAGTGCAGACACACGACGCTTGTGGGTAACTTCCGAAAGCGGGTTGTTCTGGTCCATGAACTGGGACAGCTGGCTGGAACCGAAGAACTCCTTCACCGCCGCCGCCACCGGCTTGGCGTTGATCAAGTCCTGAGGCATCAGGCCTTCGCTTTCCGCCATGGAAAGACGCTCTTTCACCGCGCGTTCGACGCGTACCAGGCCCACGCGGAACTGGTTTTCGGCCATCTCGCCCACGCAGCGGATACGACGGTTACCCAGGTGATCGATATCATCGACATCGCCGAAACCGTTACGAATATTGATCAGCTCGCGCAGCACATCCAGGATGTCCTTGCGATCCAGCACGCCGGAGCCGGTGTCGGCTTCGCGACGCAGACGGCGATTGAACTTCATGCGGCCCACACCGGAAAGATCGTAACGGTCTTCGGTGAAGAACAGGTTGTGGAACAGCGTTTCCGCCGCTTCCTTGGTGGGCGGCTCGCCGGGGCGCATCATGCGATAGATTTCAACGAGCGCCTCGAGCTGCGAACCGGTGGTATCGAGCTTCAGGGTATCGGAAATGAACGAACCGCAATCCAGGTCGTTGGTGTAAAGCGTTTCGACACGCGTGATGCCGCCCTGGGCCATGCGCTCCAGAACTTCCGGGGTAATCTCGGTGTTGCATGCAACGATCAGCTCGCCGGTCTTGGTATCGATCTGATCCTTGGCCAGCGTCTTGCCGTAGAGATACTCCATCGGCACTTCCAGACGCTCGAGACCGGCTTTCTCGAGCTGGCGAATATGCTTCTGGGTAATCCGACGGCCCTCTTCGACGATCAGCTCGCCGTTGCCATCCTTGATATCGAAGGTGGCGGTGTCACCGCGCAGGCGCGACGGCACAAGCTCCACAGAGAAACCGGATTTCTCGATGTGGAACTTGCTGGTCTCGAAGAACTCGTCGAGGATCTCTTCAGTGCTCATGCCGAGCGCACGCATCAGTACCGAGGCCGGCAGCTTCCGACGACGGTCGATACGGACAAACACGTTGTCCTTGGGGTCGAACTCGAAGTCGAGCCAGGAGCCACGGTAAGGAATCACGCGAGCAGAGTAGAGCAGCTTGCCTGACGAGTGACTCTTGCCTTTATCGTGATCGAAGAACACACCGGGCGAGCGGTGGAGCTGGGAGACGATTACCCGCTCGGTACCGTTGATGACGAAGGTACCGTTCTCGGTCATCAGGGGGATTTCCCCCATGTAGACTTCTTGCTCTTTGATATCTTTGATGGCTTTATTGGAAGAGTCGCGATCGTAGATGATCAAGCGAACCTTCACGCGCAGCGGCGCCGAGTAGGTGACGCCGCGCAGCTGGCATTCCTTTACATCGAACGCCGGCGTGCCAAAGCGGTAGCTGACATACTCGAGTGCGGCGTTGCCAGAAAAGCTCTCGATTGGAAATACGGACTTAAACGCCGCATGCAGACCGACCTCGTGACGCTCGTCAGGCGAACGGTCCTGCTGGAGAAAGTCGTAGTAGGAATCAAGCTGGATCGCCAGCAAGTAAGGCACATCCATCACTTGGGGCAGTTTGCCGAAATCCTTGCGGATGCGTTTTTTCTCAGTATATGAGTAAGCCATCTGTATTCCCCAGCTTGTTCACCATGGGTGGCCGATGCGTGGTCATCTGCCCCGCGGGCGTTTCAGACGCAGACAGCAAGCTCCAAAATCGGTAGCTCGCCGTCAAAAATCTTGATAGATAACAGTGTTATCAGGTACTCATTAAGGTATAAAACCTTGAATGGCGATACCAAACACCGGTCTTACTGTGTCACTGCCTTCAGGCAGCTCTTCTGCATAACATGACAACGCGTTTGATGCCAGTTACAACAGAAAAAGGCCGGCAGCGGGACTTGCCCGCCGCCAGCCGAGGAAGCTTACGCCGCGCGTAAAGCCACCGGCACAAGAATTACTTGAGCTCGACGGTTGCGCCCGCTTCTTCCAGCTTCTTCTTCGCAGCTTCTGCGTCGTCCTTGGACATGGCTTCCTTGATGGTCGCCGGCGCGCCGTCAACGGCACCCTTGGCTTCTTTCAGGCCAAGACCGGTGATTTCACGAACAGCCTTGATGACGTTAACTTTCTTGTCACCCGCAGAGGCCAGAACCAGGTCGAATTCGGTCTGCTCTTCAGCAGCCGCTTCGCCGCCAGCAGCCGGGCCAGCCATGACGGCTGCGGCAGCTGAAACGCCGAATTTCTCTTCCATCGCTTCGATCAGCTCGACAACTTCCATTACGGACATGTCGGCTACTGCATTGATGATATCGTCTTTGGACAGTGCCATTGTTTCATTCCTAACTTTGCGGGAGTCTGGAGACTCAGGATTCATTGCTCGGTTCAGGCAGCGTCGCGACTGAATCGTTCACGCCGCCTGCAAGAAACGCAGCTTAAGCCGCTTCTGCTTCCTGCTTCTGGTCGCGCAGGGCGGCCAGGGTACGAACCAGCTTGCCAGCGGAGGCTTCTTTCATGACCGACATCAACTTGGCAATTGCCTCGTCGTGAGTCGGCAGGGTTGCCAGACGATCGATGTCAGCAGCCGGAATCAGCTCACCTTCGTAGGCCAACGCCTTGACTTCGAAGTTCTGCTCGGTTTTCGCGAACTCTTTGAACAAGCGAGCGGCAGCGCCCGGATGATCGGTAGAGAAAGCCAACAGAGTCGGACCAACAAAGCTCTCGGTCAGACACTCCCATTGAGTGCCCTCGAGGGCGCGGCGAGCCAGCGTGTTACGAACAACGCGCAGCTCTACACCATTCTCACGAGCCTGCTTGCGCAGATCGGTCATCTTGCCGACCGTTACACCGCGAGAATCGGCAACTACGACGGAGAGTGCGCCCTTGGCCGCTTCACTGACCTCGGCAACAATCGCTTTCTTGCCTTCAAGTGCTAGTGGCACAGTGATCACTCCTTCGTGCCGGGCCCGAAGGGCCCGGTGGTTACCATCTCTTTCAGGGACAGCTGCTCCCCGAAAGCCTTGGGGATGGTGCTCACCAGACAAGCAGTTTGCTAAAAAGCATCAACCAACTGGCGGCCACACCATCTGCGCAGGCGCTTGAAGCGATTAAGCCACGCGACCGAAGCAGCGCGGCACCTGCGGTCTTTGACGGCGCTCCACGCAAGCGTGGAGGACCGCAAAGTTCTTACCTTACTTCTTTCGGCGCAAGGCGCCGGACACCGATGACCCGCAGACGTTATACGTAGGCAGAATGATCGATGGTGAGACCCGGGCCCATGGTAGTGGACAGGGTCATTTTCTTGAAGTAGACACCCTTGGACGTGCTCGGCTTGAGACGCTT
Source organism: Vreelandella xerophytica (assembly GCF_968048975.1). Next base: position 170,845 of record NZ_OZ309106.1, on the reverse strand, counting down.
CAGGTCAGCAACCAGTGCTTCCAGGTTACCGGCAACCGCGGACGTTTCAAAATCGACCTTGCCCAGCGTGGTGTGGATAATACCGTTCTTGTCGGTACGAAAACGTACCTGGCCGGCCTTGGCGTTTTTCACAGCCGTGGCGACGTCAGGTGTTACGGTGCCGACTTTCGGGTTCGGCATCAGACCGCGCGGACCCAGGATCTGGCCCAGCTGACCGACAACACGCATCGCATCAGGTGAAGCGATGACGACGTCAAAGTCCATCACGCCCTTTTTGACCTGCTCGGCGAGATCGTCCATACCCACGATGTCCGCACCAGCTTCTTTAGCGGCATCGGCGTTGGCGCCCTGGGTGAAGACGGCAACGCGCACGTCTTTACCGGTACCGTTAGGCATGACGGTGGCACCACGGACAACCTGGTCGGATTTACGCGGGTCAACGCCAAGGTTGATCGCCACGTCAACGGACTCCTTGAACTTCACGGTGGACAGTTCGGATAAAAGCGCGACCGCTTCTTCCAGAGAGTACGCCTTGTTCGTGTCTACTTTCTCACGAATGTTCTTCGCGCGCTTGGACAGTTTAGCCATGATCAGAGACCCTCCACGTTTAGGCCCATGCTACGAGCGCTACCAGCGATCGTGCGTACCGCGGCGTCCAGATCAGCCGCCGTCATGTCCGGCTCTTTGGTCTTGGCGATCTCTTCAAGCTGCTCGCGGGTAACGGTGCCGACCTTCTTCTTGTTCGGCTCGCCAGAACCCGACTTGATACCGGCTGCCTTTTTCAGCAGTACGGCAGCAGGCGGCGTCTTGGTGACGAACGTGAAGCTACGGTCAGAGTAGACAGTGATCACGACAGGCGTGGGCAGGCCGGGCTCGATGTCCTGGGTTTCTGCGTTGAACGCCTTGCAGAATTCCATGATGTTCACGCCGTGCTGACCCAGCGCGGGGCCTACGGGCGGACTTGGATTGGCTTTACCTGCAGCAACCTGCAGTTTGATATAAGCCTGTACCTTCTTAGCCATGCTTATTACTCCAGTTGGGTGATAGCGCCTTTCGGCTCCCCGGTGTATGCAAGACGACCAAGGCCGCCTTGCCTGAAACTTGTCTTAACTTGAAACGCGACCTGTTCTACAAACAGCTTATTCTTTCTCGACCTGAGAGAACTCAAGCTCCACAGGCGTTGCGCGTCCGAAGATCAGCACGCTGACCTGCAGACGGCTCTTCTCGTAGTTCACTTCTTCAACCACACCGTTGAAGTCGGCGAACGGGCCATCGGTAACACGAACCGACTGACCAGGTTCGAACATGGTCTTGGGTCGCGGCTTGTCGGTGCCGTCTTTCACGCGATGAAGAATGGCGTCGGCTTCGCGGGTGGTGATCGGCGCGGGCTTCTCTTTGGTACCGCCGATAAACCCCATCACCCGAGGCGTCTCGTTCACCAGGTGCCAGGTTTCGTCGACCATTTCCATTTCGACCAGCACGTAGCCGGGATAGAACTTGCGCTCACTCTTGCGGCGTTTGCCGTCGCGCATTTCGACCACTTCTTCCGTTGGCACCAGAATTTCGCCGAAGCGGTCTTCCATGCCATACATTTTCACCCGCTCGATCAGCGAGCGCATCACGTGCTTTTCAAAGCCGGAATAGGCGTGGACGACGTACCAACGTTTGGACATGAAAACTCCTAACCAATGACGCCGGACATTGCCCAGCCAAGAAGAGTGTCAATCAACCAGAGCATCAGGCCCACCACCAGAACGGCTACCAGTACAATGGCAGTAGTCTGAATGGTTTCGGCCCGAGTCGGCCATACAACGCGCTGAATCTCTTTCTTAGCGCTTACCGCAAGCTCTACCAATGCGCGCCCCTTGGTGGTGGTCAACGCAATCAGGCCGGCCGCGGCACACAAAAGCACCACACCCAGCACGCGGTAGATCAAGCCGATATCGGCAAAATAGGTATTACCTACGACAGCAACGACAAGCAGCGCCACAACCGCCGCCCATTTGAGCCCGTCATGGCGTGACTGTTGCACCTCTGCGCCATGTTTTACGGAACTAGGCTTCATAAAAACGAGACTCCTCAGGGTGCAGCGAGCGACTTGGAATTCTGGATAAAAAAGACATACCAACCTGGGGAAGGTTGGCAGGCCAGGAGGGACTCGAACCCCCAACCTGCGGTTTTGGAGACCGCTGCTCTGCCAATTGAGCCACTGGCCTGTATCGTCGTGTGCGCAAAGACACCTACGCTACAGCGGGCGCCATGATAGCGAAAAACCAATCGCCTGACAACCCTTACACCTTGCCACCGCAAAAGGCGCGGCGACAAAGACAAAAAAAGCGAGCAATGCCCGCTTTCTTCCTGATATGGAGCTCATGGACGGAATTGAACCGTCGACCTCACCCTTACCAAGGGTGTGCTCTACCCCTGAGCTACATGAGCCAGACACAGCAAACACTTAACTGGAGCGGGTGGCGGGAATCGAACCCGCACCATCAGCTTGGAAGGCTGAGGTTCTACCATTGAACTACACCCGCTTGATCGTCAAGAGAATCAAAAACCGGCGAGAACAACCGTCAAACCCGCCTTGCGGCTTTTAACCCCAAGCAACTCACAAGCTGTTGCCGTAAAACTGGTGGAGAGAGAAGGATTCGAACCTTCGAAGCTTTCGCGGCAGATTTACAGTCTGCTCCCTTTGGCCACTCGGGAATCTCTCCATCTTCGGCGGCACATTATGCCAGCCTCCAAAACAGTGTCAAGCCAGATATTTACTTAATTTATCGTGGCTTGCAACGCCTGAGCGCCTATCGACCGCCTTGGAACGCGCTGCATTCTGTCAAAGCAGCATCGAGAATGCAAGCGCTGCGCGAATTTTTTCTAGTGACACGGGTTCAGGCACCCGGGGGGCACCGGCCATCTTGCCCGCCCGCTCGGCGAAGGTGAGCGGAAAACTTGCCTCCAGCCCGCCGTAGACCATATCCGGCCATACCGCGTGAGGTACCCGTACCCCGCGCGAGACGACGCGGGCGTCGCCGCCGGTCAACAGCATGGGTAGCGCGGTTCCCTGCTGGTCGCACACTTCGCTGTACACCCGGTTGATCGCACTCACCGCTGCCATGTAGATGCCGTGATTGACCGCATCCACCGTGCGTCGGCCAGGCTCCAGGAGCGCATCGGCTTCGCTGTCCGGGTCGATGGCCACGTTGCGAGTGCCCAGCTGCAGGCTCTCTTTCATCAAACGAAGTCCGGGGATGATGAAGCCGCCCAAGTGCGCGCCGCCAGGCAGCACGAAGTCGATGGTAATGGCACTGCCGCAGTCCACCGCACAGCACCCGCCGGCCAACTGGTAGCCGGCCAGAGCCCCCATCCAGCGATCCACCCCCAGCCTTCCCGGCTCTTCGTAGCCGTTCACCACGCCCAGAGCTTCCGGCAGCGACTCGGCGACAAAGACATGGCGCACCTTCCGGCGCAGCAGCGTGACCGTATCATCCAGCACCGCCGCGCGGGCCACACTCGAAATACGCACCGCCTCGACCACGTCAAGGTCGGGGATGTCCGCGCCGGGACGCCACTCTTCCCGAGTCCATACCGCACCGCGAGAGCGTATTTCGCTGCTGGCCGCATCTTTCAAGCGCCATTTGGAGAGCGTGTTGCCAATATCTAGATCCAGAATCATAAGCGCCTGCGTACGCTGATCTCACCACCGGACAAACGCCGTGCCTGGCCGTCTTCGGTCACCCAAAGGTTCCCGCTGTCGTCGACGTCGCCGGCGATAGCGGCACTCTCCCGCGCGCCCTGAATGACGCGAACGTCCTGATCTGCATAGGCGTGGCGCGCGTTCCATTCATCGCGCCATGCCTTGAAACCGCTCTCCTCGAAATCGGCCAGCATCGCCAAAAGCCCCGCGATCACCTCGGCGGCCAGCTGATTGCGCGAAATGCCAGGGTTTGCATCGAGCAGGGCAGCCACCGGCTGGTCGATCCTCTCACGAAGACTGTCGGGCAGCGACACGTTCATGCCTATACCGATCACCGCCTCGCAGGGGCCGGCGGCGTCCCCTGTCACTTCGATCAGGATACCCGCCAGCTTGCCAAGCTCGGCTCCCTGCGTGGCCAGCAGAATATCGTTGGGCCACTTGAGCCTGGGCGCCAGACCGTAGCGTTCGAGCACCTGCGAGACCACGACGCCGACAGCGAGGCTCAAGCCTTCAAGCGAGGCGACCCCGGCGTCGAAGCGCCAGCCAAGCGACAAAAGCAGGCCCTGCCCCCAGGGCATGCTCCATACTCGGCCTCTTCGGCCGCGTCCGGCGGTTTGCAGCTCGACCAGGCACACCTCACCATGGCCCGCGCCCTGGTCAAAGCGGGCACGCAGGTATTCGTTGCTTGAAGGGAGCTGGTCCTCGACAAACAACCGCGCCAACAGGTGGCGCGCCTCGGCGGGCAGTTTCGCTACCACGCTTTGCCCGCTCAACGGCTCGAGCGCGCGCGCCAGCCGGTAGCCGCGCCCTTTCACCGCGATGAGCTCGACGCCCATGGCCTCGAGTTTCTTGAGCTGTTTCCATACCGCGGCGCGGGAAACGCCCAGCGCCTCGCCGAGCGCCTCGCCGGAATGGACCTTGCCATCGCTTAACAAACGCATCAGGTTACCGATGGTCATGTCCTTGCCCCAGTTGGGAAAACGCCTATCTTAACGGATGCGGGATAGCAGCGAAAACTGCCGCCTTCGGGTTATTGACTTGCTTCTTTATTTAAGACAGCGCTGGTAGTAGGGGGTACCCAGACCCTATAATGCCGCCCTATTTTTCCAGCAGGATCGCGTCGTGATCGAGAATCTTCGTAACATTGCCATTATTGCCCACGTTGACCATGGTAAAACCACCTTGGTCGACAAGCTGTTGAGTCAATCCGGTACGCTTGACCGCAAGGCCGAAGGCCAAGAGCGTATCATGGATTCAAACGACCAGGAGAAGGAGCGCGGCATCACCATCCTGGCCAAGAACACGGCCATCCAATGGCAAGATGGCAATGGTACGGGTTACCACATCAACATCGTGGACACCCCCGGACACGCCGACTTCGGTGGCGAAGTCGAGCGCGTCATGTCGATGGTGGACTCGGTGCTGCTGCTGGTCGACGCCGTCGACGGCCCGATGCCGCAGACCCGCTTCGTGACCCAGAAAGCCTTCTCCCAGGGCTTGAAGCCGATCGTCGTGGTCAACAAGATCGACCGCCCCGGCGCGCGCCCTGACTGGGTGATCGATCAGATTTTCGATCTGTTCGACAACCTGGGCGCCACCGACGAGCAGCTCGATTTCCCGATCATCTACTGCTCGGCGCTCAACGGCATTGCCGGCATGGACCCGGAAAACCTGTCCGAGAACATGGACCCGATGTTCCAGGCCATCGTGGACATCGTCGAGCCGCCGAAGGTCGAAGTCGACGGCCCCTTCCAGATGCAGATTTCCGCACTGGATTACAACAGCTACGTGGGCGTCATCGGTCTTGGTCGCATCAAGCGCGGCAGCGTCAAGCCGGGCCAGCAGATCAGCGTCATCACCAAGGAAGGCGCTACCCGCAAGGGCAAGGTTGGCCAGGTCATGACCCACATGGGCCTTGAGCGCGTACAGACCACCGAGGCCACCGCCGGCGATATCGTCTGCATTACCGGTATCGAGGATCTGGCGATCTCCGATACGCTGTGCGACAACAATGCCGTGGAAGCGCTGCCGCCGCTGTCCGTTGACGAACCGACCGTCTCCATGACCTTCCAGGTCAACGACTCGCCGTTTGCGGGCAAGGACGGCAAGTACGTCACCAGCCGGAACATCAAGGATCGCCTGGACCAGGAACTGATTCACAACGTGGCGCTGCGCGTCGAGCAGGGCGAGACACCTGAGAAATTCAAGGTTTCCGGGCGCGGCGAGCTGCACCTGTCGGTATTGATCGAGACCATGCGTCGTGAAGGCTTCGAGCTTGCCGTCGGCCGCCCGGAAGTCATCATCAAGGAGATCGACGGCGAGAAGCAGGAGCCCTACGAAGAGGTCATCATCGACTGTGAAGAGCAGCATCAGGGCTCGATCATGGAAGAACTCGGCTATCGCAAGGGCGAAATGACCAACATGAACCCGGATGGCAAGGGCCGTGTTCGCCTGGACTTCATCATTCCGGCACGTGGCCTGATCGGCTTTCGTGGTCAGTTCTTGACCCTGACCTCCGGCACCGGCATCCTCACCAGCCGTTTTGACCACTACGGTCCGCTCAAGCCCGACGCCTCAATCGAGCGTCGCAACGGCGTGCTGGTGTCCATGGTCGGCGGCAAGGCACTGGCCTATGCGCTGTACGCCCTGCAGGAGCGCGGCAAGCTGATCATCGACCATGCCACGGAAGTGTACGAAGGCATGCTGATCGGTATCAACAACCGCGCCAACGACATGGTGGTCAACCCGACCAAGGGCAAGAAGCTCGATAACATGCGCTCGACGGGTAACGACGAGAACATCGTGCTGACGCCGCCGATCAAGTTCACCCTGGAACAGGCGATCGAATTCCTGGATTCCGATGAGCTGGTGGAAGTGACCCCGAGCCACATTCGCCTGCGCAAGAAGCACCTGACCGAAAACGAGCGTAAGCGCGCCGGCAAGAAATAAGCCAGCCGCTGACGACGAAAGCCCGCCATCGAGCGGGCTTTTTTGTCATCTTGCGTCACGCGCCCTTTCTTTCTCGCCCACGGCGAACGGTCAAGACGCCAACGATGGGCGCAAAACACTCAAGTTAACGCAACCTAAACGCAAGCGCGCTGGAAAGCGCGGGCGTTCTATCGCACAGTAGTCACTCCATGCGGCCCCTCGGGCCGCGGCTACACTACAATTCATACAGGTGTTTGGATACTTACCCGGTTCACGCACCCCTATACGGACACTCCTTCACATGAGCGGTCAAAACGTCTGGACGCACAAGGGCACATTCTTGCTGGCAGCCGTGGGCTCTGCCGTTGGCCTGGGTAACCTCTGGCGCTTTCCCTACCTTACCGGTGAAAACGGAGGCGGCGCCTTCATTCTGGTGTACGCACTCACCATCTTTGCAGTAGGCATTCCCATCCTGATCGCGGAAACCATGCTGGGGCGAACCAGCCGCCAAAGCCCGATCATGGGCCTTCGCCACCTGACCAGAACCCACAAGACGTCTCGGGCGTGGGAGTCGATCGGCTGGCTGGGGGCGGCGTCCGCCTTCTTGATCCTGAGCTTCTACTCGGTGATCGCCGGTTGGGCGCTGCATTATACGTGGCTGATGTTCTCCGGCTCGCTGACAGGTGTCGATGCCGACACCATCGGCGCAGGCTTTGACGCCCTTCTCGCCTCCCCGGGCCTGATGACGGTCTACCATACGATCTTCATCGCCGCCTCGGCGCTGATCGTCGGGCTGGGCATCCACAAAGGCATCGAGTCCGGGCTTCGCATCATGATGCCGGCGCTGTTCGTCATCCTGTTCGTGGTACTGATCTATGGCGTGATCAACGGCGATGCAGGCGCGGCGGCGGCGTTTCTGTTCACCTTCAACATCAATGACCTGAGTCTTGAGGGCTGGCTGCAGGCCATGGGCCAATCCTTTTTCACCCTGAGCCTTGGCATGGGTGCGATCATGGCTTACGGCGCCTACATGCCCAGCGATATCTCGCTGACCCGTACCGCCATCGCCGTGGCCTTCGTGGATACCGCCGTTGCCATGGTGGCAGGGCTTGCCATTTTTTCGCTGGTGTTCGGTGCAGGGCTCGAGACCGCTCAAGGCCCGGGGTTGATGTTTGTCACCCTGCCCCTGGCGTTTTCCGAAATGCCCCTGGGGGCGCTGGTGGGCGGGGTGTTCTTCATCCTGGTGCTGGGCGCGGCGATCAGCTCGTCGATCTCGCTGATCGAGCCGGTGGCGGCATTCTGGGTAGAGCGCTTCGATCTGACCCGCCCCCAGGCGGTCATGCTGATGGTCACCGCCGCCTGGGCGATGGGCCTTTTGACCGTGGTGAGTTTCAATGCCTGGGAAGAGACGTCGATTTTCCACACCCTGTTCAATCGCAGCGCCTTCGATTTCATCGAGCTTCTCACCAATATCTTCATGCCGTTGGGCGGGCTGATGATTGCGCTGTTCGCCGGCTGGGCGCTGACCCAGCGCGAGGTCATGAAAGAACTCGGCACCAACACCACCTGGTTCAAGATCTGGCGCTTTCTGGTGCGCTTCGTCGCCCCGGCGGCGGTCTCGTTTGTATTCTTGCGCACTCTTCCACCGGTACAGGGATACTGGATTCCCACCCTTGGCGCGCTTCTGATCGTCAGTGCTTTCGCCATCGGCCAGCGGCTGCGCCACCCCCAGGTTTTATAGAACTTGTCTAATATAACTTGCCTGGTAGAACTTACATGACAGCACTTACATAACAAGCCCCACAACGCAGGCGGCCACCCCGCCTGCCCTGAGAGGACACCATGCAACCGCTTATCGAAGTACAAAACGTCAACAAAGCGTTCGGTGGGCTACACGTTATCAACGACTGCTCCATTACCGTCGAGAAAGGCTCGATTACCGGCATGATCGGCCCCAACGGGGCGGGTAAATCGACGCTTTTCAACCTGATTGCCGGCGCGCTCACCCCGGACAGCGGCCGTATCCTGCTCGACGGCGAGGACATCACCGGGCTCTCCGCCGATGCGCGCTTTCACAAGGGGCTTTTGCGCACCTTTCAGATCGCCCACGAATTCAGCCAGATGAGCGCGCTGGAAAACCTGATGATGGTGCCGCCGAACCAGGCCGGCGAGCGCCTGTTCGACACCTGGTTCAAGCCTTCGCTTGTCCGCCAGCAGGAGGCAGAGGTTCGTCGCCGGGCGCTGGAGGTCATCGAGTTCGTCGGTTTGCACCATGTGCGCAACGAGTTGGCGGGCAACCTTTCCGGCGGACAGAAAAAGCTTCTGGAGCTTGGACGCACCATGATGACCGACGCCAAGGTGGTGCTGCTCGACGAGATCGCCGCGGGGGTCAACCGCACCCTGCTGGGTGATCTGATGGGCAACATCGAGCGTCTGAACCGTGAGATGGGCTACACCTTTCTGGTCATCGAACACGATATGGACATGATCGCCAGGCTCTGTGACCCGGTCATCGTGCTGGCTCAGGGTAGTGTCATGGTGGAAGGCTCGATCGAAGAGATCCAGAACAACCCCGAGGTGATCGAAGCTTACTTCGGCACCGACGCTGCCTGATAGGCAAACGCTTCAACAACAACATACCTATCACTTACGAGACACCTTTTATGTCGATAGATGCGTCACTTGACCCTACGCCGCCCGGCGTTACGCCGCTACTGCGCGCGCGCGACGTGCACGGGGGCTACGGCAGCATGAATATCCTGAACGGGATCGAGATGACCCTTTACGCCGACGAAGTGGGCGTCATCGTCGGCCCCAACGGCGCCGGCAAGTCCACCATGCTGAAAGCGGTCTTCGGCCTCTTGAACGTCAACCAGGGCGAGATCCTGTTGAACGGCGAGCCCATCCAGAACCTGGCCCCCAACCAGCTGGTCAAGCGCGGCATGGGCTTCGTGCCTCAGGAGAAGAACGTCTTCCCGAGCCTGTCGGTAAAAGAGAACCTGGAAATGGGGGCCTACCTGAAGCCGCAGAACGTCAAGCGCATGCTCGAACAGGTGTATGAGTTCTTCCCCCCGCTCAGGGATAAACGCCGCCAGCCCGCCGGCGAGCTTTCCGGCGGCCAGCGTCAGATGGTGGCCATGGGCCGGGCGCTGATGGCCGAACCCTCGCTCTTGCTGCTCGATGAACCCACCGCGGGGCTTTCGCCGCTGTACATGAACGAGATTTTCGACCGGGTGAAAAAGATCAACGCCGCCGGCGTCGGCATCCTGATGGTGGAACAAAACGCCAAGCAGGCCCTGGCGATTGCCGACAAGGGGTTCGTGCTGGCCGCCGGTCAGAACCGTTTTACCGATACCGGAGCGGCTCTGCTGGCCGACCCGGATGTCGCCAGAAGCTTTTTGGGCGGCTAGCCCGGGGGAGAAACCTGTGAACGAACTGGTCTTTTTTATCAACAACGTGGTGATCGCCGGCAGTGTCACCGGCTCGATCTACGCGATCGGTGCGATTGGCGTGACGCTGATCTTCAGCATCATGCGCTTTGCCCACTTCGCCCACGCCGACATGATGACCTTCGGCGCCTTCATGGTGCTTTTGCTGACCACGGCGTTTCCCGCCGTGGGGGCCAGCATCGGCGTGCCCACCGCGCTCATCATGCTGCCTCTTTCGATGATACTGACCGCGCTTCTGGCCGTGGGCATCGACAAGGCGTTCTACAAGCCGCTGCGCGCCCATGGCGTGAAGCCCATCGTCATGGTGATCGGATCATTAGGCGTCACGCTGATGCTGCAGGGTCTGATTCGTCTGTTTGCCGGCACCAGCGGGCAAAGCCTTTACGTGGACGACCGCAAGGAGATCTTTCGTATCGCCCTGCCCTTCGAGGGTGCCCGGGCGCCGATCGTGATCACCGAGCCGCAGATCTATCTGTTCGTCATCACCGCCGTGGCGGTCGTGGCGCTGGCGGTGTTCCTGAACCGTTCGCGCCTGGGCAAGGCCATGCGCGCCATGTCGGACAACCCGGAGCTTGCCCAGGCCTCCGGCATCAACACCAATACCATCGTGGCGGTGACCTGGGTCATCGCCGGGGGGTTGGCGGCGATTGCCGGTACGCTTTTATCGCTGGATGTGACGTTCAAGCCGGACTTGAGCTTTTTCCTGCTGCTGCCGATCTTCGCCGCGGCGATCGTCGGCGGGGTGGGCCATCCCTATGGCGCGATTGCCGGCGGCTTCGTGGTGGGCTTTGCCGAGACGCTGGCGGTGTTCAACTGGAACGTGCTGCTGCGCCCTTTCCAGGACAGTCTGCCTGACTGGCTGGAACTTCCGTCGAACCTGGCGTTTGTGGGTACCGAGTACAAGATCGTGGTGCCGTTTTTCATCCTGGTGGCCATTCTGGTCTGGCGCCCCACGGGGCTCTTCAAGGGCAAGGTGATCTAATGAATAATCCAACCACTTCCTACACGCCCAAGGACACCACCGTCACGCGACGCTTTCCGGTGCGCGAGGTGGTGCTTTTCACCACACTGCTGGTGGCCGTACTGGGGGTTTACGCCACGATGGGCGCCGCCTACAGCACGCGGATGCTGGTCGAGGCGGCCTGTTACGCCATTCTGGCGCTGGGGCTGACCATCCAGTGGGGCTACGCCGGGCAGTTCAACGCAGGCGTCATGGGCTTTGTGGCACTCGGCGGCTTCTGCGCGATGCTCTTTAGCGTGCCGGTCAACGATGCGTTCTGGAGCACCGAGCTTCCCTGGGAGCTGGGCCGGGTGCTGCTTTACGGGCTGGCGGCGCTGCTGGTGGTCATCGGCGCCACCCGCCTTGACCGCTTTGGCGTACCCAAGCTCTTGCGCACGGTGATTGCCGTGGTGCTCGCCCTGGTCCTTTATCTCGTGATCATCAGCCTGTTGCGCGAGGTGACCAGCGACATTCAGAGCCGGGCGGGCTTTGTCGGCGGTTTTGGCCTGCCGCCCTGGGTGGGCTGGATTGTCGGCGGCGCGCTTGCCGGCGGGGTGGGCTACTTCATCGGCCATATCTGCCTGGGGCTTCGCAGCGACTACCTGGCGATCGCCACGCTCGGGATTGCCGAGATCATCAAGGCATTCTTGAAAAACTCCGACTGGCTGACCCGAGGCACGGCCACGGTTTCACCGCTGCCGTGGCCGACGCCGGGGCCGGCAGAGCTGGGTTTTACGCTCTCAAGGGCGGTATACCTGTCACTGACGGCGGTAATCATCGCGGCGATCTTCTTCTTCCTGCACCGCGCCTACCACGCCCCCTGGGGGCGGATGATCCGCGCCATCCGCGACAACGAAGTCTCCGCCGCCGCCATGGGCAAGGACATCAACAAGCGCCGTCTGGAGATCTTCGTGCTGGGCTGCATGTTGATGGGCCTGGGAGGCGGGGTGCTGGGCACGTTCAACAGCCTGTTCGACCCACAAGGGTATCTGCCGCTCAACCATACCTTCCTGGTACTGGTGATGGTGATTCTGGGCGGGCCGGGCAACAACCTGGGCACGATCTTCGGCGCCGTGGCGGTGTATATCATCTGGATCATGTCCGAGCCGCTGGCGCTTTTCATCATGCAGCTGGTGGTCAGCCTCGGTGAAGGGGCGGGGTGGGAGTTGCCCAGCAACATGGATAGCCGCGCGCTGCAGGCGCGGGTGCTGGTGATCGGCATGTTGATCACGGTCGTGCTGCGCTTCGCGCCCAAGGGGCTTCTGCCAGAACGCATCAAGACCCACGGCTGAGCACCCTTCTGACAGGAAAACGCCCCGGGCTCAGGCCCGGGGCGTTTTTTTTGGCAAGGCCTGAAAGGCTCGCCCGTGCCTTCTTTCTTACGTCATGCCTACAGGTCGAGCTGGCCCTTGGTGACAAAGCGGCCGTTCTCGACGGCCATTTCCACCACGACGCCGGGGACGTCGCCGTTTTCGTCAAATTCATGAGAGCCGGAGGCCCCTTCATAATTGATCTCGGTGCCGGCGGCGATCAGCTCCACGGCCTTTTCCCACTCGCCGGGCAGGATCACCTCGCCCGGGGCGCTCGAGACACTGCGCAGGGCATCCACCAGCCCTTCCCGCTCGGCGCTGCCGTTTTGCTCGATGGCCAGCGCCAGCAGGAACGCCGCGTCATAGGCCTGGGCGGCAAACACCGCGCTCGGATCGAAGCCTGCCTCAGCGGCGGCGCTTTCGAAGAGCTCGGTGCCGGGCAGGTCCGGGCTGCCCGGACGGGTGGCAATCATCCCGTCGAGCACGTCAGCACCGATCGCTTCGATCAGGCTGTCACCCACCATACCGTCGGCGCCCACGTACTGGGTGAACATGCCGCTCTCATAGGCCTGGCGCAGCACGGTCTGGCCGGAGGTATCGGCGTAGGCGAGTACCACCAGGGTATCGGCGCCGCCGGCGGAGAGCGAGCCCAGCTCCGAACGGTAGTCGGCGCGGTTATCTTCGTGAGCGAGGCTTTCGGCTATTTCGCCACCGCCCTCTTCAAAGGCGGTACTGAAGGCATTGGCCAGCCCCTGGCCGTAGTCGTTGTTGACGAACGTGACGGCCACGAAATCGAGGCCCTTGTCCAGCAGGAGCTTGGCGAGCATTTCACCCTGAAAGGCGTCCGAGGGGACGGTACGAAACACCAGGTCGTTATCGTCGATTTCGGTGACTGCCGGGGCCGTCGAGGCGGGAGAGACCATGACCACGCCGCCCGGGACCGCTGCATTATTGGCCGCGGCAATGGTGGCACCGGTGCACAGTGCACCGACAATGGCGGTGACCTGCTCGGAGTTCACCATGCGGTCGGCGGCGTTGGAGGCGGCGGAGGCGTCCGAGCAGGTCGTATCGCCGGAGGGCATCGCCAGCGTCTGGCCTCCCAGAATGCCGCCTTGCTCGTTCACCTGGGCGACGGCCAGCTGGGCGCCTTCGAAAATCGGCGGAGTCAGGCTTTCGATGCCGCCGGTAAAGCCGCCCAGAAAGCCGATTTTCACCTCGGCCTGCGCGTAGGCAGTCATGGCAAGAGAAGACGCCGCCACGGCGGTCACTAATGTGCGTTTATTGATCATCTTGTTGGTCGCTCCCAGTGTGAGAAAGGCGTTGGCTCGCGCCAGCGCTTTGTCTAATCTGAAACCGTCGCTGTGAAAACACAAGTGCCGCTTTTAACGCTACCCGACGATGACTTCAAAGCAGGTATTCCAGGCGTAGCGTATGGCCCGCCCAGGCGTTCAGCCGCCGCCACCAGTTACCCGCTTCCTCGGTCAGCACCGTCTCTTGCTCGTTGTGCTCGAAGTGCCAGCTCAGCGCGTCTTCCCCATCGAGCCTTACGCGGTAGCTGATCGCCGGCGCCTGGCCGATGCCGACCACGTCGTCAAACGCCTCCACCAGCCCCTCGCTTCGCGCCAGCACCCCCACTTCGCTGTTCCAGAGCACCGAGCGCGGGTCGGCATTGAATGAGCCGATGAACACCTGCTCGTCAAAACGCAATGCCTTGATGTGAAGCGCCGAGGCAGACGCCCCGGGAACACGCATTTCCTCGTCGATATCCTGGGCACTCTCCTCCTGCTCGGGGCGCAGCTCGAAAAGGCGAATACCGCCTTCGATCAGCGCCGAGCGCCATGGGGCGTAGGCGCCATGGACGATCGCTGCATCGGTAGACTCCAGCGAATTGGTGATCACATCGACCGCCACGCCCTGGTTGGCCAGATCGACCAGACGCTGGACGCCCGCTTCGGTAGGCACGAAGTAGGCCGAGATGAGCACCAGCCGCTCGCTCAGCTCGCTTCGCTCGACCAGATCGCCCAACAGGGTGGTCTGCCAGGCCGGCGCGCTGCCATCTGCAAGCTTGGCGGGCGTATCCCAAAGCGCCTGGCCCTCGCCCCAGTAAAGCGTCTCCCAGGGCGGGCTTGTGCGTGGTATCTGGCGAAGTTCGTTGAAGTATTCGGAGTCGGCGTGGGTATCGAGCCAGCCGTTCATTTCGCGCTGGAGTGCTTGCCATGCCTGGCCATCGGCTCGGTGAAAGCGCCCGATGGGCTCGGCAAGCGCGTGGTTCCAGTAGTCATCGAAGCTTTGCGAAAGCGCCGGTACTACCTCACCGATCGTCATCAGGTCCAGGTCGGCGAAGTTGCGCGTGTCGTTGGCATCGAAATACTCATCACCCAGATTGCGCCCGCCGGCAATCGCCACGCTGTTATCGGCAATCCAGAGCTTGTTGTGCATTCGCCGGTGCTGCTTGGCCGGATTGGTGAACGAGGCCAGTACCCGGGTGGTTAAATGGCCCCGCCCGTAGGCAACCGCGTTGAATACCCGTACCTCGATATTGGCATGGCTTGCCAGGGCCGCCAGCTGATCGCCCTGACCGATCGCGCCCATATCGTCAAGCAGAAGCCTTACCCGCACACCGCGTTCGGCGGCGGCCACCAGTTCGGCCAGCACCAGCCGGGTGGTCTGCCCGTCACCAAACAGATAGGTTTGAATATCCAGGGTGCGCTCGGCCTGGTGGATAAGCTCCACGCGCACCGAAAACGCCTTTCGCCCGTTGGCCAGAAGCGCAAAGCCATCAGGCTCGTCCTGACCCTCGATGGCCTGGGCCACCTGCGCCCCCAGCCAGGTATCGCGGGCCGTGTTTCGCTCAAGGGCGCGGCTCTCGTCGCGCTCCACTTCGTAGTTACAGCCGACCAGCAGCATGAGTGACAAAAGCGCCCAGACGCGCATCAGATTATGCATCCTCACGCTCGGTCAGACGCGCGTGTCGTGCTTTACGCTGGCGGTTATGCCGGTAGAGTCTGGCCAGCGCCAAGGACAGCGCCGCGATCAACATCGCAGCCAGCACCACGCCCTGCCAGAAGCGCGCGGTATCGCCAAGCACCGTCTCCAGGGTAATAATCAAGGCAAGGCCCAATGCCTGCGATCCAATAGCCAGTGCGCGCAGCACATCAAAGCCGGGCTGAGGCATAGACATCTCCGAAAACAAGTAGCGTGCATGATATGGTGGCTCAGTGTAACTGCTTAACGGGAAAACCATGAACGCGATTGCCCTTGGACCGCTATTAATTTCACTGCCGCGACTTTTTGCGGTGGGCTGCGCACTGCTGTTGCTGCTGGCAAGCCGCTTTTTTCTGGCGCTGCCCGCCCGCGACAAGAGCCGCTGGTTCAACGGCCTGATACTGGCCTGGCTGGTGGGTGCGCGGCTAAGCTACGTGGCACTCAATGCTTCAAGCTATGCAGGCGAGCCACTGGAGGTGCTCAAGTTCTGGCAGCCGGGCTATCACCCGCTGGGGGGATTTCTGGCGGGGCTCTTGTGGAGCGCCTGGTATCTGCGTGAAAATCTCAAGCCGATGGCAGTCGCCATGGCGCTTTTCGCCGGGGCCTCGGGGCTTTGGCTTCTGACCCTGATGTTCACGGTCTCAAACAGCAACTTCGCCGTCGCCGAGCTTCCCGAGATCGCCCTTGAAGATCTTGACGGCAACGAGGTTTACCTGCCCGACCTGACGGCGACCGGCGACTTGATCCTCATCAATCTCTGGGCGACCTGGTGTCCGCCCTGTCTTCGCGAGATGCCGCTTTTGCAACAGGCCGACGCCCAGCAGGGCGTGAGCGTGGTGATTGTCAACCAGGGTGAGGACCTTCTCCCCGTGGTGCGCTACCTGGACGAGCAAGCGCTGGCGTTTCAGTACGCGCTGCGCGACCCCGACCAGACCCTGATGGAGCGCTTTGAAGCCCCGGGGTTACCCACCACGCTGCTCTTTGGCCCGGACGGGCGCACCCGGGATGTGCACGTGGGCGAGCTGACCCGCGCCCAGCTTGAGCGCTGGCTGAACGATTAAGCTACTCACCGCTTAATCCTTTTCATCCTTTGCGTTAGAATCCCCCGCCCTGTAGCCGCCTGCCCTGGCAGGCGGCCTGCCCCGTTTTATGAACTTCCTTGAGGCACCATGAGCGATTTTACACCCGGCCAGCGCTTTATTAGCGACGGTGAAGCCGAGCTTGGTCTAGGCACCGTACTAAACTGCGACGCCCGCAGCGTTACCATCTTGTTCAGTGCCAGTCAGGAAACCCGCACCTATAACACCCGCCAGGCCCCGCTGACCCGTGTGGTGTTCGGCAGCGGCGATAGCGTGCTTTCAGCCGATGGCTGGCAGATGATCGTGGATGACAGCCAGGTACTTCACGGCCTGATCACCTACTACGGCCAGGATAAGGACGGCGCCTCTTGTGAACTTGTCGAAACCAAGCTTGCCGATACCATGCAGTTCAACCAGGCACGCGACCGCTTGCTGACCGGCCAGGTCGACCGCAACGACTGGTTTGATCTGCGCTTTCGCACGCTGCATCACTACCAGCGTATCGAGCAGCACAGCGCCCTTGGCCTCACCGGCCCGCGCATCGACCTGATTCCTCACCAGCTTTATATTGCCGACGAAGTGGCGGGGCGCCATGCGCCCCGGGTCCTGCTGGCCGATGAAGTCGGCCTGGGCAAGACCATCGAGGCTGGACTGATCCTGCATCGTCTGCTGATGGCGGGCCGGGTAGCGCGCGCCTTGATTCTGGTGCCTGACAGTCTCACGCATCAATGGCTGGTGGAGCTTCTGCGTCGCTTTTCCCTCGACGTCAGCCTGCTCGATGAACACCAAAGCCAGGCCCACGGCAGCCACAACCCCTTTGATAGCGCCCAGCTGATTCTGGCAAGCCAGGGATGGCTGTTTGCCAACCAGGCCCGCCAGGAGCAGGCCTTCGCCAGCCACTTCGATCTTTTGATCGTCGATGAGGCCCACCACCTGGACTGGCACGCCGACGAGGGCGGCGGCCCCGGATATCAGTGCGTCGAGCAGCTCGCCGGGCAGATCCCCGGGCTTTTGCTTTTGACCGCCACCCCGGAGCAGATGGGCCTTGAGAGCCACTTCGCCCGCCTGCGCCTGTTGGACGCCGAGCGTTATCACGATATCGAGCGTTTCAAGCAGGAGGAGAACCACTACGCCGAGGTGGCCGCGGCCATCGAGGCGCTGGACGCCTTGCCGGACGCTTTCGAACAGGTGGCACGGGTGGCCGATGATGCCGATAGTCAGAAGCTTTTGGCGACGCTTTGCGACGCCACTGTGAGCGAAGACGAGAAGGCGCCGGCCCGGACACGGCTGCGTGATGCCCTGCTTGACCGCCACGGCACGGGGCGGGTGATGTTTCGCAACAGCCGTCGCCACGTGGGCGGCTTTCCCGAGCGCCGCCTGCACCAGAGTGCGCTGGAGCTTCCCTCCGCCTATCGCCGGGTACTGCGTCGCGTCGAGCGGGACGAGGATTACTTCGACGAACTGCTGATCGAAACGGGAATGGATCACCCGGACGTGCTGATCTACCCGGATGCCACCTATCGGGCGCTTTCCGATGACCCCATGAACAACGAGCCCTGGTGGCAGATCGACCCTCGGGTGAACTGGCTTCTGGAAAAGCTTGCCGACACCGGCGATGAAGGCCTGGCCGGCGACAAGGTGCTGGTGATTGCCCATCACCGAGAGACCGCCGAGGGGCTTTCCGAGGCACTGCGTGTACTGGGCGGCTATCAGGCGCCGGTCTTTCACGAAGGGCTTTCGCTTGTCGAGCGCGACCGTGCGGCGGCGGCCTTCGCCGACGAAGAGGAGGGCAGCCAGGTACTGGTGTGCTCGGAAATCGGCTCCGAGGGGCGCAACTTCCAGTTCTGTCGTCACCTGGTCATGTTCGACATGCCCCAGCACCCGGACCAGCTGGAGCAGCGTATCGGGCGTCTGGATCGTATCGGCCAGCGCCACACCATCGAGCTTCATGTGCCCACCTTCAGCGCCTCCCCCGCCGAGCGGCTCCTGCGCTGGTATCACGAAGGCATGAACGCCTTCAGTGCCCCACACGGTGTCGGCAGCGAGCTGTTCGATGCCTTTGGCGATGCCCTGGCGGACGCGCTTCTCGACGAAGCTTCGCTAAAGGCGATCATCGAAGAGACCCGGACGCTGTTCAACGAGAAGCTGGCCGAGCGCGAAGCCGGACGCAATCGCCTTCTGGAACTCAACGCCTGTCGTCCGGCACGAGCCCAGACGGTGATCGAGGCGGTACGCGAGCTTGATGACGACCCCGCCCTGCCCCGCTACGTGGAGCGGGCGCTTGACGTGTTCGGCGTCGACAGCCAGGAGATCGGCAACCACCTGCTTTATCTGAAGCCGGGCTCGCACATGCTCGATGGGCTGCCGGGCCTTGTGAAGGGCGAAGAGGGTTTTTCCGCCACCTACCGGCGCGACCTGGCGCTGGCCCGGGACGACGTGCATCGCCTCTCCTGGGAGCATCCGCTGGTGCGAGAAATGATGGGCCGAGTGCTGGATGGCACCATGGGCAACACCGCCCTGGCCCTTTTGCGTCACCCCTCGATTCCCAGTGGCCGACTGATGGCGGAGCTTGTTTTCTGCACCCACTGTCCGGCACCCAGGTCGCTGCACCTGAACCGTTTCCTGCCGCCCACGGCGGTACGCGTATTGATGGATGAGTCCGGCGCCAACCTGACCAACAGTATCTCGTTCACCGGTCTTTCCAAGAACGTGCAGAAGGTGAACAAGTCGCTGGCCCGCGATTTGATCAAAAGCCGTCACGACGAGCTGCGTAGCCTTTTGACCCAGGGCGAAAGCGAGGCCGAGAAATCGCTGCCCGCGCTTGTGGAAAAGGCTCGTGATCGGATGCGCGCGCAGCTCGACGGCGAACTGGACAGGCTAGACGCGCTCGCCCGACACAATCCGGCGGTGCGCAAGGAGGAACTCAACGCGCTGCAGCGCGAGCGTCAGGCGCTCGAGGAAGCGCTCGACACCACCCGCCTGCGCCTGGACGCGGTGCGCGTGGTGATCACCGTTGACCCTAACGCTTAGGCGTCGAGCCCAGAATGCCGCCCAGGGCTTGATCCAGGGTCGGATAGGCGAAGCTGAAGCCCGCCTGAGTCAGACGGGCAGGCCGCATATCCGCCCCGGTCAAAAGAAGCCGCGACATTTCACCCAGGCCCGCTTTCAATATGAAGGCGGGTACCGGCAACATGGCCGGGCGATCGAGGTGGTGCGCCAGGGTTCTGGTAAATACCTGATTGGTGACCGGATGCGGGGCACCGGCGTTGAAAGGCCCTTCAAGCTCGGGCTTGTCAAGCAGATACACGATAGCCTCGACCAGATCCTCCCGGTGGACCCAGGGCATGAACTGCTGCCCATCGCCGAAGCGCCCGCCCAGACCCAGTCGAAACGGCGGCAGCATCTTGGCGAGTGTGCCGCCCCCGGCTTCCAGCACCAGGCCGATACGTACGATGGCCAGACGAACGCCCAGTTTCTTGACCGGCTCGGCAGCGGCTTCCCACTGCGCACACAGCCTGTGGGCGAACTCCGGGTGGGGCGGGGTCTGCTCATCTACCACCGTTTGTCTCTGGTCGCCGTAGTACCCCATGGCCGAGCCGCTGACCATTGCGCCGGGCAAGGGCTTGCCTGCCTTTTCCAGCGCCTTGCAAAACTCGACCAGCGCCGTGGTGGCTTCCACTCGGGAACTGATCAAACGCTTTTTCTGAGCATCACTCCAACGCTTGCCAGCGATGGGCTCGCCGGCCAGATTGACGATCGCCTGAGGCGGGGTATCGATGAAGGCCATGGCGCTATCGGCCACGCCGCAGTCCTCGGGCAGTTGCCGGGCGGCCTTGGACGGGGCGCGAGAGACAACATCCACCTGGTGGCCGTCGCCAAGCAGTCTTTCGCAAAGCCGCTTGCCGACAAAACCGGTACCGCCGGTGACGAGAACCCGCATCGTGACCTCCTTCGCCTGAAGGCGATTAATTACACAAAAACTATACGAAATGCTACGCTAGGTATATGAAGGGTAGCGGATACGTGGGAGGTTACACATCTTATCGATGAAAATCACCGATGACCAAGAGCGTCCCCTTCCGATAATTTCAGGCGAACCTAATGCTTTGACACTGATTTCACGCTTGCACGAAAGGCTCCTGCGAATCCGTTCGATGCGCTTCTCTTCGACCCCGGGGCCCCGTTCGCTCACCGGGTGGCAAGGAGCAGGCGAGGGACGTGTCGAGGTCGAGGCTTGCCCGAAGGGAGTACGCTTTTTTGAAACGGGCACGTTCACGCTGGCGGATCAGACCGCCCCCATGTCCATCACCAACGTGTTCCGCTGGACGATAAGCGAGAAGCACGTGGCCCTGGCTCACGAGCGACGTGGCTTCGAGTCGGCCGTGCATCTTTTTGATCTTCATCCTCTCGACGAGTATCGATGGCTCAGCCGGGAAGGCCACCAGTGCGCCGCCGATCTTTACACCGCGCACCTGCACCTGCTCGAGCAGGGCTTTGACCTGCAGTGGCGTATCACAGGGCCCAAAAAGGATGAGTGGCTGCAGTATTGCTACCGTGAGTGACCGCCGATAACCGACATGCCGGCATACTTGTACATCGAGAGCGTTCCCGGCGACGGCCCTGACGTTTTTTTTCCATCGCATGGCGAGACAAGGCGCTTGTGGATAAGCGGCTCATGGCTACATCAATCGATTTACCAGACAGTTATAAGAGAAGAGAGAATGAGGCGAAGATGCTCACGAAGGTTGTACCTTAACGCTAAAAGTTGTACAAAGTAAGCTACCTTAAAAGGCTTTTCTTAATTCGATTAGGCGGCAGAACCCGATTCGCATGCACTAGCCGCCGTCATAAATGACAGATCCCTGTAGCAGACGCAGCAGGCAACCAAGAGGCAATGGCGCCCATGAGTACCAAGGCGACCCACCCACCCGATACGCCGCTTTATCCCATACGGGAAGTTTCCCGCCTGACGGGTGTGAATTCGGTGACCCTACGTGCCTGGGAGCGCCGCTATGGCCTTATCTGCCCCCAGCGAACCCCGAAGGGGCATCGGCTTTACGCCCAGGATGACATTATCCGTATCGAGCGGATTCTGCAGTGGCTCAATCGCGGGGTGCCGGTCAGTCAGGTGGCGGATCTGCTCGACCAGCCCGAAACCGTCGAGACGCCCGCCCCGGATGCCGGCGACTGGGCAAGCCAGCGACAGCAGCTGCTTGCCACCATCGAGACGATCGATCTGCAAAAGCTCGAGGCGCTCTACCAGCAAAGCCTGGCGCTTTACCCCTTGAGCACAGCGGTCAACGAACTCTGGCAGCCGGTGGTATCGACGCTTGAAGCCAAGTGGGCGATCGAACCCGATGAGCTGGTGCGCCGCTCGCTGGAGGCGTTTTTGAGAAGTCAGGTGGGTATCCGACTCCACTACGCCAACCAGGCGACCCGGGGGCCGCTGATCCTGCTCAACGCCATGCCCGACGACCCAGGCCCGCTCTGGGTGCTGCTCACGGCCCTGATGGCCAGTGAACAGGGCTACCGGGTACAGCTTCTCGATCACACCCTGGCACTGGCGGATCTTCCTCAGGCCGTGAAACGTTTGCACTGCTCCATGGTGCTGCTCACCAGCGGCCAGCGGGAAAGCGACGATTATATCCACCGCGCCCTGCCCCAGGCCGCCACGACGCTGAACGTACCGCTGGGCGTCTGCGGCGAGGTGGCGCGCCAACGCGACAACGACCTTCGCGACAGCGACGTGCACATGCTTGGCGACGATCTCCCCCAGGCTATCGCCCGTCTGCGTCCGCTGCTTCGTGAGTCCGGCATCCTGTAACGCCCGGCGTATTCAAGTCATGGCCAGTGCCGCAGAAAGCGATGCGCGCTGGCCGCTAAACTCCAGGGAGGGAGTCATGGCGTTACAGCTTGTCTGGTTTCGTACCGACCTACGCACCCACGACAATACTGCCCTTGCCGCGGCGGCCCGCAAAGGCCCCGTGCTGGCGGTATTTCTGCAAAGTATCGAACAGTGGCAAAGCCACGGCCACGGCGCCAACAAGATCGACTTCTGGCATCGCGGCGTTCAGGCCTTGAAAGACACCCTTGACGAACTCAACATTCCCCTGCTGCAGCGCGATATCCAGCGCTACGACGGGGCCGCTGACGCGCTGCTGAAGATCGCGCGCGAGCACGGCATCGAGCGGCTTCACTTCAACTGTCAGTACCCTCTCAACGAGCGCCACCGCGACGAGCAGGTGCTAAAAGCGTTCAAGGACGAAGGCATTCCCGTGCATGGCTATCATGACGCCATCGCCTATGCGCCGGGCACACTGTTGACCGGGAAAAATGAGTACTACAGCGTTTTCACCCCGTTCGCCAAGGCGTGGCACAAGAATATTTCGGACTCGCAGCTCACCGTCCAGGACGCCCCCGAACCACAGCAACGGCTGGGTATCGAGGCCGACCCCATGCCCGCCCTGCCCGAACTTGCGCCATCCCCGGTGGTGGACAAGAAAACCTGGCCCGCCGGCGAGGACGCCGCCAGCGACGCTCTGGCCCGCTTTTTGCGCCAGCGCGCAAGGACCTATAAAGAGCAGCGCGATTTCCCCGGTGTGGCCGGCACCAGCGAACTCTCGCCCTACCTGGCGCTGGGCATGCTCTCCTATCGCCAGTGCATGCAGGCGGTGATGAGCCACAACAGCGGCCACCTGGGCGATGGCGACAAGGGGCTGACCACCTGGGTGAACGAGCTGGTCTGGCGGGAGTTCTATCAGCACGTTGTCGTGGGCTTTCCTCATGTGGTTCGTCACCAGCCGTTTCAGGAGAACACCCAGAAGCTCGTCTGGCGCCAGGACGACGACGGCTTTCAGGCCTGGTGCGAAGGACGCACCGGGTATCCGTTGGTGGACGCCGCCATGCGCCAACTGGTGACCACCGGCTGGATGCATAACCGGCTTCGCATGGTAACGGCCATGTTCTTGAGCAAGCACCTGTTGATCGACTGGCGCCGGGGGGAAGCGTTTTTCCTGAAGCACCTGGTGGACGGCGAGTTCTGCTCCAACAATGGCGGCTGGCAGTGGGCGGCATCCACCGGCACCGATGCCGCGCCCTACTTTCGCATCTTCAACCCGACCACGCAGTCGACGCGCTTCGACCCGGACGGCGAGTTTATCGCCCACTGGCTGCCGGCACTTGCCGAACTGCCCGCCAAGGCGCGCCATGCCCCACCCGATGACCTGCTTACCCGGCTTGACTACCCCTCACCCATCGTCGATCACAAGGCAGCCCGCCAGCGCGCGCTGGATGCATTCAAGGCGCTTTGACATCGTGTTCCCAGGGCCGCCGGTAACGGGTAAATCAACGATAAGTGGACGATGGCGTGCATTCAGCGGTTTCCGGAAGTAGACTAGGCAAAGCCTTGTCAGCCGTTTGTGGCGCTTGATATAAGCGTTATCATTGAGGTTAAACGCCTCAAGCGGCCACCGACCACCTTGATACTCGGAACGATTCAGTGACCAAGCAACATTCCTTTGATCGCGAAGAACTGCTGGCCTGCTCGCGCGGCGAGCTATTCGGCCCTGGCAATGCCCAGTTGCCGGCACCCAACATGCTGATGCTGGACCGCATCACGCACATTCACGAAGAAGGCGGTGAGCATGGCAAGGGCGAGCTGATCGCCGAGCTTGATATCACCCCTGATCTCTGGTTTTTCGATTGCCACTTTCCGGGCGACCCGGTCATGCCGGGCTGTCTGGGACTGGACGCCATGTGGCAACTGGTCGGCTTTCATCTGGGCTGGCTTGGCCACCCGGGTCGTGGCCGGGCGCTGGGCTGCGGCGAAGTGAAGTTCAGCGGCCAGATCATGCCCGATTCCAAGACCGTCACCTACCGTATCAACATCAAGCGGGTGATCACGCGCCGGCTGATTCTCGGTATTGCCGACGGCACGGTCTCCGTGGACGGGCGTGATATCTACCAGGCCAATGACTTGCGCGTTGGCCTATTTACCTCCACTGCGAATTTCTAACAGGAGGCTTCCATGCGACGAGTGGTAGTCACCGGCCTGGGCATCGTATCCTGCTTAGGCAACGACAAGCACCAGGTCCTGGACGCGTTGAAGAACGGGCGTAGCGGTATCCGCTTTAAAGACGAGTATGCCGAGCGCGGCTTTCGAAGCCAGGTGGCCGGCAGCATTCATATCGATCTGGAGGCGTTGATCGACCGCAAGCTGTTGCGTTTCATGGGTGATGCGGCCGCCTACGCCTACGTCTCCATGGCCCAGGCCATCGAGGACGCGGGTCTGACGCCTGAACAGGTCTCCCATGAGCGCACGGGGCTGATCGCCGGCTCCGGCGGCGCCTCCAGCGCCAACCAGGTGGAAGCCGCCGACATGATGCGCGAAAAAGGGTTGCGCCGCGTGGGGCCTTACCGGGTCACCCGCACCATGGGCAGCACCGTCTCGGCGTGTCTGGCCACCCCTTTCAAGATCAAGGGCGTCAACTACTCCATTTCATCGGCCTGCGCGACCTCGGCACACTGCATCGGCAGCGCCATGGAGCAGATCCAGCTGGGCAAGCAGGATGTGGTGTTCGCCGGTGGCGGTGAAGAAGAGCATTGGACACTGTCGTGCTTGTTCGACGCGATGGGGGCGCTTTCGACGCACTACAACGATACGCCGGATAAAGCTTCACGCCCTTACGATCAGACCCGGGATGGCTTTGTCATCGCAGGCGGCGGCGGCATGGTGGTTCTTGAAGAGCTCGAGCACGCCAAGGCCCGCGGTGCCAAGATTTACGGCGAGATCGTCGGTTATGGCGCCACCTCCGATGGCCACGACATGGTCGCTCCCTCCGGCGAGGGCGCCATGCGCTGCATGCACCAGGCGCTGGCCACCGTCAACGGCAACATCGATTACATCAACACCCACGGCACCTCGACGCCGGTGGGCGATGTGGCGGAACTGAAGGCGATTCGCAGCGTATTCGGCGACTCCACGCCTGCAATGAGTTCGACCAAGTCCCTGACCGGCCACTCGCTGGGTGCGACCGGCGTTCAGGAAGCGATCTACTCGCTTTTGATGATGCAGCACAATTTCGTGGCCGCCTCTGCCAACGTGGAGCACCTGGACGAGCAGGCCGACGGCTTCGATATCGTCACCCAACGCCGCGACGATGTGACCATCGAACGGGCGCTGTCCAACAGCTTCGGCTTTGGTGGCACCAACGCCTGTCTGGTCTTCCAGCGTTACGGCGACTAGACCACCGCGGTATGCAGCAACAGAAACGGCGCCTTCGGGCGCCGTTTCTGGTTCAGGGGTTTCGCCTAACAAAGATTTTGCAGCGCGGCGTAACGAGCGCCAGCCACCCGCAGCAGCGGCAAAGCCGCCCAGACCAAGCCACCAAAGCCTTGCCCTGGTTCTCTTATTGAGCCGGCGGTGCCGTACTCAAGGCGACAGGTTCCTCGCCCCGCGGCACATCGGAAATTTCCACCAGCGTGGCCTCGATCCAGCGCTCCACTTCAACCAGCACTTCGTCCGGCGTGCGGCCCTGGGTGGGAATCGGCTCGCCAATACGCACCCGCAAAATGCCGGGCTGCTTGACCCAGTGGCGCCCGGGCCAGCGCTCCCCGGCGTTATGCGCTACCGGCAGCACCGGCACGCCGGCGCGGCACGCAACGACGGTGCCGCTTTTGTTGTAACGCTTGCGCCGGCCCGGGTCGACCCGGGTCCCTTCGGGAAAGATCAGCACCGACAGCCCGCTTTGCAGGCGCGCCACGCCCTGGGTCAACACCTGCTTCATCGCCCGGGCGGGCTTGGAACGATCGAGCCCGATGGGCCGCAGAAGGCGAAGGCCCCAGCCAAACACGGGAATGCGTAGAAGCTCCTGCTTGAGCACGGTGCACACTGGCGGTTTCATCACCTGCAGAAATACCGTTTCCCACTCGCTTTGATGGTTCGCCTGAATGACACAGGCGCCTTCAGGAATTCGCTCGCGCCCTTGTATGTCGTAGCGTACATCGCAGGCGAGCTTGAACCAGAAGATCAAGAAGTAGTTGTACAGATTGAGTAGCCGGTAGCGCGCGGGCAGCGGCAGAAACGGCGCCAGCGGTAGAAACAGCACGCCGCATATCAGCATCGCCGAAAAGTAGCCTGCATAAAAGACCAGGCTGCGAAATGCGTTGCTCACGCCGTCTCTCCTTGTTCCGGGCCATTCTGGTCGCGGGTCAGACACCACGCGTCCAGCATGCGCCCCACTTCCAGACGCCACGGCTTTTGATGCACGCCGAACACATCCAGCACCCGGCGGCAGTTCAGAACGCGTCGAAGCTTGGCGTCGTGGTGATGATTCAGCGCCTCCACCGCGCCAAGCGCCACCTCTTCGCCCCGCCCTTCCAGGTGGGTGGCCAGCTGGGTGCGCACCACCGAGGTAAAGGTAAACGCGCTCACCGGCTCGATACCGGCCAGATGATACGCGCCCCAGGCATCAGCGCCACACGCCTGTTGCTGCAACATGCCAATCAGCGCCATGGCGACCGCATCCACCGAGGTCGGACAACAGATGACGTCCTCCGCCGCGCGAACACTCTGGCCCACCATGAGGCTATCGATAATCTCGCTTAGCCAGGCATAGCTGCCCTCCAGGGCGAACAGCGGCCCCAGGCGTACAATCAGGTGACGGTGATACTCGGCGCGAATGCGATCGCCGGTAACCACCAGACGCCGCAGACACTCATCACGAGGAGCGGGCACCACGTGCTCGTCGATGGGAATCTCGAAGCCCTCTTCGTAGAGCTGGTCCGAGACACACCAGACCAGCGCCACCTCCTGCGCCTTGCACGCTTCCATGCACGCCTCTACCGCATCGGCATGCGCCTGCACATCCGCCGGGGTCTTGTCCTGCGGATGCGCCATCGGCGGAATAATCACCGCATCCGGCGCAATCGCGCGAAGCTCTGCCACACCCACATGCATCGCCTGCTCGATCACCAGTTCGGTATCGGCACGACGACTGCTCTCCCGGGCAAGCGCCAGGCTCAAACAGTGCCCTGCATCCAGTATCAAAAGCTTCAAGGCAGACGTTCTCCTTTCCCGGCGCCGGTGGGCGAGCCTAAAATGGCGTGATTAAAACGGAATTTCGTCGTCGAAATCGTCGAAATTGCCCGGGTCCGGGGCGCCGTAACGGCTGTTTTGATCGTTATTGGGCGCGCCTTGGCCGCCGCGGTTGGGCGGGTTGTTCTGGCCGTTACCGTACTGATTGCCGGGGGCCTGGTTGTTCTGCGGCGGCGGGTTGTTTTGATAACCGGCATTTTGCGCCGGGGCGTTCTGAGGCGCATTATTTTGCGGGGCGCCGTTTTGCGAGGCGTTGTTTTGATAATTCTGCTGCGGGGCGCCGCCGCCCTGGAAGTCACCGGCGCGGCCATCCAGCATCTGCATGTCGTTGGCAACGATTTCCGTGCTGTAGCGGTCCTGGCCGTTCTGATCCTGCCACTTGCGGGTCTGCAGACGCCCTTCGATGTACACCTTGGAGCCTTTCTTCAAGTACTGCTGAGCAATTTCAGCGGTCTTGTTGAACAGCACGATGCGGTGCCACTCGGTGCGCTCCTGACGCTGGCCGCTTTGCCGGTCGGTCCAGGTATCCGAGGTCGCCAGGTTCAGGTTCGCCACCGCCGTGCCCGACGGTGTGAAACGCACTTCCGGGTCCTGGCCCAGGTTGCCGATCAGGATGACTTTGTTAATTCCGCGCGCCATAGCTCGCTCCTATCCAATGGGTCCGCTCAATCATAGTGTCGGATCGATAAGGTATTGTCGCCGTAACCCGCTAGAGTATCACCGATTACGTCGACACGAATTCACTGCCTGCCAGCTTAACAATTTACGGCTTGAAAGGGGGAATCAGCTTGTCCAGCGCCGCCCGATCCAGCTCCTGGCGATTCACCTTCAGATACATCATGCGCTCCTCGGGCACCACCATGACGTCCTCCACGCCGACCACTTCCGCCAGCCGCTGCATCAACAGATCCAGCGTGTCCGGATGGGTGTCGTCGAGTGCGACCACTTCGCTTGAAAGCGGCGGCGGCGGCGGCAGGCGGTACATGAAAAACCACCAGCCAACCCCCAGTAGCGCACAGCCGATGAACACAGCGTCAAGCCCCCAGACATTGGAGAGCGCGCCCCCCAGCGTGCCGCCCAGGAAGGCACCGAGAAACTGGCTGGTGGAGTACATGCCCATGGCCGTACCCTTGGCTCCTGCCGGCGCAAGCTTGCTCAGCATGGAAGGCAACGTGGCCTCCAGCAGGTTGAACCCGGTAAAGAAGACGAAAAGCCCGATGAAAAGCCCCTTGCCATGAAACGCCGGCAAGGCCAGGGCGGCCAGACTCACGGCGATGGCACCAATGGCCAGAAGACACACTGTCTTTATGCGCTGACGCTTTTCGGCCACGATCATCAGCGGCACCATGGCCACAAACGACAGCGCCATGATGGAGAGATAGACCAGCCCGTGGTACTCCATTGCAACCCCGGCGCCCACCAGCCGGAAAGGAATGGCCACGAAGATTGCCATCAGCACCAGGTGCAGCGAGAAGATCGAGCCATTCAGGCGCCAGAGATCCATTCTCGCGGCCACGCTCTTGAACTGCGCCCGGTCCATGCCCACATCCTTGTGGCGTACCCGGCGCGGCGCCGGCGGCACCCAGCGCCACAGCACGAAAAGCCCGATGAGGGTGAGTAGCGCGGTCGCCCAGAAAATACCCGACAGCCCCGCCCAGCCGGCAAGCCAGGGGCCCAGCACCATCGCGATGGCAAACGACACGCCGATGGAGAGCCCGATGGTGGCCATGGCGGCGGTGCGCACCTGCTCGCGGGTCTGATCGGCCAGCAGCGCCATGATCGCGGCAGCCACTGCCCCCGCGCCCTGAAGAGCGCGCCCGGCGATGATGCCGCCGATGGAGTCGGCCATGGCCGCCACGACGCTGCCAAGGCCAAAGATCAAAAGTCCGATGGCGATGATGCGCTTGCGCCCGAAGCGGTCGGACAGCAGGCCGAAGGGAATCTGCAAGGTGGCCTGGGTCAGCCCGTAAACGCCCAGCGCCACACCGATCAGCAAGGGCGAGGCGCCGCTTAGCGTATCGGCATAGAGCGCAAGCACCGGCAGCACCATGAAAAGGCCCAGCATGCGAGACGCGTAAAGCCCCGCCAGCCCACTGATTGCACGGCGTTCAGCGGCCAGCAGCAGTGTGGAAAGGTTGCGCATAGTGCCCTTTTAAACGGTAGATGGGCGGATAAAAGCCCCAGCAAGCCCTCCATTCTAGCGCTTTGTAACGACGCTGGAAACGCTCGTCTTGCGACAAAGCGCCTTGCCGCTTTGCCGTAAAGGGGGCAGCAAACGTATAATTACGCTTTTGCCACGCGATTCGAGGTGTTGATGGACAGCATTCTGGTCAGAGGTGCACGCACTCACAACCTCAAGCAGATCGATGTGGAACTGCCGCGGGACAAGTTGATCGTCATCACGGGCCTGTCGGGCTCGGGAAAGTCGTCGCTGGCGTTTGACACGCTCTACGCTGAAGGTCAACGCCGCTACGTGGAGTCACTTTCCACCTACGCGCGCCAATTTCTTTCGATGATGGAAAAGCCCGATGTGGATCACATCGAGGGCCTTTCGCCGGCCATCTCCATCGAGCAGAAATCCACCTCGCACAACCCCCGCTCGACGGTGGGCACGATCACCGAGATCTACGACTACCTGCGTCTTCTGTTCGCCCGGGCCGGCACACCGCGCTGCCCCGAGCACGGCGAGGATCTCGAGGCACAGACGATCTCGCAGATGGTCGACCAGGTCATGAACCTGGAGGAAGGCACCAAGCTGATGCTGCTGGCGCCGGTGGTGAAGGGCCGCAAGGGCGAGCACCTACAGCTTCTGGCCGAGCTTCGCGCCCAGGGGTTCGTGCGCGTGCTGATCGACGATCAGGTGCTCGAGCTTGACGACATCGCCCCGCTGGACAAGCGCAAGAAACACGATATCAGCGTGGTCGTGGACCGCTTCAAGGTGCGCGACGATATCGCCCAGCGTCTGGCGGAGTCCTTCGAGACTGCGCTGAACCTGGCCGACGGCACGGCGATGATTCACTTCATGGACAGTGACCGGGAAGACATGGCGTTCTCCTCGCGCTTTGCCTGTCCGGTGTGCGGCTACTCGCTCGCCGAACTCGAACCCAGGATGTTCTCGTTCAACAACCCCGCCGGCGCCTGCCCCACCTGCGATGGTCTGGGGATTCAGCAGTACTTCGACCCGGCCAAGCTCATCAGCCACGACGAACTCTCCTTGGCCGAGGGGGCCATCAAGGGGTGGGATCGTCGCAACATCTACTACTTCACCCAGCTTCAGGCGCTGGCCAAGCATTTCGATTTCGAGCTCGAAACGCCCTGGAACGCGCTCTCCAAACACCAGCGCGATGTGATTCTCAACGGTAGCGGTAACGAGCCGGTTCCCTTCAGCTACGTCAGTGACCGTGGCCGCAAGGTGACTCGCGAGCACGCCTTCGAGGGCGTGCTGCCCAACATGCAGCGCCGCTATCGGGAAACCGAGTCCAACATGGTGCGCGACGACCTGGCCAAGTACATCGCCATGAAGCCCTGCACCTCGTGCAACGGCACGCGCCTGCGCCGCGAGTCGCGTCACGTCTTCGTCGACGATCACAATATCGCCGATATCGTGCGTACGCCGATCGGCGAGGCCTGGGATTATTTTGCCAAGCTGGCGCTGCCCGGACGCAAGGGCGAGATCGCCGAGAAGATCGTCAACGAGATCCACTCGCGGCTCGAGTTTCTGGTCAACGTGGGCCTCGATTACCTGAATCTCGAGCGCAGCGCCGATACGCTTTCCGGCGGTGAAGCCCAGCGAATTCGTCTGGCAAGCCAGATCGGCGCAGGGCTTGTCGGCGTGATGTACATTCTCGATGAACCTTCCATCGGCCTTCACCAGCGCGATAACGACCGGCTGTTGAAAACCCTGGAACGGCTGCGCGATCTGGGCAACACGGTGATCGTGGTCGAGCACGACGAGGACGCCATTCGCGCCGCCGACCACGTGCTGGACATAGGCCCCGGCGCCGGGGTCCATGGCGGTGAAATCGTCGCCCAGGGCACGCCGCAGGACATCATGGACAATCCGGATTCGCTGACCGGCCAGTACCTGCGCGGCACCCGCGAGATTGCCGTGCCGCCCCACCGCATTCCCGGCAATCCGGAAAAGCAGCTGGTGCTGCGCGGGGCCACCGGCAACAATCTGCAGGACGTGACGCTGACACTGCCGCTGGGGCTTTTCATCGCGATTACCGGGGTGTCGGGGTCGGGCAAGTCGACGCTGATCAACGGCACGCTGATGCCCATCGCCGCACGCGATCTGAACCGGGCCACCACCATGACCCCGGCACCCTACAGCGCCATCGAAGGACTCGATCAGCTCGACAAGGTCATCGATATCGACCAGAGCCCGATCGGGCGCACGCCGCGCTCCAATCCGGCGACCTATACGGGCATCTTTACGCCGATTCGTGAGCTGTTCGCCGGCACCCAGGAGGCCCGGGCACGCGGTTACAAGCCGGGGCGCTTCAGCTTCAACGTCAAGGGCGGGCGCTGCGAGGCGTGCCAGGGCGAGGGGATGATCAAGGTGGAAATGCACTTTCTGCCGGACATCTACGTACCTTGTGACGTGTGCAAGGGCAAGCGCTACAACCGCGAAACCCTGGACATTCACTACAAGGGCAAGAACATCCACGACGTGCTGGAAATGACCGTCGAGGAGGGGCTCGAGTTCTTCAGCCCCGTGCCGGCCATCGCCCGGCGTCTGCAGACACTACTGGATGTGGGGCTTTCCTACATTCGCCTGGGCCAGAGCGCGACCACCCTGTCCGGCGGCGAGGCCCAACGAGTGAAGCTCGCCCGCGAACTTGCCAAGCGCGACACAGGACAAACGCTGTATATTCTGGACGAGCCGACCACAGGGCTACACTTCGAGGACATTCGCCAGCTGCTGACGGTGCTGCACCGCCTGCGCGATCACGGCAACACGATCGTGGTGATCGAACACAACCTCGATGTGATCAAGACCGCGGACTGGATCGTGGACCTGGGCCCCGAGGGCGGCTCCGGCGGAGGGCGCATCATTGCCGAGGGTACGCCGGAGCAGCTGGTGAAGAAGAAAGGCTCCCATACGGGGCAGTTCCTGGCGCCGCTTTTGAAGAAGAAATAGCGGTTGCATTATCTGTACGCTGAAGACCCGCTCACGGCGGGTCTTCGCGGGTCGGTTAAGTGAATGGCAACCTATCGAACGAGCGCGTGTTACCTAGAAGGAGAAACCGATCATGGGCCAGGAAAAAAGCTGCATTGTTCGCCACTTCAACCATTTCTATTCGTTGTCGAAAGAGGAGGAACAGCTTCTTGACTCGCTGGAGGACAGCCCGACCGATCAGAAAGCGGGGTCGCTTCTCTGGGAGATGAAAGATGCTGCCAACGAGTTCTGCACCCTGCGAAGCGGCTGGGCATACTCCTATCGCCACCTCGAGAACGGCGACCGGCACATCCTCGAGGTGTTCCTTCCCGGGGATATCATCGGCCTGCGCGAATTCGCCTTTTCCCAGCGCCTGGAGAACGTGCGTTTCATCACCGACAGCGTGGTGTGTCACTTTCCCCACAAGCGGATGGTCGACCTGTTCAGCCAGTCGCTGCCGCTCACCTCGGTCATGTTCGCCATCAGCAGCCGCCAGCAGGCACTTTTGACCGAACGGTTGATTAACCTGGCCCGGCGCACCGCCCGTCAGAAGATGGCCCATTTCCTCAACGAAATGTACGTTCGCCTGAGCCAGACCAACCCCGACCTGACCGGGCAGTTCCGCCTGCCGCTCTCCCAGGAGCAGCTCGCCGACGTACTGGGCTTGAGCCCGGTGCACGTCAGCCGCACCTTCAGCTCGCTCAGCGAGGACGGCCTGGTATATCGCGACCGCCATCACATCAACATTCCCGACCTCAAGGCGCTGGCCGCCGAGGGCGAGTTTGACGACTGTTACCTGAACGACAACGTCCGGCCCTTGCTCGGCCAGGACGGCTGACTCTGTTCCCCTTTTAGACGGTGCTTGAGGTTTGGCATACACCCTGATGAAAACTCGTTTACTGATACCCTTCGCGCTGGGCGCAGCGGGACTTCTCTCACTCAATTCCACCCAGGCCGAGCAGTTCGCCATCAGCGACGCCCGGCGCTTCGACGCCTGGCAGGCACTCACACTGGACGGTGGCGGCCAGCGCCATTTCCGCGCCGTCGAGACGCAAAGCTACTCGGACGCGACGCTGAGCGTGAACACGACCCAGGGCATCTGTCACCTGCCCTGGCTCGAAATGCGGGTCACCCTCGAGGATGCGCAACCTGAAAGCCGCCCGGTAAGGCTGGTGCCGGCCCGCCTTCGAGTCGACCAGGCGCCGAGAATGGACACCATGGCGGAGTTTATCGTCGAGGAGAATGACGACGGCTTCTACAGCCATTTCTACCTTGGCGAGCTGGATACGCTACTGGGCCAGATGAGCGAGGGCGAACAGCTGTTTATCGGCTTTGACCAGGGCGATGACGCCTCGCCCTGGTACATGACCTTCGCCCTCGAGGGCGCCGCCCCGGCGATTCGCGAGATGCAGCGCCGCTGCAGCGCGAGTTAAGGCCGGGGCGCCTCCGGCGTCTGGCGCAGCAGCAGTTCGACGCGCCGGTTCGCAGCGCGCCCTTGCTCGCTGTCGTTGCTTTCAAGCGGACGGGTATCGGCGTAGCCGACGGCGCGAAGGCGTGACAGCGCCACCCCCTCGCGCTCAAGCTGGCGCACGACGGCAATCGCCCGCCCTGTGGAAAGCTCCCAGTTGGAAGGAAACGCTGCATTGGCAATGGGCACGTTGTCGGTGTGGCCCTCGACGGACACTTCCCCGCCGAAGGTGTCGATAGCCTCGCTCAACCCC
The DNA here is from genome assembly GCF_968048975.1 of Vreelandella xerophytica. The sequence continues at coordinate 136,423 of NZ_OZ309106.1, read as the reverse complement.
TCCAGCACCGTCTCCCCCTGAGCCGTCAGCGTAGCCGCCCCGCTGGCGAACAGCAGGCTGTCGTCGATGCGCAGGGTAATGCCCTCGCGACCCTGGGAAACACTCACGCCCGGGATATCGAGCCTGCCCATAGCAGGATCAAGTCCGCCATGGCGCGGGTAGAGCCCGGAAGAGAGCGGCTGCACGCCCGCCGTGGACTGGGCGTCAAGGCCCTCCTCGGCGTCGCCGCTGCCTGCCGGTGTCAGTGCCAAAAGCAGCACGAACAGCGTGATCAGAAGCGTCAGTACGTCCAGGTAGCTGGTCAGCCATCCCTCTTCGCCGTCGCCGCCGCCCGGGGGGAACGGCGATTCCAGCGCATGTCGGGCGTCGCGGTTCATGGCGCTACCCCTTGGCGGGCGCGTCGCTGGCGTCGCGCGGCTTTACGTGGGGGTCACGAATCTCGTCGTTGTAGTTGGCTACAAAGGAGTTCAGCGTCTCTTCGATGAAGGAGGGCAGACGGCGCTTGGTGATCAGCGAAATCCCCTCGAGCACCATGTTCATGGTGATCAGACGCTCTTCGGTGCGTCGCTCGAGCTTCACCGCCACCGGCTTGAAGACCAGGTTGGCCAGCAGGATGCCGTAGAACGTGGTAAGCAGTGCCACCGCCATGCGCGGGCCGATGACGTTCAGGTCGCCGGCGTCCATCACCTCCAGCATGTTAACGAGCCCCACGAGGGTGCCGATCATGCCAAAGGCCGGAGCATAGGTCGCCATGGTGCGAAAGATCTGCGCCTCGGCGTGCTCGCGGGCCTTGAGCCGGGCGATACGCCAGCGCAGCATGTCGAAAATTTCATCTTCCTTGGTGTTGGCGATCACCAGCTGAATGCCGGTGCGCAGAAACGGGTTTCGGGTATGCTCGAGCTCGCGTTCCACCGCGCGCACGTCGCCCTTGAACCAGAGCCGCGACATGGACACCAGCTCGTTGATATCGTCGCGCACATAGGTGTTTTCGCGGCGAAATACCAGCCCGACCAGGCGCACCACCCGAAGCACTTCCTTCAGCGGGTAGCTGATGAAGGTGGCCGCCAGGGTCCCGGTGATCACGATGGCAAGCCCAGGCAGGTTGATAAAGCTTTCCGGGGATTCCGCGGTAAAAAACAGCACGCTCACCAGCAGCAGAATACTGGCAAATATACCGATCAGCGTAGATGGGTTCATCAACGGCTCCTCGCCGGTTGGGGATTGAGAAAGTAAGCAAACTCAGTCGGCTTCGTGCAGGCGCGCACGCAGCCGACTGATGGCCTGACTATGCAGCTGGGAGACGCGGGACTCGGTGACACCCAGCACCGCGCCGACTTCCTTCAGGTTGAGCTCTTCCTGGTAGTAAAGCGCCATCAAGAGCTTTTCCCGTTCGGGCAGCGCCTCGATCGCCTCGATCAGCGTTTCGCGCTGCTGGCCGTCCAGAAGCTCCTCGAAAGGCGCATTCAGCGCTTCCTGAGCGGGCTCGCCGCCCTCTTCCAGAAGCTCTTCGAAGGGCAGCAGATGGCCACTGTTGGTATCGCTTAGAAGCTGCTGATAGTCGCGCAGCGGCATCTCCAGATGCCGGGCGATCTCGCCCTCCTCCGGCGCACGCCCCAGGGTCTGCTCCATCTGACGGATCGCTTCGTCCATCGCCCGGGCCGAGCGGCGAACGCTGCGCGGCAACCAGTCCCGGGTGCGCAGTTCATCGACCATCGCCCCGCGGATACGCTGACTGGCAAAGGTGGCAAAGCTTGCCCCCTGGGCGGCGTCAAAGCGTCCCAGCGCCTCTAGAAGCCCGACCATGCCCGCCTGGATCAGATCATCGAGCTCGATACTTGCCGGCAAACGGACCTGAAGCGCCAGTGCCTGACGTCTTACCAGCGGCATGTATTGGTTCACCAGCTCGCTGTGTTGAATTCTGCCTTGTGCTGTATACATCCTCGTGCCTCGTGGCTAACACTCGTCACTGGTAGTTCACAATCACGTGAAGCCCTTTTACCTGGGTAGGCCGCTGCCTGGGTGCCAGCGCAAAACGGAAATTGAGCGGCGTATCCGAGGAAAGCCCCGCCAGGGCGGTGGTGCTGCCCCGCTGACCGTCTAGCTCGATACACCGTTCGGGGTGGCAGAGCCAGGCCCGCAACGCAGCCCCCGGGGGCGCTTCATAACGCCAGTGGACACGTTCGATACGCCCCCCCACAAGCCCCGCCACCGAAGGCGGGGCCAGCGCCTGACTACTGGCCGCCCGGTCGCTCATGGCCACCATCATGCCGCTCGCTTGCTGGCTCCAGCTGCCGCCCCCCGCCAGCGCGGGGGCGGCCAGGCTCATCAGCACGGCCAGAAAGCCGATGTTGCCATGCGCCCAACGGTGCACACGAGCAACCCGATACGTCCCCTGAATGATCGTTTTCAGCATAGCCGCCTCATCATTATGGCTTACCGCGCCAGCAGTAGCAGCTCAAGGTTCAAATAGCCTGCCGCCGCCTTCTGCAAATTATCGAGTAACCCTTGTCGGGGCAAGTGAGGCTCGTGCAAGGCCAGAAGCTGCCGGGGACCTTGATTTTCGCTTACCTGACGAAGCGTGCGATACATGGCTGAAAAGGCATCGGCATCGCTTCGTACCCACAGCGCCCAGCGCGAATAGCGCGTTCGAAGCGCTTCAAGGGGCGTCTCGGCGTCGACCGGCATGATTTCCCAGCTTTCCGGCGTAGCCGCCCAGTGCCGCCCCAGCGCGCTCCACTCTGCCAGACGCTCTTTCACCGGGGTGATATTGCGCGTGGGTAGTCCTACCACGACCAGGGGGATCGTCACGCGCGGTATGGTGGCCTGAGGCTCGGGGGCCCCGGCGGCGGTGGGCGGGGCGTCCTCAGGCAGTATCTCGTCGGCGCCTCGCTGTTCGGCACGCAGGTTTGCCCACTGCCTGAGCCCTGCCGCCTGATCACGGCCGTTCATGCAAAGGCCTCGCGGCTGACGCTACCCAACTGGCGAATGGCATCCCGGGTCATCAGCATGTGCACCAGCGCCTCCAGCAGCGCGATGTCACGACGCTTTCGCGTCGTGCCCAGAAGGCGGGTCACGTCCTGGCGAAGGGCCTGGGCCGCGTCATCCTCGGCACAGTCCAGGTGGGTCGCAACGGCGGCGGCGCCACTGGCCATCAGCAGGCGCACCTGGGAGCTGACTTCGCCGCCATCGGCCTCTTTGAGCTCGCGCCAGGCCCGCTTGGTCAGTTGAAACACGCCTTCGCCTTGAAGCTGGGTCACCAGCAACGACAGCACCTCGGCTCCCAGATACGCCGGGGTCAGCCAGTAACGCCTGGCCACCCGCCTGGCGCTTTCCGGGTCTCGAATCTCGCCGTACCAGGCAAGAAAGCGGCGACCGGCCTTATCGGTCACCTCGGCATAGGCGCTCCAGAGCTGCATCGCTTGCCCGCGAAACCGCACATTCACGTGGTGAGTGAGCCTGCTTTCGCCAAACAACGCGGTCAGGGCGTAGCGTTCCCCCTGCCAGTATACTCGCTGCCCACCGCCGACCTGGCTGACCCAGGTCAAACGCTGGGTCTCGAGCCACGCCAGCGTGTCGCTCTCTGCCAGCGTGGGCAAGAGATGCACCGCCGTGCGGGGCTGGGCCTCCAGGCGTGCTTGCCAGCCGGCGGGCTGGCGGTGCTGCAAGAGCCCGAGCGCGCAAAGATTGCCGTCGGCGTCGAGGCTTAGATCCGGCATTGCCCAGTCCACCCCACGCTCGAAGCGCCGGGGCGACCAGACAAGCCCGAGAGCATCCTGTTCGATCGCCTTGTCGGCTAGATCACCCAGACGCGTGTCCTGCAGCACGCCAGGGAGCGCGCCGATATCCCATACCGCCTCGAGCAGCGAAAAACCCGCCACCCGGGCGCGAAGCTGGGTGAGCAGAAGACTCAAGCGCCGCCCCTGGCCCAGCACATCCCGCGACCAGCGTGGCGTGAGCGGCGCGCCCGACCAGGCTTGCGCGTCGCTCTGGGCACCCGCCGGCACGCGCAATGCCTGATCGATCAGCAGGCCTGGATCGGCCAGCGCCATATCCTCCGGCACCTGCTGGCCGTTGGAGCAAAACAGCACGCGCAGCCCGTACCGCATGACGATATCCAAAAGCGGCGCCAGGCGTCCGGCCTCGTCTTGCTTGGTAATGATGCATTCATCGATCTCGGCCCCCGCCGCCCGGGCGGCCTGACGATAGCGCAGCACGACTTCTTCCAGGGTTTCCGGCTGACTGGCAGCGTTGAGCACCAGTACCAGGCGCACCCGGGACTCGCCGCCCTGAAGCTGATTGATCTGCTCGATCACTCGCTGGTCGCGCTGGCTCATTCCCACGGTGTCGATCATGACCCACTGCTTGCCGCCCAGGCGCCCCAGCAGGTCATCGATGGGCTGCTCGTGATCGAGGGCGTACATCGGCGTGTCCAGCAGGCGGGCATAGATGCGCAACTGCTCGTGGGCACCGATTCTGAAGCTGTCGGTGGTGACCAGCGCGACCGGTTTCGTTCCGTGACGCATGACAAAGCGGGCAGCGAGCTTGGCGGTCGTTGTGGTCTTACCCACCCCGGTGGGGCCGACCAATGCCACGATGCCGGTCTGATCGAAAAATGCCTCCTCGCTCTCGAGCACCGCCAGACGCGCGATCAACTGGCGCGTAAGCCAGTCGAGCACCTGATCGTCTTGGGGGTCCAGGGCGCTCAGGGCGGCCGGCAGCGCCGCGCTGATCTCCTCGCCAAGCTCGCTGCCAAAGCCCGCCCGGGCCAGCAGCGTTCTGACGGTAACGGCCGGCTCTCGGGTGGCTTTCTCCACGCCCTGGGACTGGACGAGCAGCGCGCGCATATCCTGCATTTCGCGCAGCAGACGCTCGCTGACCTGCTCGAGCGGGTGGGGCGTGTTCTGCTGAACCGGGGCAGGCGATGCCGACAGGGGCTCGGACTCGCTCGGCGTGAGCTGATCGAGAGAGGCCTCCTCGGCCATGGCCAGGATTTCCACGCCACTTTCGGTACGCCGGTTGGCGACAATCAGTGCGTCCTCGCCCAGGGTCGCGCGAACCTGGCGCATGACATCTCGGCTGTTAGCGCCGACAAAGCGTCTTACGCTCATACGTTACCTTCTGCCTTTATCGAAAGTGGCCGGTTTGGCGTTCATCGCGCCCCACCCACCAGCGTCGTGATTTTCAGCGTACGGTCGTCGGGAATTTCCGCCTGGGACATCACCACCAGATGGCGCATCCGACGGCGCAAGAAGCGCGCGACCACCGCGCGCAGCGAGTGCTGCACGACCAGCACCGGCGGCTCGCCGTTGGCTTCCTGGCGTTCCAGCGCCTGCTGGGCCTGGTTCATCAAGGTATCCGCAAGCCCTGGCTCCATGGCGCCGTTGCCGTTCATGGCCTGAATCAGTACCTGTTCAAGCTGGGCGTCCAGACCGATGACGTTCAGGGTCTCCTGGCCGGCAAACCACTGCTGAGTGATCGCCCGGCCAAGGCCGATGCGTACCAGGGCCGTCAGCTCCCCCGGGTCCTTCTGGGTGCCGGCGTATTCGGCCAGGGTATCCAGGATGGTGCGCATGTCGCGAATCGACACGTCTTCTTCAAGCAGGTTCTGCAGGATGCGCTGCAGCACGGTGAGAGAAATCGCTTTGGGCACGACCTCCTCGACCAGCGACTTCTGATCGTCGCCCAGCTTGTCGAGCAGCTTCTGCACCTCCTGACGGCCCAGCATTTCCGGCGAGTGGCGATGCAGAAGGTGGTTCAAATGGGTGGCAATCACGGTACTGGCATCCACCACCGTGTAGCCGAACACCTGGGCGTGTTCGCGCTGAGCGGCATCGATCCAGACCGCCGGCAGGCCGAACGCCGGGTCCTGGGTGGGCGTTCCGGAAAGCGTGCCGGAGACCTGGCCGGGGTCGATGGCCAGCCACTTGCCCGGCTGGGCATCGGCGCGGCCGATCTCCGCGCCTTTGAGCGATAGCACGTAGGCGTTGGGTGAAAGCTCCAGGTTGTCGCGGATATGCACCACGGGCGGCAGAAAGCCGACCTCCTGGGCGAACTTCTTGCGCACGCTCTTGATCCGCGCCAGCAGCTCTCCCTTTTGTCGGGAATCCACCAGGGGTATCAGCCGGTGGCCGACCTCGAGCCCCAGGGTGTCCACCAGCTGCACGTCCTCCCAGCTCGCCTCGGGGGTCTCCTGTAAAGGCACCGGGGCGTCACTGATCTCCTCTTTTACCAGGACCTTTTCCTGATGGCGCATCAAGAACCAGGCAAGCCCACCCAGCAAGGCGGTGAAGATCAGAAAGACCAGGTTGGGCATGCCGGGCACCATGCCCAGAAGGCCCATGACCACGGCGGCCAGAATCATCACCTGCGGGTTCACGAAGAGCTGGCTGATCATCTGCTGACCCACGTCCTGCTCGGTGTTCACCCGGGAGACCGTGACACCGGCGGCGGTGGAGATCACCAGCGCCGGGATCTGCGCGACCAGGCCATCGCCGATGGTCAAGAGCGTATAGGTACGCGCCGCGTCCCCAAAGCCCATGCCGTGCTGCATCATGCCGATCAGAAGCCCGCCGATGACGTTGACGACCATGATGACCAGGCCCGCCATGGCGTCACCGCGCACGAACTTGCTGGCACCGTCCATGGAGCCGTAGAAGTCGGCTTCCTGGGCCACTTCCGCACGACGCTTCTTGGCGTCTTCCTCGCCGATCAACCCGGCGTTGAGATCGGCATCGATGGCCATCTGCTTGCCGGGCATGGCGTCCAGGGTGAAGCGCGCGCCCACCTCGGCGATCCGCCCGGCGCCCTTGGTGATGACCATGAAATTGATGATGACCAGGATCAGGAACACCACCATGCCGACCGCGAAGTTGCCGCCGACCAGGAACGTTCCGAAGGCCTCGATCACCTTGCCCGCCGAGGCGCCGCCCTGATGCCCCTCCATGAGTACCACGCGGGTAGAGGCGACGTTGAGCGACAGCCGCAAGAGCGTCGTGAACAGAAGCACGGCCGGAAACGCGGCGAAATCCAGGGGCTTCTCGGCGAACATGCTCACCAGCAGCACCATGATGGCCAGCGCGATGTTGAAGGTGAACAGCATATCCAGCGCGAACGGCGGCAGCGGCAGGATCATCATGCCCAGGATCATGAGGATCAGCAGCGGCCCGGCCAGCAGCTTCATGCGCACTTCGCCAAACGGGTTACGTCGGCCGATGAGTTGGCTGATGCCCTTCATGAACGTGCCTCAAAAGCCCCAGGGCCACGGTTTGGATGCGTCATCTCGTCGGGAACCGGTAGATTGTCGGGAGTCGGGGGTGTCTCGCCCCCTTCTTGCGCCACACTTTTCAAGCGATACGCCCAGGCCATGACCTCGGCCACGGCGGTGTAGAGTTCTGCCGGCACTTCGGCGTCCAGATCCACATGGTGGTAGAGCGCTCGGGCAAGCGGTGCGGCTTCCAGCCGCGGCACCTTCGCCTCTAAAGCAATCTCGCGGATGCGCGCGGCCACCGCGTCGGCGCCTTTCGCCACCACCCGGGGGGCGCCCATCTGCCCTTCCTGATAACGCAGCGCCACCGCGTAGTGCGTGGGGTTGGTGATGATCACGTCGGCCTCGGGCACCTTGCTCATCATTCGCCCCCGGGCCATCGCTTGCTGCTGCTGACGGATGCGTCCTTTGACGTGCGGGTCACCCTCGGACTCCTTGTGCTCGCGCTTCACTTCCTCTTGGCTCATGCGCAGCTTCTTGGCGTTGCTCCAAAGCTGGAAAGGCACGTCGATCAGGATCACCACCACCAGTGAAAAAATCGCCAGCGCCGCCGCCAGCGCCGCCATGTTCAGAGCGCTTGCCAACGCCTGCTGAATGGACTGGTCGGCAAGCCCCAGCAACCGGTCGATATTGAAGTAGATAAAGGAGCTGCTGATGCCCCCTACCAGTACGGATTTGGCGATCGCCTTGGCAAGCTCGATCAGCGCCTGGGTCGAGAAGATGCGCTTCACGCCCTTGATCGGGTTGAGCTTGGAAAATTTCGGCTGCATGGATTTGGCCGAGACCAGCCAGCCCCCCAGCAAGGCCGGCGCCACCAGCGCCACAACGGCGAGCAGTACAAAGAGCGGCGTCATCGCAATGAGCGTACGCTGGCCCAGATCCAGCGCCGTGGTCAGCATCGGCGTACTGTCGAAGGCCTGACGGCGGTCAAAAAGAAAGGCCTGCTCCATGACCATGCCCAACTGATCGTACAGCATCTGGCCCATGCTCCAGAGCCCCACCACACCGGCCAGCAACAGCAAGAACGTGGTGAGCTCGCGCGAGCGGGGAACCTGGCCCTCTTCCCGAGCTTTCTCTTTACGCCGGGGCGTGGCCTCTTCGGTCTTTTCCTGATCGCTATCGTTATCTGCCATGGGTCATACGGCTCATCAAAAGCGGCGCATCATAAGTCAGCCGCCCCGAAGGACGGCTGAACAAGGTGCCTAGTGTGCCAGATGAGGCGATGAACAATGTCTCAATAACAAGGTATTAAAAGCCTAATTCGTCCAATAAGTCGTCCACCTGATCCTGACCGGTCACGATATCCGGGGCGTTTTCCCTGATCTGCGGACCGTTGAGAAGCTCTTCCTTGCGCCGAGCAGTGTCGTTCTTCCACTGATCCTGGGCCTTGCGCTGCATGCTCTCCCGCACTTCGCCGCCGGCCACGTTATCGATCAACACCTGTACCAGTTGATGCTCGATCTCGCGGATTACATCCATCATCTTCTTGATGACCTGGCCGGTGAGATCCTGGAAATCCTGAGCCATCATGATGTCTAGGAGCTCTTTATTGGTGGCGCCGGTGATCTCGGGCACATCGCTTAGGTAGGTGCGCGTCTCTTTGACCAGGTCTTTCGCCTCGTCGAGCTCCTTGGGCGCTTCAAACCACGCCTCCCAGCGCTTGTCCAGGGCCTCGGCACGGCTTGCCAGCTCATCCTGCAGCGGCTGGGCACGGTCGATGGCGTTCAACGCCCGGTCGGCGGCCTGCTCGGTCATGGTGGCCACATAGTGCAGCCGGTCACGGGCGTCGGGAATGGCTTCCGCCGCTTTCTCGATCTCCTTGTCCAGACCAAGCTCGCGCATGTTGTCGCGCAGCATGCGAGTCAGCTTGCCAATACGGTGGATCAACTCTTCAGCGGCTTCTTCGGACAGCTGGGTAGTGCCTGCCTGCTCATTCTGACTCATGGTACTCTCCTCGTGAGCCAAGCCAGGGGCTTGGCCACTTCATTTACCCATCTTTTCAAAGATTTTATTGAGCTTTTCCTCAAGGGTCGCGGCGGTAAACGGCTTGACCACGTAGCCGTTGGCGCCGGCCTGGGCGGCGGCAATGATGTTTTCCTTTTTCGCCTCGGCGGTCACCATCAGCACGGGCAGCGCCTTGAGCGCCTCGTCCTGACGGATCTCCTTGAGCATCTCGAGCCCGTCCAGATTCGGCATGTTCCAGTCGGAAACGACAAACTCGAAGCTGCCGGCACGCAGTTTATTGAGTGCATCCTGGCCGTCCTCGGCCTCTTCGACATTGGTGAAGCCCAGCTCCTTCAAGAGACTACGCACGATTCGACGCATGGTCGGGAAATCGTCCACGACCAGAAAGCTCATGTTTTTATCGGCCATTGTTCATCCTCTCATCACATATATGACGTTAAGTGCCTAAACGGTCCAAAGACCGCTAGATTAAAAAGATTCCCACTCGTCGACGTGGCGCTCGCTCGCTTTATCGGCACGTGGGGCGACAGGTTTAGCCACTTGCGGCGAAAGTGCGGGCCGGGCCGTGGCGGGGGTGGAGGGCAAAACGGCCGAGTCGCCCTGGCTCTCCATCACCTTGAAGACCGCCACCGCCTCCTCCAGCCGACTGGCCTGCTCTTCAAGCGAGGCCGCCGCTGCCGCTGCCTGCTGTACCAGGGCGGCGTTTTGCTGGGTGACGTCATCCATCTGGCCCACCGCGTGGCTGACCTGTTCGATGCCCTCGCTCTGCTCTTGTGAAGCTGCCGAGATCTCATCCATGATATCCGCCACCCGGCGCACGGCACTGACCACCTCGGCCATGGTAGTGCCGGCCTGTTCGACGAGCGTGGAGCCCTGAGCGATCTGTTTCACCGAGGTGTCGATCAGTGCCTTGATCTCCTTGGCGGCATCGGCGCTGCGGCTGGCCAGATTGCGCACTTCACCGGCCACGACGGCGAAACCGCGGCCCTGCTCGCCGGCCCGGGCGGCCTCGACCGAGGCGTTCAGCGCCAGTATGTTGGTTTGAAAGGCGATCGAGTCGATCACGCTGGTGATGTCGGCCACCTTCTGCGAACTGCTCGAGATGCCGTGCATGGTCTGCACCACCTGCTCGACGACCTGACCGCCCTGCTCGGCGGTGGAGGACGCCTCACCGGCCAGAGCGCTGGCCTGACGGGCGTTATCCGCGTTCTGCTTCACCGTGGCGGTCATCTGCTCCATGCTGGCCGCCGTCTGCTCGATGGAAGCTGCCTGCTCCTCGGTGCGTGAGGAAAGCTCGGTATTGCCCTGGGCAATTTCCTGCGTACCGTGGTGAATCGCTCCGCTTCCCTCGCGTACCCGGCCGACCAGGCCGGTCAGATTCTCCTGCATGGTCCCCATGGCGGCGAACAGGCGACCGACTTCGTTTCTACCCGCCGCGGGGAGCGGCTGGGTCAGGTCGGCCTCGGCAATCTTGTTGAGTCGGTGCACGGCGTCATTGAGCGGCGTGGTCACGGTACGGCGCAGCCCGATATAGACCAGAACGACCACCAGCAGCATGAGAATCACGGCCACGACATAAAGCATGCTGAACAAAGCGCGCTGCGCCTGGATCTCGTTGTGAATGTCATCCACCCTGGAGAAGCCATAATGGGTAAACGCAGTGATGCCCTGGGTCAGGCTGGAAAAGGGGTCGGTCATCTCGGTGCGCAGCTGGTTGAATGCCACCGTATTGAAATCGGCAAGGCTTGCGTGCTGCTGCTTGATGAGTGGCAGAAGCCGCTGGTAATCCGCAATCATCGGCCGGGCGAGTTCTTCGCCTGCCGGGCTTCGCGGTGTGGCGATGAAGTTTTCGAAACGCGCCTCGGCGCGCTCTATACGATCCGTCGCCGCCTCGAGCGCCTGGTCAACCAGATTGTTCTGGCCGATCATGAGGTAGTTGGAGGCCATCTCCAGCGCCAGCATCGCCTGGCTGAGCAGCGAGTCTCCCCGGTTGAGCTCGTTGAGCTGCTCACGACTGATGATGGTCAGCGTATTCATGTCCTCTTCGGTAGAGCGGTCTGTCATGATGTTGAGCGCAATCAGCGCCAGAATCAGCACGACAAAGCTGCCCAGCGCCGTTACGACCGCAGCATGGATACTCAGATTACGCCCGATGCGTCCCATGATCTTTTCATTCCCCCTGAGGTTGATTTATACCCGCTGCGCACGGCCTGATGCGGCGACCAGCGCCAGCAGGCGTGCAGGAATGTCGTCAAGCGCCAGGGTTTCCCCGGCCCCCCCTAGTGCAATGGCTTCGCGGGGCATGCCGAATACCACGCAGGTCTGCTCGTTCTGGGCAATCGTCGGCGCCCCGGCCTGGCGCATTTCCAGAAGCCCGACCGCACCGTCTTTTCCCATGCCGGTCAAGATGACGCCGATGGCGTTTTTGCCGGCGTGTCTTGACGCGGAATGAAACAGGACATCCACCGACGGGCGGTGGCGGTTGACAGGCTCACCCTCGTGCAGACGCACCACGTAGTTGGCGCCGCTTCGGGCAAGCTCCAGATGCTGGCCGCCGGGAGCGATATAGGCGTGCCCGGGCAGTACGCGCTCGCCTTCCGCTGCCTCCTTGACGGTGATCCGGCAAAGCCGGTTGAGCCGCTCGGCAAATGAACGGGTGAAGCCGCCGGGCATGTGCTGGGTGATCAGGATCGCGGGGGAGTTGGCGGGTAGCGGTTCAAGCACGGCGCGAATCGCCTCGGTGCCGCCGGTGGAGGCGCCGATGATGATCAGCTTCTCGCTGGTCAGCAGCGGCGCTTTCAAGGCCGCGGGCGCGGCGGCGGGCTTGCGTGCCTGACGCGGACGTGAGCGCGCGGCAGCGCGAATCTTTTCGGCAATTTCGTCGGCATACTCCATCATGCCGCTTCGCACCCCAAGGCTTGGCTTGGCGACAAAATCGAGCGCCCCGAGCTCCAGCGCACGCAGGGTGATTTCCGAGCCGCTTTGGGTCAACGACGACACCATGAGCACCGGCATCGGACGCAGGCGCATCAATCGATCCAGAAAGTCGAGTCCATCCATGCGCGGCATTTCAACGTCCAGGGTGAGGACGTCGGGGTTGTACTGCTTGATCAGATCTCTCGCCACGATCGGATCCGGCGCAGTGGCCACGACTTCCATATCCGGCTGAGAATTGATGATCGTGGTCAGCAAGTCACGAATCAGCGCCGAGTCGTCCACACACAGCACTTTTATCTTGGCAGTACTCAAAGCCCGCCTCCTGTTTTAAAACTCACCGATATACGCCCCATTGGATGGTTAACACGCACAGTCGTCATTTGCCGTTTGCGAGGGTGTAAACCGTTTGCCCACGCAACTTGAAGGTACTGCTGATGTAAGAGAAATTTTCCGAATGGCCGGCAAAGAGCAAGCCTTCGGCTTTCATCAACGGCCCAAATCTTTTCAAGATATTGGCCTGGGTCTCTTTATCGAAATAAATCATTATGTTACGGCAGAAAATGGCATCAAAAGGGCCCTGCACCGGCCATGAAGGCGCCAGCAGATTCAGCGGGCGAAACTCCACCATGGCTGCCACTTCCGGGCGCACCCGAGCAAGGCCCGCCTGGTGACCCGTGCCCTTTTGAAAAAATCGCTTCACCCGGGCTTCGTCGAGCTTGCGCACCTGCTCCTGCGGATAGATTCCCGCTCGCGCCTTGGCCAGCGCATCGGTATCGATATCGGTGGCAATCACCTTGGCATTGTTCGCCTTGGCACCCAGCACCTCCAGAAGGGTCATGGCAATCGAGTAGGGCTCCTCGCCGGTGGAGGCCGCCGAACACCAGATAGTGACAGGTCCGGCCTTGTCCTTGATATGCGCCGCAAGCAGCGGGAAGTGGTGCGCCTCACGGAAAAACGCGGTGAGGTTGGTGGTCAACGCATTGGTGAACGCTTCCCACTCCTTTGCATCCGGCTGGCGCTCAAGACGTGAGAGGTAATCGGTAAAACGCGTCAATCCATGGTGGCGCAGCCGCCTTGCCAGACGGCTATACACCATTTCCCGCTTGTGCTCGGCAAGCACGATCCCTGCGCGCTGATAGATCAATTCCCTGATACGTAAAAAGTCAGCATCAGTAAGCACCAGATCACGTTCGATCTGGCCCCCCGTCGACCATTGACTGTTCTCTGCTGACCCATCACGTGGTTCGCTCAAAATGCTTCGTACTCCTCTACAGCCGTGGCTTGCCGCGCGATGCGCGGGGAAGCCAACGAAGGGGTGGGGGCGCCCGTTGATGCCCTGCCCGGGTTCCCAGAACGGGTATGCGCGACGGCGCCTGCCGAGTTCAACGCCTGGTTGTTCAACCTGAACGCCTCGACCGACAGCGCCAGAAGGCTTGCCTGACGCTCCAGCGATACGGCGGCCTGGGCGGTTTCCTGAACGCGCACGGCGTTTTGCTGGGTCGCCTGATCCATCTGGGCGACCGACTGGTTCACCTCTGCAATCCCGGTGCTCTGCTCCTGGGAGGCCGAAGAGATCTCATGCATGATGTGGGTGACGCTGCGCGCCGCGTCAGCCACGTCGGTAATCGCGGCCTCGGCCCTTTCGACAAGCCCCGCGCCGGTCGTGACATCCTGGCTTGAGCTGTCGATCAGACCGCGTATCTCCTGGGCGGCGGAGCCCGAGCGCCCGGCCAGCTTGCGTACTTCTTCGGCCACCACGGCAAAGCCGCGACCGTGCTCACCGGCCCGCGCCGCCTCGACCGACGCGTTCAACGCCAGGATATTGGTCTGAAAGGCGATGGAGTCGATCACGTTGATGATATCGGTCATCTTCTGCGAGCTTTGTGTGATGCGCTGCATGTTGTCGACCAGCTGCGTCATCAGATCGCCGGTCTGGGTAACGCGCTCGGCATTCTCGTCGGCCAGGCGGCGCGCCTGCTGGGCGTTGTCGCTATTCTGGCGCACGGTAGTGGTCATCTCTTCCATGCTGGAGGCGGTTTGCTGGAGTGACGCGGCCTGCTGTTCGGTGCGCGCCGACAGCTCTTCGTTACCGCTGGCGATATCCTGCGCCGCCGGGGTCACTACGTTGATACCACCTTTCACGTCACTGATGATGCTGCTGAGGCTTTTACGCATGGTGTCCAGTGAACCCAGCAAATGGCCGATCTCATCGCGGCGCCGCGACGGCACCCGGGCCGCCAGATTGCCACCGGCGATTTGCAGGGTGAAGCGCGACGCCTCCTTCAAGGGCTTGAGAATCGAGCGCAGGATCGCCACTCCCAGCAGGATCAGCGCCAGAAGCCCCAGGGCGAGCACGCCGGCTTGAACGGCCAGCATGGCGTTCTGGGCGCTATCCGCCTCGTGCGCCATCACTTCGGCGGCGCGCTGCTTCTCGGCGATCAGTTCGTTGACCAACCGCGACAGATCGCGGCCTTCGCTGTTCATCACGCCGATCACGCCGTCAAGGCCTGTAAACACTTCATAGGTCTCCTCGGCCTGAAGCACCCGAGCGGCGTGATCCATGCCGTCGGTCAAGAAGGCCTGGATCCGGTCGTCGAAACGCTCGGCAAGCTCGGTGGTATTTACTCCACGACCGTAGTAGCCCTGCCAGATCGTCTCGATGTTCTCGGCGCTTTGCTCGACCGCCTCCCCCATCTCGAAACGGTTGTTGATCAGTTGCATGCGCTCGGGCTCCACCAGTGCCTGGCGGGTCTGGGCGATGGCCTGATCGATCTGCTGAAGGCGAATGACATCGCGAAGCCCATCCCGGTCAAGCTCGTCAAGCCGCTCGCCGGAGGCATTGATGCCGTAAAGCCCCAGTCCGCCGCTCAGGAGCAAAAGCGCCCCGCCGACCACCATCATCCCGACCAGCTTCGCGCGAATGGTGTCCGGGCGCAGACGCTTCAGGCGCTGACCGATACTGCGCCGGCAAATCTGGCCTTTATCGAGATAAACGCCCCGGGCGCGGCCTTCCCGCAGATCGGCATAGATGCTCTCGGCCCGCTGAATCGCCTCCCGGCTGGCCTGTACCCGTACCGAGGTGTAACCCACCACCTGGGCGTCTTCGATAATCGGGGTAACGCTTGCCTCTACCCAGTAGTGGTCGCCATTCTTGCAGCGGTTCTTGACCAGCCCCCGCCAGGTTTCGGAGGTTTGAATGGTCTGCCACAGGTTCTCGAATGCAGCCGAAGGCATATCGGGGTGGCGGATGATATTGTGCGCCGCGCCCATGAGTTCCTCGCGCTCAAAACCGCTGATCTGAATGAACGCAGGATTGGCGTAGGTGATACGCCCTTTCAGATCCGTTCGCGAGACAAGGAAATCATCCCCTTCAAGGGCGACTTCCCGCTGGGTGACTGGCTGGTTATTACGCATTACTGTGCCTTAATTTTTAGTATAAACATCAATGGCTACCGAGCCCCGGGGGTTAGCGCCCAAGTCTGGCGACCCGCCGGCCGACTGACACCGGAAGCGCTCCCTAAAACGCTTCCCACTCTTCTACCGCCTGATGGCGAGGTGCCATGGCCGGTGCCTGCAAGGGGCGGGCGACCTGCGCCGGCGCCGTTATAGAGGCCTTTTCAAAACGCTCGGCTACACGAAAGCGTTCCACCGCCTCTCTCAAGCGCGCCGCATCGCTTTCAAGTTCGTTGGCGCGCTCGGCGGCCTGCTGGACGAGCAGGGCGTTTTGCTGCACCACGTCATCCATTTGCGTAACGGCCTGGTTCACCTGGCTGATGCCATTGCTCTGCTCTTCGGAAGCAGCGGCAATCTCATCCATGATGTCGCTTACCCGCTGTACCGCGCTGACCAGTTCCTGCATGGTCTGCCCTGCCTGATTCACTCGGGTCGTCCCGCTTGCCACCTTGTTGAGCGAGTTGTCGATGAGCGCCCGGATCTCCTTGGCCGCATTGGCACTACGGCTGGCCAGGTTCCGAACCTCCTGAGCGACCACCGCAAAGCCACGGCCGTGCTCGCCGGCGCGCGCGGCTTCAACCGAAGCGTTCAGCGCCAGAATATTGGTCTGGAAGGCGATGGTGTCGATCACCGTGATAATGTCGGCCACCTTGGAGGAGCTTGAGCTGATCTCCTCCATGGTCTCGACGATCCGCCCTACCTCGTCGCCGCTTTGTCGAGCGGTCAAGGTGGCATTCTCGGCAAGCTGGCTTGCCTGGCGGGCATTGTCCGCATTGTGACTTACGGTAGAGGCCAGCTCTTCCATGCTGGAAGCCGTCTCTTCAAGTGAAGAGGCCTGTTGTTCGGTGCGCGAGGACAGGTCATTGTTGCCGCTGGCGATATCCTGGGCGCGCTCGAAGATGAACACGCCGCTTTGGCGAACCACGCCGACCGTCTCCGACAGCGATGCCTGCATGGCCGCCATGGCGGTGTACAAGCGCCCGATTTCATTATTGCCGGGTGCGCTGATCGACTGATTCAGATCCCCCTGGGCCATGCGCTCGAAGTAGCCGACCAGGCGGCTCAAAGGGCGCAGCACGTTGACACTGACGCCCCACACGACCACGACCACGGTGAGCGCCGTAAACACCAGGATGGCAATCAGCACCCAGCGGACATGGCCTGCGAATTCCGCGAACAGGCGCTGCTGCGTATCCGAGTCGCTTGCCGTTTGCAAGATCGCGCTGCCCTCTTCAAGGGCATAAAGCCCCATGACGCAGGCAAGGACCACCAGCAGTGAGAAGGTGGCCAGGACCAGCGCCCAGCTAAGCCGAACGGTCATGTTGTTCATGAGTTGATGCATTAGCGATGTTCCCTTTTTAACGCCGGCGGTCTCACCCGTACCGGCGCCTCTTTTTTTGCCAATGTCTTTGTAGGATTTCTTTCAAGGTGCGCCGAGCGGCGCAAGCGCTTTTACAGTTGCTTGGTACTGTCGACCAGTGCCATCTCTTCGCTGGTCAAAAGCTTGTCGATATCCACCAGCACCAGCATGCGATCTTCCAGGCTGCCAAGACCGCTCAGGAAATCCGAGGAGAGCGTGACGCCGAACTCCGGCGCGGGCTTGATCTGATCCGGCGTCAGCGTCATGACATCCGAGACCCCGTCTACCACGATGCCGACGACGCGCTCAGCCACGTTCACCACGATCACCACGGTCTGGCCGCCGTACTCGACATTCTGCAGGTGGAACTTGATGCGCAGATCGACGATCGGGACGATCACGCCGCGCAGATTGGTCACCCCCTTGATGAACTCCGGCGCATTGGCGATGCGGGTCACGTTTTCGTAACCGCGGATTTCCTGCACCTTGAGAATGTCGATGGCGTACTCTTCTTCGCCCAGCGAGAACACCAGAAACTCGCTGTTATCCGCTTCGGCAGCGGCCAGCACCGCTTCACTATTGGCTTGACTCATGACAGCTCGATCTCCTTGTCATATGAGAGATGGGGGTAGTGGACGGTTTTGCCCGCTTCTTTTTTCGCTCGGCTCAAGCGGTGTAGTCCGGTGATATCCAGAATCAGCGCCACGCTGCCGTCGCCTAGAATGGTCGCGGCGGAAACACCCGGCACCTTCCGGTAATTGTCTTCAAGATTCTTGACGACCACTTGCTGCTGGCCGATCAGCTCATCGACCAACAGCGCGTAGCGCCGCCCTTCGCCCTGCACGATCACGGCGATACTCTTGGTCGGATCGGTAATGGCGTTTTCCACATCCAGGGCTTCGTGGATGGCGATGACCGGCAGGTACTCGTCGCGTACCTTGAGCACCACATCGTCGCCGGCCATGGCGTACATCTCGCCCTTGGCGGGCTGAAGCGATTCGAGCACGGTGGAAAGCGGAAGAATGAAGGTTTCTCGGCCGACCTTGATGGACATGCCGTCCAGAATGGCCAGCGTCAGCGGCAGCACGATGCGGGTATTGGTACCCTCGCCCTTTTTGGACTGAATTTCGACGCGCCCGCCCATTCCTTGAATGTTCCGCTTGACCACGTCCATCCCCACGCCACGCCCGGAAACATCGGTCACCTCGGCGGCGGTGGAAAAGCCTGGGGCGAAAATGAGCTGAAACACCTCTTCATCGGGCATGGTGTCGGAGACATTCAGACCGTTTTCCCGGGCCTTGGCCAGCAGGCGTTCGCGGTCCATCCCGGCACCATCGTCCTTTACCTCGATCAGGATGTTGCCCCCCTGGTGGCGTGCCCCGAGAGTGAGCTTGCCCTGACGGGGCTTGCCCAGCGCCTCGCGTACCTCGGGCATTTCGATACCGTGATCAAGACTGTTGCGCACCAGGTGAGTGAGCGGATCGGTGATCCGCTCCACCAGGCTTTTATCGAGCTCGGTGGACTTGCCTTCGGTAATCAGTTCGATTTCCTTGCCGAGCTTTCCGGCGGTATCGCGCACCACGCGCGGAAACCGGCTGAACACGAACTCCATGGGAATCATGCGGATCGACATGACCGCTTCCTGCAGATCCCGGGCGTTGCGCTGCAGAAGGCTCATGCCGTTTTGCAAAGAACCGTTGCCTGCCGACTGCTCTTCAAGATCGCTGACCGTCTGGTCGAGCATGGACTGGGTGATGATCAGCTCACCCACCAGGTTGATGATCTGGTCGACCTTGTCCACGGACACACGGATCGAGCTCGACTCGGCAGTGGCTTTCTTGCCCGCCGCCTTGGCAGGGGCCTTTTTCCCGGCTTTCTCGGCACCGCCGGCGTTACTCGGCGTGCTTTTTGCCGGTGCCGGGGAGGGCTCAGGCGCTGGCGCGGCGTCAGCGACGGGCGCGGGTGCCGGCGGCGCGACCGACTCGCTGGACACCGGGGCGTCGGCGATCTCGATCTGTTCGGGCTCGATGATGAAGCACATGACCGCTTCGATATCGTCAGCGCTGACGCTGGCCTTCAGTACGACCTCGAAACGTTTTTCATCGCCGGCTTGCTGCTCGATATCACCAAACTGTTCAAGCTCCTCCACCAGCAGGGCGCGATCTTTATCGTTCACGTTCAAAAGCGTCACGATCAGGCGGTTATCCGCCTGCGGCGGCGGTTCGTTCTGGGCCGGGGAAGGCGCTGCCTTCGCCGCGGCCGGAGCGCTTGGCGCTACCGTCGCCTCCAACGGCTCGCCCATCTCTTCCAGGGCGATTTGTTGCAGGGTCTGGCAAATACGCTCGTACGCTTCCTGATTGGGTTCTTCCTCGTTGCGGTAGGCATCGAGCTGTTCATGCATGATGTCTTTAGCCTCTAAAAACGTATCAACGAGGTCGGCACGCAGGATCAGCTCCCCCTTGCGTGCGTAGTCCAGCAGGTTTTCCAGAATATGCGTGGTCTTTTGCAACACGCTGAAACCAAACGTTCCCGCACCGCCCTTGATCGAGTGAGCGGCGCGAAAAATAGCGTTGAGCTGTTCGCTATCCGGATTATCGACATCCAGCTCCAGCAAGTGCTGCTCCATATCCGCCAGCAGCTCTTCGGCCTCTTCGAAAAAGGTGTCAAAAAAATCCGCTATATCCATGCATTGCTCCACTCGATGCCATGGTTTAAGACATGGCTTTTAAGACATGGTTGTTATGACAAGCCTCGCTTACTGCGCTATATCGGCCTGCGGCATGTTTTCTAAAGCCTCGATCGCACTATTTTCATCGTCGATCGGCTCTCCCGGCCCCAGAATGCTTGGATTACGAATCGCCTCGGCGATTTCAGGCAACAGCACGACCAGCTCGATGCGGCGGTTGCGCGGGTCCGTCGGCGTGGTGTCGGGGAGCAGTACCCGGTCGGCAAAGCCCGAGACGCGCAGAAGCTGGTCGGGGTCGAGCCCGCCGGCCACCAGTTCACGGCGGGAAGCGTTGGCCCGGTCGTTGGAGAGTTCCCAGTTGCTGTAACCGCGGTACCCACCGGCATAGGGCACACTGTCGGTATGACCACTGATGCTCAAGTCGTTGGGCAGCTCGTTCAAAAGCGGCGCCATCGTGCGTAGAAGACTTCGCATATAGGAGGCGACCTGGTCGCTACCCAGCTCGAACATCGGCCGCTGGTCGGTGTCCAGAAGCTGAATGCGCAAGCCTTCTCGGGTCAGGTCAAAACGCATCTGGGATCGCAACTGGCGAAGCTCCGGGTCCTGTTCGATGGCGCGCTCGATGCGCTCCTGAAGGTCGTTGAAAAAGCGCCGCTCCTCAAGGCTTGGCCGGGTATGCTGCATGACGTCGATACGCGCACGCTCGCCGTCGGTATGCGTCGGGTCGGGGCCGCCGCCGGGGATCACCCGAGTGCTGCCCGAGCGATCACCGCCGGTCACTGCGGTGACCAGCGGGGCACTGAAGTACTCGGCCACGCCCTGGCGCTGCTCGTCACTTGCCACACTCAAGATCCAGAGCACCAGAAACAGCGCCATCAGGGCGGTCATGAAGTCTGCCAACGCGATTTTCCACGCGCCACCATGATGGGCGTGGACCACTTTCTTGCGCCGGATGACGATCGGGCGCTTGTCGGCCCCCTTACTCATGCATTACCGCCCTTTTTCGCATCGCGCACGTACTCCTCGAGCTCGCTAAACGTTGGCCGCTCCTCGGTGTGCAGCGCTTTACGACCAAACTCCACCGCCAGCTGCGGGGCGTACCCATGCAGGCTTGCCAGAAGTGTTACCCGGATGCACTGAAGCATCTTCTCGGCTTCCTTGGCCTGGCGATCCGCGTAGCTTGCCACCGGGCTGATAAAGCCGTAACCCAGCAGAATGCCCAGGAAGGTACCGACCAGTGCGTGAGCGATCATCTCGCCCATTTCGTCGGGGCTGGCATCGGCATAGGTCAGCGCTTTCACTACTCCCATGACCGCCGCCACGATACCGAACGCCGGCATGGCATCCCCCACCTTGCTGATCGCATCGATCGGTATATGGAGTTCCTGCTCAAAGACCTCGATTTCGTGGAGCATCAGCTCATCGATTTCCATGGGCTCCATGCCCCCGCTGACCATCAGGCGCAGGTAGTCGGTCAAGAAGTTCATGATATGCGGGTCGGAAAGCACCGTGGGGTGTTCCTGGAAAAGCTCGCTCTCCTGGGGGTTGTCGATATCGCGCTCGATACCCAGCATGCCCTCACGACGAACCTTGGAAAGGATTTTGAACTGCAGCGCCATCAGCTCCATATAGAGCGCTTTATTGTACTTTTTGGAGCGCTTGAGCTTAGGGAGTACCTTGAAAGTCGCCTTGATGGCCTTGCCGTTATTGGCCGCAATAAACGCGCCTACGCCAGCCCCCCCGATAATTAATAACTCGAGGGGCTGATAAATCGGTCCAAGGCTTCCCCCCGCCAAGACATACCCGCCAAATACCGACAGCAGTACTACCAAATAACCTAAGAGAATCAGCACACGTACGTTCCTTGCGATGACAGTGAGTTACCAGAGGAACTGATGCCGGTTCGCGGTAATGACGAACGTGCAGATTCCCCGCCTAAGCAGAACTTAGGCCTATCATACTAGGGCGCATGCAATCTTTAATGAGAAAGTACCGCTTCCTTTTACCCTTATCTAAGGGTTAAACACTAGCTTGATGTGATTTAGCGAGCGTTGGAAGAGCAGAAACGGGGAATCAGATCTGGGGTTTGCGGGTCTTGCCCGCCCGGGAAGGTGGCTGGCAGATACCGCAGACGTAGTCGTGAATCGGACTATGGGCGTGCGCCACGAAATGGCCCTGACAACGAGTGCAGGTGGTCAACTGCAAAAGGTCGCTCTCGAAAAAACGTACCAGTGTCCAGGCGCGGGTCAGACCCAGCACGGGGTCGACCTGCTCAAGAGCGACCTGCTCCTCGTAAATGCGATATGCCTTGACGAAAGCATCGATGCGTTCACATTCAGTGTTTTTTCTGAGGCTTTTATAAATATTGTAAAAAAGCGACGAGTGGACGTTGGGTAGCCAGGTAACGAACCAATCCGTCGAGAAGGGAAGCATGCCCTTGGGAGGCGACATGCCGCGCACTTCCTTGTAAAGCTTGATAAGCCGCGTACGACTCAGCTCGGTTTCCGTTTCCAGCACCTGAAGTCGTGCACCGAGTTCAATCAGCTCGATGGCCAGCTGAACTTGGTGCATCTCGTCGACCAAGCTTTTCTGGCTCACTCTTTCTCCCCTTTAGGTAGCGATTCAAACGGCTCGCACGCCATCAGCAAGGAAGCGTGAAGTCCCGAGAGCCCTTGATCTCTCGGGTTTTCCATGACTTGACGTAGCTGTTTTGCGCTTATCAGGCTAAAGCGGCAGATCAATTGGTTGGTACGCGCCAGCTTGGAAAGCTGCCAGGCGTTCATGGACACGAGCAGATCGGCAAGCTCACTATCCACCTTTAAGCGCAGCATCGCAGCCTCACGGTCTTCGTTTAAAAGACGCTGGGCCAGCAGCAGGTACGCAAGATTGATCTCTTGAATTTCATCGAAGAAGCTTGTTTGACTCATATTGTTCCATCGAACGGCGCGGCGTTAGTTGATCATTATACTCAAGCCACAGAAGATTTTTCCCCTAATCCCCCTCATGGTTGCATACAACGCCGGTATTGGCTACTTGCGCCTTTCAAGATGAGTCGTCTCATCCTCGGAGAGTTCAAACACCCATACAAGTAGTTCGGCTACTACTTGATATAGACTAGCAGGGATTTCGGTGTCCAGGTTCAACTGCATCAAAAGCGCCACAAGTTCAGGTGCATCATGGACATAGATACCCTGACGCTCGGCCTCGGCCATGATGCGTTCGGCAAGTTCACCATAGCCTTTGGCGACGATGCGGGGCGCCTGCTCGCCTTCTTGATAGGCCAGGGCCACCGCCTGACGGCGACGCTCCGGAGAAGAATCCATTACGCCTCACCTGCCAATTCTTTCAAATGAACGCGCACTTTCTGGAAATCCAGCGCCCCCAACCGCGTCTCCAGCACCCCCAATGACGACTCGAGACGCTGATAGGTTGCGTTATCGCCGGTGCTCATTTCCACCCCGAGCGTGGATCTGAAAAGTGACAGCGCGATGTGAAACGCACCGATCGCGGGCACTTCCAGATCCATCTCCGAGCGCCACTCCTGTTCGGCCTCCTCGCCTTCCCCGCCCTCCTGACCCGACTGACGGGCGCCGGGCAGGTTGATCACCAGAGCCATGAAGATCCCCGCCCACACATCACCTTCCCAGCGAATAGCGGGCGCCACCAGCATTTCAAGCTGCTGACGCACCAGCCCTTGAAGACTTTCGTGGACCACTTCCCGCTTCGTCGGCGCCAGAGCTTCATATTCGCGAATCCCGGCGGCGTCCCGCGGGGCGAGGCTGCGCTCCTTTTCTTCGATCAGCGGCGCTGGTGTCGTCGCAACTCTGCCCGTCGGGCGGTCAACAACGCCTCGTTCGCTCGAACTGGCCAGGCCCGGGCCGGACGGCTCCACGGCGACGCCAGGCATCGGCCCAGGGGGTGTTTTCAACAGGGCGGCACCGGTGGGCGGGGCCTGAAGCACCAGCGCCGTATTGGGTAAGATGGTAACGGTACTGGGCAAGCTGGCATGAGCCACGCCTGCCATGGGAAAGCCCGTGCCGGAGGTAGCCGGCGGTGCCCATGCAGCCGAGGGGGCGCCCATGGCAGGCGCCTGGGCCGCCGTGAAAGGCCTGGCAAGCTGCATCTGGGGTTCGCGCATAAGCTGCAGACGGGGAACATCCCCCTGAAACCAGCGCTTCAAGTGCGCTTCATAAAACAGCCCGCTGTCGCGGATGCTGGCATCCAGCCGGTTGGCGAGCGTGGTGGCGGTGGGCGTGTCGTTCAAGCCCATCAGGGGGGCATCAAGACGTAGTGCGGTTGGTGGGGAGGGAAAACGCAGCAATACATCGGCGATGCCGCGCGCCGCCGGGCTCAGGTGGGTCTGAGTCGAGCCGGGCGGCGTATCGCCTGCAGGCGGGGCAAGCCCGCGTCCACCTTGCTGCGGTGACGGGGGTAGCCGGCGCAAATCATCAAGAGGTAATGTGGTGGGCCGGCCGTCAAGACCCGCGTCCCGCGAAAGCGCCCGGGGGCCGTCGCCTGGCGTGACCGGCTGAACGGGCGCATTGATCGAGCGCTGAAGCGACGCCTCACCCTGACGCCCCAGTACCTGGTGCATCAGCGTATCAATCAAGGGCGTGATACCGCTCACGACGTGGGTTCATCCTGGGTAGAGCTGCCCTGCTGCGGCGCGTAGGCACGATGAAGATCGCGCTGCTTCTGAGTGACGCCAATCAATTTGCCCAGCTCGTCTCGACGAGTCACCAGACGACGCCGGATCTCGACATCGTGTTCGAGAATGCGCTCGAGAAGCTCCGCCTTGCGCGACTTGCCAGCCTCATCAAGCTCGACGCTTTCATCGAGCTCGCGAAGCTTATCGACCAAGATAACGTAATGGGTACGCTGCTCGATAAGCTCCGCCCACTGCTCGGTACTCGCCAACACCTGCATCTGTGCTGCACGAGCCAAAAGCTCTCTGTAGGTTTCAAGCAGGACTTGCTGGGTATCGGCACGCGCCGTTTTAGAAGCGGACATGGTTGCCTCACGCACTTTGTTGTTGACCGATCTCACGCCAAGCTGAGGCAATATCCTCTAGAAGACGTTCCGCTTGATCGAGACTTTCCTGGTCGTTGCGTAGATTGGCGGTGAGCAGAAGCCGCGCGATATAGTCGTACAAAGAGCCCAGGCGCTCGGCGATCGCCCCCCCTCTCTCCTGATCGAGTGCTGCTGCCAGACCGTTGTTGACGATATCCAGCGCCTTCGAGATCGAACGGCCTTTTTCAGTCACGTTGCCCGCCTGCATATGAATGCGGGCCGCGCGAATCGCCGCCTGGGCGCCGTCGAACAGCATGACGATAAGCTGATGAGGGTCCGCTGACATGACGCCGCTCTCCACGCCGACGCGGGCGTAGGCATTAGCCCCACGGCCGTAGGCGCCACCGCTGCGAGAATATGTCATAGGAGAACTCCTTAAATGAGTAGAACAATCGCCAGCGCCACGACAGCTCAGGAGCTGTTCAAGAATACCGGCCTATCTATGTATCGGCTCAGCGCCCGCTGACTTTAACCGGATACGCAGTTTTTAAACGCTCGTTCAAACGGCTCAGGTAGAGACCGCCACCTCTCTTCTGGGCATACCCAGACGTTCGACGACGTCCCCGGCAACGCTATACTTGAGCGTGCCCCGCAAGGGCGGCACGGCCTCTTCCGTAAGTACTACTTCGGTGGGGGCGCCCTGTTCGTCAACGCGCACCACCCAGGCAAGCTGTTCGCTTGAAAAAAGGGCCAAGGCACCCACGGGCAGCGACTTGAAATGGTCGATATAGCGTTTTACCCAGCGCGCGTCGAACTGATGGGGATGGCGCAGCAGGTAGCGATAGATCTCCTGGGTGGTCTTGGCGGGCCGGTCCGGGCGGTCACGACGCATGGCCTCGACCACATCGATAATGGCGCAGGCCTTGGAAAGCTCGCTGATTTCATCGCCGCGAAGCTGATCGGGATAGCCGCTACCGTCCAGGCGCTCGTTGATCCCCTTGATCACCGTCTGAGCGATACCTTGCGAGAGCCACTGGCAGCTCTTCAGGCGCTGAAG
The DNA here is from genome assembly GCF_968048975.1 of Vreelandella xerophytica. The sequence goes on along the minus strand of NZ_OZ309106.1, from coordinate 110,691 downwards.
CAGCAACGCGGCATGTTCGCTCAGCGCCTTGCGGTGTGTCGCTTCGAAATGGGGCGCGGTGTAGATGACCTGGGGCACCAGCGCCTTGCCCAGATCATGAACGAGAGAGCTTGCCACCAGAGCCTTGCGTACATCTTCCGGCACGTCGCCGCCGACCCAGTCGAGCAGATGAATCGCCACCGAGATGCCGTGACGCACCAGCAAGGGCTCCAGCGAAAGGCAGCGTGAAGCGAAAAGCAGTGCCTGGCGATCCTCCTTGTGCAGACTGATGATACGGTCGGCATTCAACGACAGCTGGCGCGAATCGATATCGCTGCCCTGCTGGAGCAGCAACAGCTGAGCATCCAGATAGGCCGCGACCTTCACCAGGCGCCGGGCGGCGGGCGTGGCGTAATGCTTGAGATCGCGCCGCCCCACCTGATGCTGCTCACCCTTTTCCGCCCCCTGGGCGTCAAACAGTGGCGACGACTGCCGCATGGCCTCGGAGGCTTCCTTGTCGTAGCGGATGGCCTCACGCTCTATTTCACAGACGAAGTACCAGACCTTGCGCGACTGCTCGGCGCTATGATCGACAAACTCAAACCCGACGCGCAGGAGATGGTATTCGGCATCGGTGAGCTGATGCCGCGCTTCGGCATCGATTGTAAACGAGGTTCCATCAGGAAAGGCGTAGCCAAGCGTCAGGGGGGAGCAGGACTGGGCCAGCAAGCCGCTGGCGCTGAGGGGAAGCTCCACCTGACAGCCGCTCTGGGAAAGATCACGCAGCTCGCCCTGTACACTCTGGCCCTGCTCATCCGTCACCGTGACCACGACGGTCATGCCCATGCGTAGCTGAGCGCGAAACGACTCGCGCCGCTGCAGCACCCAGAGCTCCTCGGGATACTGGCTGCAGCACAAGAACCGCCCGCCGGACTGACGGGTTTCGGTCAGCGTCAAATGCGCCGTTCGAATCACCTTGCCCTGGGATTGCCCACGAAGATAAAACGGCTCCCCCGACTGCAGCTGATGGAGCAGATAGCTGACCGACGAAAGATCCATCACCAGCGTTTCGCCTTCATGCTGCTCCATCAACACGATGGGCTCGGGGCGGGCGCCGGGGGAGGTCAAACAGATGGACACCCCACCGCTTTCGATCATCGTCTTCAAGAGAGAACTGATTACCGAGGAGTTTGTGACGCTCTCAAACCCGTTTTGCTCCACTTCCATCACCTGCCTCACCCTCCCCGGCCGGCGCTAGTTGTTAGCACCGATCTAACTGCAGTTAGCATAACAAAGCTTGCAAGAAGTCATCGGCCTATATGCGGCAACGCGCACGGCTATTTTGGACGTTAAATGACCACGTACGCGAGGCGACCAAGCTATGAAAAGTTTCATGGGTTAAAGTTTCATCAACCTTGGCCGATAGCCATTCAGAGGCCCATGCGTGTGCGCCAGGGCTTCGTCAATCTCAAGGCGTTATCCCACTACTGTCGTCCCACTAATTGGCAGGCTGTTACTAATTGGCAGGCTGTTATAGGAGCGTGATGCATGGACTCTTTACCACTGGACAATACCTTTACTCCGCTGACGACCAGTGCGTCGCAAGCCTTTTCACCCCAGGCGCTGCGCCAGGAAATCGTCGAGCGAATCGCTAGAGCCCCGGAAAGCATGGGTGTCGGCACCGTCGAGATGTCCAGAGAAGCGCTGGCCGGGCCTGTCGAACGTATCAACGAGGTACTGCGCCCTCGCGGGCTGGAGTTTGATGTAAGTGATGAGTCGTCGAGGATTATTACCCGAGTCATCGATCGTGAAACCAACGAGGTAATCCGTCAGATCCCGGGTGAAGAGGTTCTGGAGCTGGCCAGGCGAATAGAAGAGACGCAGGGAGGACTGATTTCGCTTGAAGCCTAGAGTTCGGCGCAGCGGGCAGCCTTACGGTGAAACGCCTGGCTGCGCCTTCTCTTGCCTGCTTTCTCTTTCCAGCATCTTTCAAGCAGCGCTTTGCTAGACCTGCATGTTCATGACATCACGATAGGCACTGAGCATGCGGTTACGCACCTGCATACCCATTTGAAAGGCGACACTGGCCTTTTGCATATCGACCATGACGTCGCCCAGCTCGACATTGGGCGCACCGGCCTGAAACGCCATCGCCTTGGTGTTCGCGCTTTGCTGCAGCTGATTGATGCGCCGGATCGACGCCTGAAGCTCGCTGCCGAACCCGCTTTGACCCAGGTGGGCAGGCTCGCTTTTCAAGGGGGCTGCCGCCTGAGAGGCCAGGCCCTGCATTTGCTGTAACGCAGACTGAATGGCGGTTGAACTCATACGCAAGCCTCGTTGGGTAGACGGGTAAAGTAATACCGACACCCTACCATCTGCAGTACAAGACTCATACGAACAAATAAGTAAGAAAAGCTGAGCTTTTCCTTCGATTATGGTCGACCCGCCTAAGGATAATGGCGTCCATCAAAGCTCCGCATCAGTTTATCTATTTTGACGACTATTTTAACGACTTACCCCGATTGACGGATATAGCCTATGCCCTCATTGATGATGCGCCTGGGCCGAGACCAGCTTTGCTTATCCTCTAGGAGGAATTCATGAGCGAGACTGGTGCTACGGCAGGCCGTCAAACCAGCTCCCCCCCTAACGCTGCCCGAAGCGATACGGCGGAGAGTCTGAAAAGCAACGCTACGCTTACGCGTCTTAGCCAGCAGCTGCGCACCAGCCCGCTGGTGATGCTGCTTGTGGCAGCGGCTGCCTGTATCGCTCTGGTAGCGGCATTATTCATGTGGGCCAGCAGCCCCGAATACCGCGTGCTTTACAGCAACCTGAACGAGGCGGACGGTGGACGCATCATCTCCGAGCTTGACAGTCGCGCCGTTCCCTACCGGTTCAGCGACAGCGGCCAGGCGCTTTTAGTACCCAGCGACCAGGTTCACATGTTGAGGCTTCAGCTTGCCGAGCAGGGGCTTCCTCGGGGGGGCAATCTGGGTCTTGAGCTAATGGACACCCAGGCATTCGGTATCAGCCAGTTTGCCGAGCAGGTCAATTTCCAGCGGGGCCTCGAGGGCGAGCTGGCTCGGTCCATCGAGTCACTTGGCCCGGTGGAGCGCGTGCGCGTTCACCTCTCCCTGGCCAAACCCTCGGTGTTCATACGTGATCGTGAACCCGCCAAGGCCTCGGTGGTGCTGACGCTTTTGCCAGGACGCGTACTCGGTGAAGGCCAGGTCAGCGCCATCGTGCATATGGTATCGAGCAGTGTGCCCGAGCTTGCCGCGGAAGACGTGACCGTCGTGGATCAAAACGGACGCCTGCTCTCGGCAAAGGCCTCGCAGGGTAACGACCTGGACGGCTCGCAGCTTGAATACATTGCTGAAGTGGAGCGTTCCTACCAGCGGCGTATCGAAAACATCCTGTCGCCCATTCTGGGCAGCGACAACGTACGCGCCCAGGTGGCCGCGCAGATCGACTTCTCACGACGCGAGCAGACCTCCGAACGCTACGGGCCGAACCAGCCGCCGAACGAAGCCGCGGTGAGAAGCCGTCAGGTCAGTCTGGCCTTTGATGGCGAGAACCCGCTGGCCACCGGTATTCCCGGCGCGCTCAGCAACACCCCGCCCGGCACGGCACCCTCGCCCATCAACCAGCCCGATGAGGGCGAGGATGGCAATGCCCCGGCGGAGAACGCGCTACAGAACCTGCGTCAAGACGACGTGGTGAACTATGAAGTCGACCGCAGCATCGAGCATGTTCAGCAGCGTCTGGGCCAGGTCCAGCGCCTGACGGCGGCGGTCGTGGTCAACTTCAGAACCGTGGTCAATGACGCCGGCGAAACCGTACAGGCGGCCTTGACGCCGGAAGAGATTGCTCAGCTGGAGCGGCTTGTTCAGCAGGCCATGGGCTACTCCCAGGTGCGCGGCGATCAGATCGAAGTGGTCAACACGCCCTTCGTACAGGCAAGCGATATCGAAGACGACACCACCTGGTGGCAGCGCCCGGAAACGCTCTCGCTGGCCGCTACCCTGGGACGCTACCTGATGGTGGCCATCGCGGCACTGTTGCTTTACTTGCTGATCCTGCGCCCGCTCATCAAGCGCTACACCCAGATGCCGCCCGCCGCCGAGCCGGCAGCGTCCAACAGCACCTTCCGGGTCAGCGTAGGCGATGATGAAGAGAGCGAGACCGGTCAGGAAGGCGAGCCTTCAGAGGACGGCGAGACCTATGACACGCGACCTAAGCGTCGGCGCAAGACGTCTCTTTACGAACATAATCTTAAAGACCTGCAGGATATGGCCAAGGACGACCCCCGCATGGTCGCGATGATTATCCGCAGCTGGATGAATGCCAATGAGTAGCGCCATTGAACAGATGAGCGGCGCTCGCAAGAGCGCCATCCTTTTGCTGACGCTGGACGAAGACAGCGCCGCCGAGGTGTTCAAGTACCTGAACGCCTCCGAGGTGCAGGCCATCAGCCTGGAAATGTCCAAGCTGAACCAGATCTCCCACGAGGACATGAAGGCAGTGCTTGAAGCCTTCCACCGGGAGACCGACGAGTTCGTGGCGCTCAACCTGAACTCCAGCGATCACATACGCTCGGTGCTGACCAAGGCACTGGGCAGCGAACGCGCCTCGAGCTTGATCGAGGATATTCTGGAAAGCACCGGCAGCAATTCGGGTATCGACGCGCTGAATCTGATGGAAGCCACGATGGTGGCCGAACTCATCCGCGACGAGCATCCGCAGATTATCGCCACCATCCTGATTCATCTGGAGCGTAACCAGGCCGCCGATATACTCGAGCTTTTCGACGAGAAGCTGCGCAACGACGTCGTGCTGCGTATTGCCACCTTCAGCGGCGTTCAGCCCGCCGCGCTTCAGGAGTTGACCGAAGTGTTGACCAGCATGCTGGATGGCCAGAACCTCAAGCGCAGCAAGATGGGCGGCGTAAGAACCGCCGCCGAAATTCTCAACCTGATGAACTCTTCGCAGGAAGAGGGAGCAATCGAGACCGTTCGCGCGCACAACGAGGATCTGGCACAGAAGATCATCGACGAGATGTTCTTGTTCGAGAACCTGCTCGACCTGGACAACCGCGCGGTTCAGCTGGTGCTTCAGGAAGTCGAGACCAATTCGCTGGTCATCGCCCTCAAGGGCGCTCAGGAAGCGCTGGTGGACAAGTTCCTGCGCAACATGTCCCAGCGGGCGGCCGATCTGGTGCGCGAGGACATGGAAGCCCGTGGCCCCATCCGCGTTTCGCAGGTCGAGACCGAGCAGAAAGCCATCCTGCAGGTGGTCCGCCGTCTGGCCGACTCCGGCGAGATAGTGCTGGCCGGCGGGGACGACGAGTATGTCTAACGCTCATTCCCCCGAGTTCGATCGTCACGGCCAGTGGCGACGCTGGCAGATGGAAGAGCTGGGAAGCGACCTGTCGCCGTCCGCCGATGAGCAGGCACCGCCCAGCGCCCACCAGCGCAGGGTAGCGGCGGCGCAACACGCCGCTGAGCAGGCGCGCCTTCGCGAGGAGCAGGAGCGTGAGGCCATTTATGAGCGTATCCGGCAGAAGGCCGAGAAAGAGGGCTATCAGACCGGCCTTGCCCAGGGCCACCAGGAGGGCTTCGAGCAGGGCCTGAAAGAGGGTCAGGAAGAGGCTCGAAAAGCAGCGGACGAACAGGTGCGCCAAACCGTGGCCCCGCTTGCCGCGCTGGCCAGACAGTTTGCCAATGCCCTGGAGCGTATCGATGACACCATCGCCGATGACCTGGTGGAGCTTGCCATGGTCACCGGCCGGCAGCTGGCCCTGGCGTCGCTCGCCCAGCGTCCCGAGCAGGTTCTCGAGCTCGTTCGCGAACTTCTACATACCGAACCGCCGCTGGTGGGTCAGCAGCGGCTATGGCTCAACCCTGACGACCACGCCCTGGTGAAAGAACACCTGGGCAGCGAGTTGAGCGCGGCCGGTTGGGTGCTACAGCCCGATGACCAGCTCGCGCGGGGAGGATGCCGCGTCACCAGTGCTCAGGGCGAGCTCGACGCCACCTTTGAAAGCCGCTGGCAGTCGGTGTCGGCCCAGATGCGCAAACGTAACAAACCGCCATCGTCTGATGTCTCAGGACAGGACAGCGAATGAGCAGCCCCGTCGTCGTTCACTCCCAACGCTGGCGCAAGGCGCTCACGCGTACTTCCCAGCGGGTGGGCCAGTTGCCCAGCTACCGGCGCAGCGGGCGGGTGGTGCGCGCCACCGGCATGGTGATCGAGGTAGTGGGCCTGCGAGTGGCCGTGGGCAGCGCATGTCGCATCGAACTGCCCGGCGCCGACGGCCGGCTCAACGATAACGAGACCCACGCCGAGGCCGAAGTGGTGGGGTTTTCCGGCGACAAGCTCTTTTTGATGCCGCTCGAGCAAATCTCGGGGCTGATGCCCGGCGCCCGGGTTTCGCCACTCGTCGACGGCAGCGGTCATAGCGCGCGGCGTTTTCCCATCGGCGATGAATTGCTGGGTCGGGTGCTTGACGGTAATGGCAACCCGCTCGATGACCGCGAAGGGATCGACGAGGTGCCTCGGGCTACGCTTCATACCGCCCCGCTCAACCCGTTGGCCCGGGCCCCGATCGATACACCGATCGACGTGGGCATTCGCGCGATCAACGCCCTTTTGAGCGTCGGCAAGGGCCAGCGCATGGGGCTCTTTGCAGGCTCTGGCGTGGGTAAATCGGTGCTTTTGGGCATGATGGCCCGCTATACCCAGGCCGATGTCATCGTGGTGGGGCTGATTGGCGAGCGGGGGCGGGAAGTGCAGGATTTCATCGACAACATCCTGGGCCCTGAAGGGCGCCGCCGGTCGGTGGTGGTGGCCGCACCGGCGGATACCTCGCCGCTTCAGCGCCTGCAGGGGGCTGCCTACGCCACGCGCCTGGCCGAAGGGTTTCGCGACAGCGGCCGTAACGTGCTGCTGATCATGGATTCCTTGACGCGTTACGCCATGGCTCAGCGCGAGATCGCGCTGGCCATTGGTGAGCCGCCGGCGACCAAGGGTTACCCGCCGTCGGTATTCGCCAAGCTGCCGGGGCTGGTGGAGCGCGCCGGCAACGCCGAACGCGGCGGCGGCTCGATCACGGCGTTTTATACCGTGCTTACCGAAGGCGACGATCAGCAGGACCCCATCGCCGACTCCGCCCGGGCGATCCTGGATGGTCATATCGTGCTCTCGCGAAGCCTTGCCGAGGCGGGCCACTACCCTGCCATCGACATCGAGGCCTCGATCAGCCGGGCGATGAACGCCGTGGCCACCGATGAGCAGATCAACAAGGCACGTACCTTCAAGCAGATTTTTTCACGCTATCAGCGCAACCGCGATCTGATCAGCGTCGGGGCGTACAGCCCCGGGCACGACCCTCGACTGGACGAGGCCGTCAATCTCTTTCCAGACCTTGAACGTTTCTTGCAGCAGCGCGTTGAAGAGCGTGCAACGCTCGAAGAATCACGACAGGCACTTGAGCACGTGGTGGGAGGCTAAATGCAACATTCACAGCTTGATATCCTAACCGGCCTTGCCCGGGACGCCAGAGACCAGGCGGGCAAACTGCTGGCCGAAGAGCGTCAGACCCAGCATCAGACCCAAACACAGCTTGAGTCGCTCAGCCGCTACCGGGCAGAGTACGCCGAGCGTCTGCAGGCCGCCATGCGCGAGGGCATCGACCCGGCCACCATGTTCAACTACCAACAGTTCCTGGCCTCCCTCGACGCGGCCCTCAGCCGCGCCCGCCAGGCGCTCACGGCTCAGCAAAAGCGCGTTCAGCAAAGCCAGCAGCACTGGCAGCAAGAACAGCGCAAGCTTTCCTCTTACGACACCCTGGCGTCACGTCGGCTGCTTGAAGAGCATCGTCGTCAAGAGCGTGTCGATCAAAAAGCCAACGATGAGTTCGTGACGGGCCAGACCGCACGGCGCTCATCGGACAGATCGCAGTAATGCGAGCAAGGAGTCAAACGCCATGACCATGTCGCTACTGCTTCAAACGTCTCAAAGCCTGCGCAGCGCGCTCTCCGCCCTTCCCGGCGTCAACACCGAAAGCGGTGCTGTCGAAGGCTTTCACACGGCGCTGCGCCAGGCGTTCGATACCCGCCCGACGGGTACGCTCGCAGGCCAGCTCCAGGCGCCGGAGACAGCGCCTCTCGATGCCTTTCGTGATGCGTTGACGGCACTGGGTATCGATACCGATGCCCTTGACGAGGCTTCACTCGGCGCGCTTTTCATTGCCACTGGGCAGACGCTATCCGCAGAGTTGCCGGCAAACGAGGAGCGCATCGACGTGCTGGAAAGCATGCTCGCGCAGCTGGGTACTCTCACGTCCGTCGCCGCCGATGCCTCGACATCAAAATCGGCCCCGACCCCAGCGGATGATGTGCGCCTGACCGATGCTGCCGAACCTGCCGAGGTCACGAATGATCAGGCCGTCATCCCCACCTCTCTGGACGAAGTGAAAGCGCGTCTGGCACTGGTGGCCGCGTTTGCCGATACGCCAGTGAATGCAGCGCAGCCGGATGTCACAAGGCCTGCGGCCCCTGTGCTGGGTGAGGCCGCCACCCGCGTGCTCGATGCGATCACTGCGCTGCGCGAGCAAGCCGAGCCCAACGCCCGAGGTGTCCTCCCCAACACCAATGAAGCACGCCCGGTGTGGAACGCTCAGATTCAGACCCAGGCACCCGCCTCGTTCTATATCGCGGCGACGACCGCCAGTGCCGCAAGCCCCGCCTTGGACGGCGACCCGGTCTCAGCGCCACTGGCAGCCAACGCCAGCGCGATGTTCGCCCCCGTCGTGGGCAAGGCGCCAAGCGCTGCAGCCCCGGGGAGCCAGCCGGGCACCGAGCAGGCTGCCCTTGGCGTTGCGACCGCCCCGGCGGCCCCGACAGCCGCCAGCGCTCAGCCCGCGATCAGCACGCCAGTCACCAGCCCCGCGTTTCCGGAAAAGCTTGGCCAGCAACTGATTCAAATGACCCAGCGCGGCGGAGAGCAGCACGTCAAGCTCGAGCTGCATCCCGCCGAGCTTGGCCCGCTCTCGATCGCGCTGAAGGTCAGCGAGCACGGCACCCAGGCGCAATTCTTCTCGGCCCATGCCCAGGTTCGCCAGGTCATCGAGCAGGCGATTCCTCAGCTGCGTGAAGCGCTGGCCGAACAGGGAATCGCCCTTGGCGAGACCTCGGTAGGCCAGCACAACCAGCCCAACGAGCAAGCGTTTGCCCAGGCGAAGGGCACCACGGCTCAAGGTGGTACCGCCTCGGCCGATGAACTGGAGGAGGCGTTACCCGCTCCGGTAAATGTGACGCTGGATGGGCGGGTCGACCTTTACGCGTAAGGTCCCTTTCAGGAACATCTTCATACTCGACGCCATGAGCGGCTAAGCCAAAAGATAGGCTCTCCCAAGGAGCCTGTTCATTTCTTAGGCGGCCGACTCATTAGGCATAATGCATGGCAATCGTCATGCGTAAGGATCATGGGAATACTCAATGGCAGAAGCAAGCGGTGGGTCTAAGAAACTGCTTTGGATAATGGTCGTGCTGGTCGTGCTCTCTTCCCTGGGTGCGGCCGCTGCGATTTACATGGTGCTGGGTCAACAGGGCGACGGTGAGGTGAATCAGGCCCAGGTCACCGCCAAGCCCGAGCCCCCCGTGTTCACCCGGATCGAGCCGTTCACGGTGAATCTGGCCGATGACCGCTACGGGTCACGCCTGCTGTATACCGGTATTACCCTGCGCGTGGGTGGCGAGACATCCAAGGCCATTATCGAAGAACACATGCCCCAGGTACGCAGCCGCCTGTTGATTCTCCTGTCCGGCAAGCAGGCCAGTGAATTGACGTCCATCGAAGGTAAAGAAGCGCTTGCCCAGGCAATCATCAACCGGCTGAACGTTCCGTTGACGGAAAACCAGCCGCCGCTTGATCTGCAGGAAGTGCTGTTTACCGACTTTATTGTGCAATAACCTCGGGCGCGGGAGCCGTTCATGTCACAGGACGATCTACTGTCCCAGGAAGAAATCGACGCCTTGTTGAAAGGTGTGAGTGGAGACGACGAGCCATCAACCAGCGCGTCTTCCACCACCAAGGATGAGTCGCGCATTCGCCCGTACGACCCGGCCACACAGCACCGGGTCATACGCGAGCGTCTGCATGCGCTGGATTTTATCAACGAGCGCTTCGCCCGCTATTTCAGAAACGGACTTTTCAACCTGATTCGGCGCAGTGCCGATATCACGGTGGAGTCGGTACGCTATCAAAGCTTCAGCGAATTTTCCCGTAACGTGCCGGTGCCCACCAACCTGAACATCGTTTCGATGAAGCCGCTTCGCGGCTCGGCCCTGGTGGTGTTTCCGCCGAATCTGGTCTTCATGGTGGTGGACAACCTGTTCGGCGGTGACGGGCGCTTCGTCACCAAGTCCGACGGGCGCGAATTCACCAATACCGAGCAGCGCATCATCCAGCGTCTGCTCAATCTGGCAATTGACGCCTACCAGGAAGCCTGGAAGGTGGTGCACCCGCTGGATGTGAGCTTTTTGCGCTCCGAGGTGCAGTCCAAGTTCGCCAACATCACCAACTCGCCCAACGAGATCGTGGTGAACACCAAGTTCAATATTGAAGTGGGCAATCTTTCCAGCAGCTTTCAGATCTGTATGCCCTACGCCATGATCGAGCCGCTGCGGGATGTTCTGGCCAATCCGATCAACGACAGCAACCACGACCACGACGGCACCTGGTCGCGGCGCATGGCCAGCGAAATTCGCCAGTCGGAAGTGGAGCTGATCGCCGAGTTTGCCCAGCTCCCCAGCCGGATCGCCCAGGTGATGGGGCTGAAAAAGGGCGATGTGCTGCCGCTGGAAATCCCCAGCACCATTACCGCCAGTGTCGATGGTGTGCCCGTCATGGAATGCGAGTACGGCAGCCAGCAACAGAGTCGCGCGCTGCGCGTGCTGCGCATGATCGACCATGCCGCTATGAATAACGCATCGTCCAAGGACTTTATTAAAGGTTCGACGCGACGCCCAGCCAAGGAACCCAACGCATGACTGATCCTAACAAGCCCGATCAACCTGTTTCCGATGATGATTGGGCGGACGCCATGTCAGAGCAAGCCCCTGAGTCCGACGCAGTCGAGGACGATCCCTGGGCTGCGGCCATGGCCGAACAGGAAGCCGCCGAACAGACCGATGAAGATGACGCACCGGCGCCCGCCGAGCCGCCCGTCGTCAAGGCGGCAAGCGAGGACATCTTTCGCCCGCTGAGCGGCGAGGGGGCAAGCGGTGCCTCTCGGGATCTGGAAATGATCATGGATATCCCGGTCAAGCTCACCGTCGAACTGGGCCGCACCAAGTTGACCATCAAGCAGCTTCTGGAGCTGGCTCAAGGTTCGGTGATCGAGCTTGAGGGATTGGCGGGCGAGCCGATGGATATTCTGATCAACGGCTATTTGATCGCCCAGGGTGAGGTCGTCGTGGTGGAGGACAAGTACGGTATCCGTATCACCGAGATCATTACCCCCTCCGAGCGTATCCATAAGCTCAACCGATGAGTGTCGCAACCGCCCCCGGCCAGACGGGCTCGATTGACGCGCTAGGGTCCGATGCCCTCGTGGGTATGGCGGCGCTGGGTAAAACCGCCGCGGCCCTGGCCCTGGTCATCGCCATCATTTTGCTCTGCACGGCGCTTTTGAAGCGCGTTCAGCAAAAGCGTTTTGACAGCGGTGCGCGCCTTCGCGTGGTGGGAACCACCGCGGTGGGTAGCCGTGAGCGCATCGTGGTGGTGGAAGTCGAGGATACCTGGCTGGTGGTGGGCGTGGGCGGTGGGCGCATCACCAAGCTGCACGAGCGCCCGGCCCCCGCCGACCGCCCGGTGGGCGAGGCCACGGTATCTGCCGGGTTCTCACAGCGCCTGGCGAAGGCGCTGTTGCACAACCGTCAAGGCCCCAAGCCCTCGCCTGAGTCCAAGCCTCCTTCAACGCCATGAGAGACGTCATGCCCCGTTACCGGCTCCCCCTTCGCGAGTGGCTGATCTGCGCTTTGCTCGGCGTGCTGCTGTGCCTGGCACTTCCCGCCCAGGCTCAGCAGTTGCCCGGGCTCATCTCGCAGCCACTGGATGATGGCGGCCAACAGTGGTCGCTTTCGCTGCAGACGCTGCTGCTTTTAAGCTCCCTGGCGTTCTTGCCTGCCCTGCTTTTGATGATGACCAGCTTCACGCGCATCATCATCGTCTTGAGTTTGTTGAGAACCGCCATGGGCACTCAGGCCACGCCGCCGAACCAGGTGCTTTTGGGTATTGCGCTGTTTCTGACCTTTTTCATCATGTCGCCCGTGCTTTCCCAGGTTTACGATACGGCCTGGCAGCCGCTCTCCAACGAAACGATCAATTTCGAGGAGTTCGTGGTGCGCGCTCAGGTGCCCTTTCGCGAATTCATGCTGGCGCAGACCCGCGAACCGGATCTTGCCTTGTTTGCACGTCTGGCGGATGTCGGCCCGATGCAGGGTCCGGAAGATCTCCCCATCCGCGTACTGCTGCCCGCCTTTGTCACCAGCGAGCTGAAAACCGCCTTTCAGATCGGCTTCACGATTTTCATTCCTTTTCTGATCATCGACCTGGTGGTGGCCAGTACCTTGATGGCCCTGGGCATGATGATGGTGCCGCCGGTGACCATTTCACTGCCGTTCAAGCTGATGCTGTTTGTCCTGGTGGACGGCTGGCAATTGATCATCGGCTCACTGGCTGAAAGCTTCTACATGCTGTAGACCGTTCAGCGAAGGATTTGGCAACAGGAGCCACCATGACCCCCGAGATCGTAATGAATATCGCCTATCAGGGTATGCGCCTTACCCTGTTCATGGGCGCGCCGGTACTGCTGGCGGCGCTGTTTACCGGGTTGATCATCAGTCTTTTCCAGGCGGCGACCCAGATCAATGAAATGACCCTGACGTTCATCCCCAAGATCCTGGCGGTGTTCGCCGTGCTGGTACTGGCCGGCCCCTGGTTGATTGGCTTGATTACCGACTTCACCCACCGGCTGTTTACCAATATCCCCAACATGGTGATGTAGGCGGTGATCGAGGTCACGTTCACCCAGCTCCAGGCCTGGCTTGTGGCCTTTTTCTGGCCCTTCGTGCGGATTACCTCCTTCATGGCGGTGTCGCCGCTTTGGGGACATTCCAGCATCCCCAATCAGGTCAAGGTGGGCCTGGCCGTCCTGGTTGCCATAGTCATCACTCCGATTCTGCCCCCCATGCCCGAGGTGGCAATGCTCTCCTGGGCAAGCCTTGGCATCATGGTCGAGCAGATCTTGATCGGTCTTGCCATCGGCCTTGTGATGCACATTGTCTTTGCCATAGTTCAGTCAGCGGGCGAGTTCATCGGCCTGCAGATGGGCCTTGCCTTCGCGAGCTTTTTTGACCCCTCCAGCGGCACCAATATCATGGTGCTCTCGCGTATTCTTTATATGATCACACTGCTCATGTTCCTGGCTTTGAACGGCCATTTGATGGTGCTGGAAACACTGGTGATGAGTTTCGAAACCCTGCCGGTGGGGTTTGGCGGCTTGAACCCCAACGCCTTTGAACTGCTTGTCCGCTACGCCGGCACCATCTTCGCCTCGGGCTTGCTGCTGGCGCTGCCGCTGGTGGCCTCTCTGTTGATCATCAGCCTGTCGCTGGGCATCCTCAACCGTTCGGCCCCCCAGCTCACCGTGTTCAATATCGGCTTTCCCACGTCGATCACGGTGGGGCTGGTACTTTTGATGGTGTTGATGACCGATATCGGCCGTTTCCTGCAGCCGCTGTTCAGTCAGGGACTGGCCTTCATGCAGAGCTTGATCGAGACCATGGCGGCGACTGGAACGGATGCGTGAAAACGCCGCGCCCCAAGGGGGCACGGCGCCGTTGCAATGAAGCGGGCCCTTCACGGGCGCCTGGCGTTACGTGTACAAGCGCTACATGTAGTTGAACAGCGACATGCTCTTCATGTTCATGAAGGTTTGCTGGGCCGCCTGCATGCCGACCTGGCGCAGACTGTACTCGGTAATGGCTTCCACGTAGTCGAGATCGACGAGATCCGAAAGCGACTGGGTATAGTTCATGGTTCGGTTGCTGCTCACTGCGTCGATGACGTCGAGCTCGTTGAGCCGGGCGCCCGCGGAGGCGCGGCGCATCAATACATTGTCCAATGCGTTATCGAGCTCGCGCATGGAAGTGTTGAGCGTGTTGCGAAACGCCGCCTTCTGGGTATTGGTTTCCGCCGGGTTATCCAGCACGCGAATGGCCGCCTCCAGCGTCTTGAACAGATCCGCCGGCTGCTCGGCGCTGCCGGCGCGGGCCACCTTGATCTCATCGCCCGCCGCAGGCGTGCCGGTCAGCGTGATACCCATACCACCAAAGGAGATCTGCTGGGCATCGCCGGTGTACTCACCGGTAGCCACCTCGCCATCAGGCCCATCCACATGATAGGTGAAGGTATTTTCTGCCTCGCTTGCTTCGAACCGAATGGTAAAGCTCTTACCGTAATCGGCGTTGGCGTTATCCTTGGCGACCAGCCCGGCAAAGGTAACGTCCCCTTCATTGGCCGGGTCGATGCCCACTTTCGCGAGATAGCCTGCGCTGCTCGCCACACTCTGGAAAATGGAGCTGCCGCTATCTGCCACTGGCATCTTACGCGAGCCGTCGATCTGCTGTTCGCGGCCGAAATTGTCACCGCGATACTCGATCGTGCCATCCTGGAGTTTCCCAAAGGGGGGCGCGTTGTCCTTATAGCCACCGAACAGATGTCGACCATTACCATCAGTGGCATTGGCCTGACCGATCAGGGTTTCGTACACCCCTTTCAGCTCGCTTGAAATGGACTGCCGGTCGGCGTCGCTCAGGGTGTCGTTGGAGGCCTGAACCAGCAGGGTCTTGGCCCGGGTAATCGCGTCGCTGACGCTATTGAGCACGCTCTCTGTCTGAGACAGCGAGTTGCGCGCCGAAATACGCGATGTCGTGTACTGCTCGGTGATGGAAATCGATTGGTCGATCCCCACCGCGCGCGAGGCGGCCTGCGGGTTGTCGGAAGGATTGACTACCTTGCGCCCGCTGGCCATCTGCTGGCTGATCTTCAGAAAATCGCTTTGCTGGCGATTCATGGACGCCGTGCTTTGCTCAAACATGGTGACACTGCTAATACGCATATCAAACGCTCCCTAATCAGCCGCGCAGATTCAAGATGGTGTCCATGAGCGTCCCCGCGGTATCGATCACTCGGGCATTGGCCATGTAGTACTGCTGATAGCGAATCAGATTGGCCGCCTCTTCGTCCAGGTTCACGCCGGACTCCGACTGCTGCACCGCGCGCAGCTGGTCGGTCAGACCCTGACGCGCATCAAGATTCACCTGGGTGATGTTGGCACGATTGCCCACGTCGCTGATGATGGAGGCGTAGGCTGAGCTCACCGAGGCGGCGCCCCCGACCACGCGCTGGCTCTGCAGTCCCTGCAGGGCCAGCGCATTACGGTTGTCGCCGGACGAGAATTCGGTGCCCGCCGCGATCTTGTCGATGTCGGAGGCACTGACGTCCATACCGTTACCAGCGCGGCGTACGGGCTGTATCTCGAAACGGTCGCCGTCCGCCGGCGTTTCGCTGAAAGCCAGAGTGACACCGCCAAAGGTCAGCTCGCGGGTGTCGGCATTCCAATCGATCTGGTCGGCATTCAACGACAAACGATTATCCTTGCGGATAACACTCGGCTGGCCATCTTCGAAGCTGACGGTATAGTCGGTGGCCCTTAACTGATCGATCGTCGCCACATCAAAGCTGGCGGTAATATCAGGATCAGTGCTGTTACCTTCATGACCATAAGGCTGAGGAGTGCCAATACTGAAAAAATCCTCGCCCTGCTCGCCGTTGAGATCCACCCCTTCCTTGTGTTGCTCGTTGAAGGCAACGGACAGCGATACGGCCAGTTGACCGATCTGGTTCTGCGTCTTGTCCAGCGTCTCCGAGCGAAAGGTCATCAAGCCGCCCAGCGCGCCGCCCTTGATCGTGTTTTCATCCAGTTTCACCAGATTGCCGCCGCCATCGCGGTAACCCACCACGGTGCGCTGGGGGTCGTAATCCGCCTGGACGGCTTCGAGTCTGAACGAGCGGGTACCCGTGACCAGCGGCTGGCCGTTGGGCAGGCTGAGGTTGTAGGTCTTGCCGTCCTGCACGTTCAGCCGCAGATCCATGCGCTCGTTGAGCTCAGACACCAGTTGATCGCGCTGATTGAGCAGGCCGTTGGGCGCTTCACCGGTGCGTGCCCGCGCCAGCGAAATCTCCTTGTTGAAGTCTGCAATCTGCTCGACGGTGTTGTTGATCTGAGTGACTTCGTCTCTGATCTGGCTATTGATGTTGCTCTGCATGTCCTGCAGGTAGCCATCGAAGGAGCGAAACTGGGCGCTCAGTGTGTTGGCGGTGCCCAGCACCCCTTGGCGGGCGGCCGGATCCGACGGCGATTCCGCCAGGACCTCGAGCGACGAGAAAAAGCCCTGCATCAACGGCGAAAGACCCGCGGAGCGATCGGCCAGCAGGTTGTCGATCTGGGTCATCTGGTTGCTATAGGTCTGCAGCGCGCTCGATTGGGTCTTGGCGCTGTTGAGCTGATTGGCCACGTAAGTGTTGAACTGGCGCTCGATGGCGTCCACACGCACACCACCGCCCACACCGGCCTCGCTGATTTTAGGCAGCTCGCGGTTGTAGCCGGGCGTGAACAGGTTACTGATGTTGTTGCTGGTAGCGCCGAGCGCGTTCTGCGCTGCGTTCAGGCCGCTTAAGCCCGTCGAAAACATGCTCATGGTTAGATCCTCAAGCCGATGCTTGTTTTATCGGCAGTGCTGAACGCAACTTGAATGACTTTAACGCGCGTTGGCCAAAAATTCCTGCCCGGTGGGGAGCGGGCCCATGGTGTTCATGATGGCAACGAGCTTGGCGGCGTAGCGCGGGTCGGTCGCGTAGCCGCCGCGCTGAAGCTCGCGCGCGGCCTGCTCGGCACTTGACGCTTCGACAACGCCTGCGTAGCGCGGGTTCTTGCCGATCAGGTTGGCGTAGTCGGTAAAGGCATGCTCGAAGGAGTCATACACCCTGAATGTATCCACCATGCGGGTACGCTGCCCATTGAGGTATTCGTGGGTCACGATATCGGTGGTCTGACCCTGCCAGTGGCTGCCCGCCTTGATACCGAACAGGTTATGACTGTTTCGCCCCTGATGGGTGGCGATTTCATGACGCCCCCAGCCTGTTTCCAGCGCCGCCTGGGCCAGGATCAGCTCGGCAGGCACGCCGCTTGCCCGGCTGGCCGCCTGGGCCGGCCCGGAAAGCGTGGCCATGAAGCGCTTCACGTGATCCGGTGCATTGGGATTGATGACAGGGGCGCTCATGGTCGCCGCCGGCTCATTGGCGGTCACCTCAGGGACGGTTCTGCCCTGGCGGATCGCCTCGAGCTCATCCAGAAAACGGGCGCTGCTCGAACCGACAGGGCCGGGAGGCTGCAGCGGGTCATCCAGCACACGTGGCGTACCGCGGGGAATACCTGCAATCAGTGTCTGAAGCTCTTCATCGCCCTGAACGTCGTTTTTAATCGCTCCTTGGCGCTTGAGCTGCTCGACCAGCACATCGGCCAGCCCCATGCCCTTGTCCGCAATGACCTGGGACCACTGCTGGTCCAGCATCTGCTGGTAGGTGTCGGTGGTACTGCTGTTCATCAGCCCGCCGGTGGGAGTCGCGTCGCGCATGCTCTTCATCATCATCTGCACGAACAGTGCTTCGAACTGCTGGGCGGCGCCGTAGACACCGGCCTCCGGGTCGACCCGGGCATTGTGCTGCATGCGCTGGAAACCGCTCATGTCAAAGGCAAGCTGGCTGGTCATGTTGTTGACGCTCATCAGATCACCTCAAGCTCGGCGCGAAGCGACCCCGAGGCCTTGAGCGCCTCCAGAATCGACATGAGATCCTGCGGTGTAGCCCCCAACGCATTCAGGGCATTCACCACATCGTTGAGCTGGGCGCCTTCGACAATCTGCAGATACGCCTCCTGCTGGGCAATATCGATATCGGCGTTGGGCACGACCACGGTCTCGCCCTGGCCAAACGGTGCAGGTTGGCTGACGCCGAACTGACTGTCGATGGTAATGGAGAGGTTGCCGTGAGCGACCGCCGCCTGACGAAGCGTGACGGCGCTGTTCATCACGACCGAGCCGGTACGCGAATTCAGCACTACCCGAGCGGGGGCGTCCATGGGCGTGACCTGCACGTTTTCCACCCGCGCCATGAAGTTGACCCGCAGGTTGGCATCCATCGGCCCGTCGAGTGCGATCACGCGTCCGTTGCGTGCATAAGCTACCGACTGACCGAATTCGCTGTTGATTGCCGTCACCATGCGCTGCACGGTGCCAAAATCGGCGTCGTTGAGCTGTAACTCCAGAAGTCCGCCGTTGCCGCCCAGGTTGAGCGACACTTCGCGCTCGACCAGCGCACCATTGGGGATACGCCCGGAAGCCTGCTGATTGATCTGGACGCTGCTGCCACCCGCCTGCGCGCCGGCGCCCCCGACCAGCATATTGCCCTGAGCGATGGCGTAGGTATCGCCGTCGGCACCTTTCAGCGGAGTCATCAAAAGCGTACCGCCTCTGAGGCTTCGGGCGTTGGCAATGGAGGACACCACGATATCCAGGCGCTGGCCCGGGCGGGAAAACGGCGGCAGATCGGCGGTCACCATTACGGCGGCCACGTTGCGCAGCTGCAGATTGGTACCTGGCGGCACGCTCACCCCAAGCTGAGAGAGCATGTTGGTCAAGCTCTGACTGGTAAACGGCGCCTGGGTGGTCTGGTCACCGGTGTTATCAAGCCCCACCACCAGTCCGTAGCCCACCAGCTGGTTGTCGCGAACGCCGGCAAAACTGGCCAGCTCACGGACTCGCTCGGCCGCCGCGCTGGTGGCCATCAAGCAAAGCACCAGCAGCGTGATCGCCTGTAGCGTCCCCCGGCCTCCACACCACTTTTTCAATATCCGCTTAGCGGTTAACTGCATAGCCATTGCCAGCCTCTTGGACCAGGGCGCCTAGAACGGCGATACGTTGAGGAAGAAACGCTGCAGCCAACCCATGTGCTGCGCCTCGTTGATGTAGCCATCACCCACGTACTCGATGCGTGCATCGGCCACCTGATTGGAGGGCACAGTGTTGGCCGCCGTGACCGTCTGGGGGTTGACCACCCCCGAGAAGCGGATGAACTCGGTTCCCTGATTGATCGCGATCTGCTTTTCGCCGCGCACTCGCAGGTAGCCGTTGTTGAGCACTTCCAGTACCGAGACGGTGATCGTGCCGGTCATGGTGTTGTTTGCCTGGGTGCTGCCGCTGCCGGAGAAAATGTTGTCGCCGGCCACATCGAAACCATAATTCTCCAGAAAATCGATGATTTCAGGAATCTGGGCGATATCCAGCGAGGCCGAGCCGCTGCGGTTGGCGCTTGATTGCGAAGTCTGGCTGGCGCTCACCTGCTCGTTGAGCACGATAGTCAGAATATCGCCGATGGCCCGAGGCCTGCGGTCCTCGAAAAGCGGGTGATAGCCGCGTCGCGATTGATAAATGGAACCATTGGCCACCGCTGGCGGGCGGTCGATGATGTTGATCTGCTCCTGTTCACCGACCACCGAGGCGCGAGGGATCTGGGCACACCCGGCAGCCAGCAGGATAAAGAGCAGCACCGCCAGCTGCGCCAACCGACAAAAGAGAGCATTTTTTTCAAGCATCGTACGACCTGTTCGTAAGCCCCGGTTACCCACGCTCAGAGCTGGCTTAACCGTGCCAGCATTTCATCGCTGGTGGAAACCGCACGACTGTTGATCTCGTAGGCGCGCTGGGTCTGAATCATGTTGACCATCTCCTCCACCACGTTGACGTTGGAGGTTTCCACATACCCCTGGAACAACCGCCCCGCCCCGTTGTTGCCGGGAATATCCTGGTTGGGTGCACCGGAGGCGCCGGTTTCGAGATACAGATTGCCGCCTATGCTCTCCAGGCCTGCCGGATTGATAAAGGAAGCCACGGTGATCTGGCCGATGTCGGCATCCTGGGCAATACCTGGCTGGCGAACACTGACCGTACCGTCTTCACCAATGGCGACCGAGAGGGCATTGGGTGGCACGAACACCGCAGGCTCCAAGGGGTAACCGTTGGCGGTGACCATCTGGCCGTTTTCGTTGAGCTGGAAACCGCCGTCCCGGGTGTAGCCGATCGTGCCGTCGGGCAACAGTACCTGGAAAAAGCCTTCGCCGCTGATCGCCAGATCGCGCGAGTTGTCGGTCCGCTCCAGTCCACCCTGGGTGTGCAGACGCTCGGTGGCCACGGCACGCACGCCGGTACCCACCTGCATGCCCGATGGCAGGCGATCCTGAATATTGCTCTGAGCGCCGGGCTGGCGCATGTTCTGATAAAGCAGATCTTCAAACACCGGACGCGAACGTTTGAAGCCATTGGTGCTCACGTTGGCCAGGTTGTTGGAAATGACGTCCAGCTTGGTCTGCTGCGACTCAAGTCCGGTCTTGGCCGTCCACAACGATTTAATCATGGTGTGCTTCCTTTAAACCAGGGGCTGGGATCAGCCTTGAAGTGACAAGATGCTGTTGGCGCGCTGGGCGTTCTCGTCGGCATTGCTCAGCACTCGCATCTGCATGTCATAGCGCCTAGCCACGTCGATCATCGATACCATGGCGTCCACGGCGCTGACGTTGCTGCCTTCCAGTGCGCCGCTTACCAGACGCGCGTTTTCGTTGGCGGCCAGTACGCCCGGCGCACCCTCTTCATTCAACGGCGCCCGGAAAAGGCCATCCTCGCCCCGGGTCAGCGTCGGCTCGTCCGGCGTGACAAGCTTGATGCGGCCTACGTCCACCAGGGCCGCCGGCCCCTCCCCCTGAGGAATCGCGCTGATGGTGCCGTCGGCGCCGATAGAGATCTGCGCCCCCTGGGGAAGCGCAATCGGCCCCCCGTCACCCATGACCGGGCGGCCTACGTTGAGCAGGACGCCGTCGCTGTCGAGCTGCAGGTCGCCTCGACGGGTGTAGGCTTCGGTGCCATCCTCGGCCAGTACCGCAAGCCAGGCACCATCCTGCATGGCGACATCCAGGCCACGTCCGGTGCGCTCGATAGGCCCCTGGGAGAAGTCGGTGCCCGGCGTGGTGGTTACCGCCGAGACGCGGGTATCAAGCGGGCCGGCACCCTGTACGGGTACCGCGCGGGCTACCTGCAGCTGGGCGCGAAACCCCGCCGTCGAGACGTTGGAGAGGTTCTGGCTCACCACCGACTGCTGATCCATGGCGTTCTTGGCACCGCTCATGGCGGTATACAGCATTCTATCCACGCGCTATTCCTTCCAGTGGGCCCCGTTATCAGAGGTTGATAATGGTCTGCAGGAGCTCGTCCTGAGTGCTGATGGTCTGTGAGTTCGCCTGGTAGGAGCGCTGGGCGATGATCATGTTGACCAGCTCCTGGGCGAGATCCACGTTGGAGGTTTCGGTAGCGCCCGCCTGGATCAGACCGACCAGCCCGGTTCCCGGAACGTTGATCAATTCCTGACCGGAGGAGCCGGTCGCTGTCCACAGGTTATCGCCTTCAGGCCTCAGGCCTTCGGGGTTACGGAAACTGACCAGCGTTATCTGCCCGGCCGCGCGCGACTGCTCGTTGGAATAGTTTCGCATGATGGTGCCGTCGTTTTCGATGCTGATACCTACGAGGGAACCGGAGGTGTAACCATCCTGCACGGTGTTATTGACCGTGGAAGCATTGGCAAACTGCGTCGAGCCTTCAAAATCGACGGCAATATTCAGCGCTTCCAACGGATTTCCAGCGCCAAATTCCGTGTCGTTGAAAGCAGCGTTGTTGATATTCGTGGCAGCAGCATTGAGGGTGCCGTTTTGATTGAAGGCAAGGTTCCCCAGCGCTCTATCGTACGTCCCGCCACCAGCAGGTCCACCCGACAGCCGTCCATTGACGGCCCACTGGTTATCACCTGTCTTGGTGAAATAGAGTGACAGGTTGCGCGCATTGCCTTGGGAATCGAACACGGTCGCGTTGGTGGAATAGTTGTAGGTATTGGCATTGGCTGCATCGAACGCCGCCCCGATAACGGGCTGACCGGAATCCAGGTTCAAGGACATAGCAAGTCCGGTCGTTGCACTGGCCTGCAGATCACCTGGCGGTACCTGCATGGGCTGAACATTGCCCCCCGCCTGCACATTGCCGTTGGCATCGGCCGGGTACCCCATGATGCGCGCGCCCTGGGCGTTGACCAGATCCCCGGTCGGCGTCATGGTGAGCTGACCATTACGCGAGTAGCCGACATTCCCGTTGGGCTGCTGAAACCGGAAAAACCCTTCACCTGAAATGGCAAGATCCATGTTGCGCGAGGAAGACTCGACGTTACCCTGGCTGAAATCCTGCAGTACGGCCGCGGTGCGAACACCCAGACCGATACGCGACTGGGCGTATACGTCGGCAAACTGCACGCTGGTGCTCTTGAAACCTACCGTCTGTGAGTTGGCGATGTTGTTGCCGATGGCACCCAGTTTTTCGCGCTGGGCATTCAAACCACTAAGTGCTTGAGAAAAGCTCATGATGTTCCCCTGATAGAAAGAGTGTTAAGTGGATACTCAAAGAATTTGTTTAACTTGATTGAGCGCCACCTGGCCGTAAACGGCGCCCAGATCCAGACGAACATCATCGCCACCCGTACCGGGTGAAACCCCCTGCACCAGCGCATAGTTCAGCGCGCGCGACTCCAGTAGCTCTCCTTCTGCATTCATCGCCTTGAAGTTGACGCTATAGGCACCGGCCGGTACGGCGGCCCCTTCGTCGGTCAATCCGCCCCAGCTGAAGGACTCGACACCGGCTTTGACAGCGCCCAGCTCTCGGGTGTAGACGATCTCACCGGACCTGCTGGTCACCGTCGCCACTACCTGATCGGCGGGTCGTTCGAGTTCGATACCAAACGGCGTGGCGTAGCTGCCCCCTTCCTCGTTGACGCTTACCATCACATTATTGCCCGGCACCAGCACGGCCTTGTCGATCAGCCCCGCCGCTTGCAGCGCACGGCCAGCATCCATCTGCTGGGTGATGCCGTTCAAGGTGGCATTGAGCTGCTCGATACCGCTGACGGTATTGATCTGGGCCAGTTGCGAGGTCATCTCCGAGTTGTCCATCGGATTGAGCGGGTCCTGGTTCTGCAACTGCGTAATCAGCAGCGTCATGAAGCTGTCGCGCATTTCCTGGGACTGGCGCGGTGACAGGTTGGGCCCGCTTGCGCCGCCGTTGATGTTGTTCATCACACTGGTATCGATATTCATGCTTATCCCTCACCTAGCGAGAGCGTTTGAACCATCATTTGCTTGGTGGTGTTGAAGACTTCCACGTTGGCCTGATAGGAGCGGGACGCGGAAATCATGTTGACCATTTCATGAACCGGTTCGACGTTGGGTTTGGCCACATAGCCCTGCTCATCGGCGGCCGGATGACCCGGCATGTACTCCAGGCGCAGCGGTGAGTCATCCTCCACGACGTCGGTGACGCGTACACCCCCCACGCCATAGCGATTATTCTGTGCCTGGGTTTCAAACATCACCTGCTTGGCCCGATAGGTTTCGCCATCCGGGCCGGCGATACTATCGGCGTTGGCCATGTTGCTGGCGGTGACGTTCATGCGCTGCGCCTGGGCGCTCAACGCTGAACCTGCAATATCAAACGCTGAAAACATCGACATAGCTTATTTTTCTCCAAAAGCCTGATTATTCCGGCTGCATCGCGTTTTTGAGCCCTTGAATGCGGCTGTTCATGATCGTCAGTGCCGCCTGATAGCGAACGGCATTGTCGGCAAACTGCGTACGCTCCCGGTCCATGTCCACCGTATTGCCATCAAGACTTGGCTGGTCGGGCACCCGGTAAAGAAGATCTGTATTGGTGCCTTGCCAGGCCCGGCCCTGAGCCGGGATGTGGCGCTCGGCGGTCAACGCCAGTGACACTCCGCCGTTTTGCTGCGAGGACTGGCCGGCGCTGACCGCCTTTTTCAGCTCGCTGGCAAAATCGATATCCCGGGCCTTGAAGTTCGGCGTATCGGCATTGGCGATATTGGCCGCCAGCACTTCGTGGCGGGCCTGGCGAAGGCCCAGGGCGCGCTGGTGAAAATTTAGTGCAGATTCTAGGTGGTCAAGCATGCCGTCCCTCGCTGACTGAGAGGCAAAGATAATTCGGAAATTTCTGAGGGTGCATGATAGGCAAGAGACCCTCATCCTAAAGCATGGAACAAATGCCTTTTAACCCAGCATTTCGCATGATACCCAGGCGGCTTTTGCACTAAACTTCTGCTTACTGCCCCAGCACCCTCCTTGATCGAGTGACGATTTCCATGCCTTATTTGCCGTATCAGGCACTACGCTACCCGGCACATGTCCTGCGGCTACTGGCCGTCATCACCCTAGGCCTCGTCGCCGCATTACCGGTCAAGGCCGACGATCAGGCGCTGATCGAAGCGGTACAGAGTTTTCTCTATCAACATGCCCAGGCCCTGGGCCAGGAAGTGGTGATCGATATCTCGCCACCTTCTCCTCATCTACCCGCCTGTATCGCGCCGGAACCCTTTTTTCCCAATGCCAATCAAGCGCCGATAGGGCGTGTATCGATAGGTGTGCGTTGTGGCGAAGCGCGCCGACAGGTGCGCTATATTCAAGCCCGGGTGGATATCCTGGGGAGTTACGTCGTTGCCGCGCAGAATATTGAAAGGGGCTCGCTCATCACCGCTTCAATGATCACCCAGCGCCAGGGCAATCTGGGCGATCTTGCAAACAACGCCTTGACCAATGAAGATGCTATCATTGGCAAGATAGCGCAGCGTCCCATTCGCAGCGGCGACGCCTTCCAGGCTCATTCGCTCCAGGCGCCTGACTGGGTGGAACGCGGTCAGCGTGTAACGGTCATAGCTCATGGAGCCGGGTTTCGCGTGTCGCGCGAAGGCGAAGCGCTGGAAAGCGGTGCTGAAGGTTCGCGCGTTCGCGTGCGTTTTGATACTCGCGAACTGGTTACCGCCCGCGTCACTGGTCAGGGTGTGTTGATGGTAGATTTTTAAGTCAACTCCTAAAGTCCGCGCTATCGGTGCCGATACTCTTTATAACGGCACAGAGCTATAGCGTTTAGAACGCTTTAACGTTGACGATGAGGCCCACAACGTGAAAATTGATAATCTAAATCCGCTGCTACGCGCAAGCCAGACGCAACAGCGTGAGGAAACGCAAAAAGTCGGTGGTGCCCAGTCATCGCCTGAAGGCAGTACCACCCGTGAATCCACCCGGCTTAGCCAGATGCATATGGATGATTCGCAGGATATCGATATGGCTCGCGTGGAAGAAGTTCGCGATGCCATTCGTGAAGGGCGCCTTGAGATACGCGCCGACCGTATTGCGGACAGCCTGATTGCTCAATTAAAAGAGTAACCGTTTCATGAGCCTTTCTCGTTTGCTTACAGACCAACATCAGCGCCTTGACGAACTTCTGGAGCTGCTCGGCCAGGAGCAGACACAATTGACGCAAGGCACGATCGACGGCGAAGCGCTGGCCTCCATTGCCGAGAACAAGCAGATGCTGTTGAGCGCGCTTGAGCGGATGGAGACTCTGCGCCGTACGACTCAGCTGCGTCTGGGTTATGACGATAATGGCAGTGGCGCTTTCAAGGCCGCTTTGGACGCGGGCTGTCAGGCCAGCTGGGAAAAGCTGCTGGATAAAAGCGAGCGCGCCGCGCGCATGAACGCGCTGACCGGCCAGATGCTTTCGGTACGCATGAAGCACAATCAGGACATGCTCAACTACATTCAGCAAATCGCTGAAAAAACCCTTTATCAGCCCAACGGACGTAATCGAGCTCAATCCAGCCGTCTCAACACGTCTGCCTGACACTCTGTTCAAATCGCTACACCCGCCTTCCGACAAAACGCTTCAACGAGAACGCTTTTGTTCTAAGCTTGTTGTCTGAACAAGGAGCGTTGGATGCTGAACTACCTGCCCGACAACTTTACCGCAATCGTCACCGGTGCAAACGGTGGTATCGGCCATGCCGTTATCCAGATGTTATTGGCGTCCAGCCAGACTGGCTCGATCATCGCCGTCAGTCGCAGAGAAACCGATATACAGGATGAGCGCGTCACGCCGCTTGTCGCCGACATCACGACTGCACAAGGCCTCGATGCCTTGGCCGTCACACTGGATGGCCGCCCCCTCCACTTGCTTTTCAATACCGTCGGCACATTGCACGACGACCAGCGCGACGTACGCCCCGAAAAGCGTCTCGAACAGTTCGACGCTGATGCCTTCGCTCATGTGATGCACGTCAATGCCGCCACATCGATGCGGCTACTGGCCGTTCTGGATGCATCGTTGAAAGGTAATCATCCAAGTATTATCGCAAGTCTCTCCGCTCGGGTGGGCTCGATCAGTGATAACGGTTTGGGCGGCTGGTACAGCTACCGGGCCAGCAAGGCCGCGCACAACATGCTGATGAAGACCGCGTCCATTGAGCTCGCCCGGCTCAACAAACAAGCCATTGTGCTCTGCTTGCATCCTGGCACCACCGATACCTCGCTCTCCAAACCTTTTCAAGCACGTGTACCGGAGCAAAAGCTTTTCACGCCGATGTTCGTGGCCGAACGCCTGTTGCAGGTTATCGATCAGCGCACCCCTGAAGATACCGGCAGCTTCTGGGACTGGGCGGGTGAACCGATTGAATGGTGAGGGGTAAGAAGAGTGAGTAGTTATTTATTTTTAAACCTTCTACCTCTGACGCCTCACGCACCCTCCCTTTCGATGTTGCGCGCATAAAAAAAGCCCCGAACACAGGGTGCTCGGGGCTTTTTCGAAGAGGTGCCTGACGATGACCTACTCTCGCATGGGGAGACCCCACACTACCATCGGCGCGTTGCGGTTTCACTTCCGAGTTCGGCAAGGGATCGGGTGGTTCACGCAGGCTATGGTCGTCAGGCGTAACTTTCAATGTATATCGGCTGACGGTCTTGTGATCGTTCTTTCTTGCGTATCCGGTGCTCTATCGAGCGTCGTTGTCACTGCAGGACCAGACCCCTTGGGTGTTATAGGGTCAAGCCTCACGGGCCATTAGTACACGTTAGCTCAACACCTTGCAGTGCGTCCACACCGTGCCTATCAACCAGCTGGTCTCGCTGGGCCCTTCAGGAGGCTCAAGGCCTCGGGGATGTCTCATCTTGAAGGGGGCTTCCCGCTTAGATGCTTTCAGCGGTTATCCCGTCCGCACATAGCTACCCGGCAATGCCACTGGCGTGACAACCGGAACACCAGAGGTGCGTCCACTCCGGTCCTCTCGTACTAGGAGCAGCCCTTCTCAAACATCCAACGCCCACGGCAGATAGGGACCGAACTGTCTCACGACGTTCTAAACCCAGCTCGCGTACCACTTTAAATGGCGAACAGCCATACCCTTGGGACCGACTTCAGCCCCAGGATGTGATGAGCCGACATCGAGGTGCCAAACACCGCCGTCGATGTGAACTCTTGGGCGGTATCAGCCTGTTATCCCCGGAGTACCTTTTATCCGTTGAGCGATGGCCCTTCCATACAGAACCACCGGATCACTAGAACCTGCTTTCGCACCTGCTCGACGTGTCTGTCTCGCAGTCAAGCACCCTTATGCTCTTGCACTCATTGCACGATGTCCGACCGTGCTGAGGGTACCTTCGTGCTCCTCCGTTACTCTTTGGGAGGAGACCGCCCCAGTCAAACTACCCACCACACACTGTCCTCGATCCGGATAACGGACCTGAGTGAGAACACCGATGATGCCAGGCTGGTATTTCAAGGTTGGCTCCACCCGAACTGGCGTCCGGGTTTCCAAGCCTCCCAGCTATCCTACACAGGCAACATCAGTATCCAGTGTGAAGCTATAGTAAAGGTTCACGGGGTCTTTCCGTCTAGCCGCGGGTACACCGCATCTTCACGGCGATTTCAATTTCACTGAGTCTCGGGTGGAGACAGCGTGGCCATCATTACGCCATTCGTGCAGGTCGGAACTTACCCGACAAGGAATTTCGCTACCTTAGGACCGTTATAGTTACGGCCGCCGTTTACCGGGGCTTCAATCAAGAGCTTCGCCTTGCGGCTAACACCATCATTTAACCTTCCGGCACCGGGCAGGCGTCACACCCTATACGTCCGCTTGCGCGTTAGCAGAGTGCTGTGTTTTTACTAAACAGTTGCAGCCACCTGGTATCTTCGACCGGTTCGGGCTTAGGAAGCGAGTTCCATCACCCTACGCCGGCGTGCCTTCTCCCGAAGTTACGGCACCATTTTGCCTAGTTCCTTCACCCGAGTTCTCTCAAGCGCCTTGGGATTCTCACCCTGACCACCTGTGTCGGTTTGGGGTACGGTCGCACATGATCTGAAGCTTAGAGGCTTTTCCTGGAAGCGTGGCATCAGTGACTTCCTGACCGTGGTCAGTTCGTCTCGTCTCTCGGCCTTGAAAGATCCCGGATTTACCTAGGATCTCAGCCTACCGACTTTCACCAGGACAACCAACGCCTGGCTCACCTAGCCTTCTCCGTCCCCCCATCGCAATCATGTCCGGTACGGGAATATTAGCCCGTTTCCCATCGACTACGCGTTTCCGCCTCGCCTTAGGGGCCGACTCACTCTGCTCTGATTAGCATCGAACAGAAAACCTTGGTCTTCCGGCGAGGGAGTTTTTCACTCCCTTTATCGTTACTCATGTCAGCATTCGCACTCGTGATACCTCCAGCAAGCTTCTCAACTCACCTTCATTGGCTTACACGACGCTCCTCTACCGCTCATCCCTAAGGATGAACCCGTAGCTTCGGTACCTGGTTTAGCCCCGTTACATCTTCCGCGCAGGCCGACTCGACTAGTGAGCTATTACGCTTTCTTTAAAGGATGGCTGCTTCTAAGCCAACCTCCTAGCTGTCTGAGCCTTCCCACATCGTTTCCCACTTAACCAGGATTTGGGGACCTTAGCTGACGGTCTGGGTTGTTTCCCTTTTCACGACGGACGTTAGCACCCGCCGTGTGTCTCCCACGCTGGCACTCACCGGTATTCGGAGTTTGCCTCGGGTTGGTAAGTCGGGATGACCCCCTAGCCGAAACAGTGCTCTACCCCCGGTGGTGATACGTGAGGCGCTACCTAAATAGCTTTCGAGGAGAACCAGCTATCTCCGGGCTTGATTAGCCTTTCACTCCGATCCACAAGTCATCCAAATCTTTTTCAACAGATCCTGGTTCGGGCCTCCAGTTGATGTTACTCAACCTTCACCCTGCTCATGGATAGATCGCCCGGTTTCGGGTCTATATCCAGCGACTGGTCGCCCAGTTAAGACTCGCTTTCGCTACGCCTCCCCTAATCGGTTAAGCTCGCCACTGAATATAAGTCGCTGACCCATTATACAAAAGGTACGCAGTCACCCAACAAGTGGGCTCCTACTGCTTGTACGCACACGGTTTCAGGATCTATTTCACTCCCCTCGCCGGGGTTCTTTTCGCCTTTCCCTCACGGTACTGGTTCACTATCGGTCAGCCAGGAGTATTTAGCCTTGGAGGATGGTCCCCCCGTCTTCAGTCAAGGTTTCTCGTGCCCCGACCTACTCGATTTCACGTGATCAGATTTTCGACTACGGGGCTATCACCCGCTCTGGCCGGACTTCCCAATCCGTTCGTCTAATCAGTCACACGCTTAAGGGCTGGTCCCCGTTCGCTCGCCGCTACTGGGGGAATCTCGGTTGATTTCTTTTCCTCGGGGTACTTAGATGTTTCAGTTCCCCCGGTTCGCTTCCTGGCCCTATAGATTCAGGACAGGATACTGACCTTGTGGTCAGTGGGTTTCCCCATTCAGAGATGTCCGGGTCACAGGTTGTTTGCCACCTCACCGAACCTTATCGCAGGCTACCACGTCTTTCATCGCCTCTGGCTGCCTAGGCATCCACCGTGTGCGCTTCATTGCTTGACCCTATAACCCGAAGGAGTCTGGATCTCGCAATGACAACGATTGCCGGATACGCAAAAACGTATCACAAAACAATTGCATATCGAGATGCGACGATAAAAACAGCGAACTGTCTTCTTATCGTCATTCGATATTGTCAGCATGATATACATTGTTAAAGAGCGACTGTTCAATGAACAGTGATAAGACGGCTTGAAAGCAGCGACTTATCAATGGTCACGAAACAAACAAACGGTAGTGGAGATAATGGTGGAGCCAAGCGGGATCGAACCGCTGACCTCCTGCGTGCAAGGCAGGCGCTCTCCCAGCTGAGCTATGGCCCCATCGTTTTCACAAACCATCCCACCGGGTAATTTTATTCAGCGCAAGGCATTTCATGGCGAAGCATGGCTTTCCATGCGAGTCATGAAATAACGCAGCGATGGATAAAATTTGGTGGGTCTGGGCAGACTCGAACTGCCGACCTCACCCTTATCAGGGGTGCGCTCTAACCAACTGAGCTACAGACCCGGTTTACTATCGCCTCAAAAGCGTGCTTGGCTAGCCGACCTCACCCTCCTTTTTATTAAGGGCAGGGGGTGCGCTCTAACCAACTGAGCTACAGGCCCAAGAGGGGATCGTGCATCAACCGTTTGCTCTATCACTTGATCAGGTAATTCATTGTGAGCGCTTGCCGGGAGAGTGACGCATCGTTTAAGGAGGTGATCCAGCCGCAGGTTCCCCTACGGCTACCTTGTTACGACTTCACCCCAGTCATGAACCACACCGTGGTGATCGCCCTCTTGCGTTAGGCTAACCACTTCTGGTGCAGTCCACTCCCATGGTGTGACGGGCGGTGTGTACAAGGCCCGGGAACGTATTCACCGTAGCATTCTGATCTACGATTACTAGCGATTCCGACTTCACGGAGTCGAGTTGCAGACTCCGATCCGGACTGAGACCGGCTTTTCGGGATTCGCTTACTCTCGCGAGTTTGCAGCCCTTTGTACCGGCCATTGTAGCACGTGTGTAGCCCTACCCGTAAGGGCCATGATGACTTGACGTCGTCCCCACCTTCCTCCGGTTTGTCACCGGCAGTCTCCTTAGAGTTCCCACCATTACGTGCTGGCAAATAAGGACAAGGGTTGCGCTCGTTACGGGACTTAACCCAACATTTCACAACACGAGCTGACGACAGCCATGCAGCACCTGTCTCTGCGTTCCCGAAGGCACCCCGGAATCTCTTCCGGGTTCGCAGGATGTCAAGGGTAGGTAAGGTTCTTCGCGTTGCATCGAATTAAACCACATGCTCCACCGCTTGTGCGGGCCCCCGTCAATTCATTTGAGTTTTAACCTTGCGGCCGTACTCCCCAGGCGGTCGACTTATCGCGTTAACTTCGCCACAAAGTGCACAAGGCACCCAACGGCTGGTCGACATCGTTTACGGCGTGGACTACCAGGGTATCTAATCCTGTTTGCTACCCACGCTTTCGCACCTCAGTGTCAGTGTCAGTCCAGAAGGCCGCCTTCGCCACTGGTATTCCTCCCGATCTCTACGCATTTCACCGCTACACCGGGAATTCCACCTTCCTCTCCTGCACTCTAGCCTGACAGTTCCGGATGCCGTTCCCAGGTTGAGCCCGGGGCTTTCACAACCGGCTTGTCAAGCCACCTACGCGCGCTTTACGCCCAGTAATTCCGATTAACGCTTGCACCCTCCGTATTACCGCGGCTGCTGGCACGGAGTTAGCCGGTGCTTCTTCTGCGAGTGATGTCTTTCCTGGCGGGTATTAACCGCCAGGCGTTCTTCCTCGCTGAAAGTGCTTTACAACCCGAAAGCCTTCTTCACACACGCGGCATGGCTGGATCAGGCTTGCGCCCATTGTCCAATATTCCCCACTGCTGCCTCCCGTAGGAGTTCGGGCCGTGTCTCAGTCCCGATGTGGCTGATCATCCTCTCAGACCAGCTACGGATCGTTGCCTTGGTGAGCCGTT
Organism: Vreelandella xerophytica; assembly: GCF_968048975.1. The sequence goes on along the minus strand of NZ_OZ309106.1, from coordinate 78,696 downwards.
ACCTCACCAACCAGCTAATCCGACATAGGCTCATCCGATAGCGGGAGCCAAGGCCCCCTTTCTCCCGTAGGACGTATGCGGTATTAGCCTGGGTTTCCCCAGGTTATCCCCCACTACCGGGTAGATTCCTATGCATTACTCACCCGTCCGCCGCTCGTCAGCGGGAAGCAAGCTTCCCCTGTTACCGCTCGACTTGCATGTGTTAAGCCTGCCGCCAGCGTTCAATCTGAGCCATGATCAAACTCTTCAGTTTAAAATCATTGTGATCCTTACTTGCTTACTTAAGGACTAGCCGAAAGCAGCAAAAGCGAATCAAACTTGGCTCAAGGTTCAAACGAATTATACTGTGATACTCCGAAGAGTATCGCTGTGTTCGTCTGCCTTGATAGTTGGTGACTTGTCACCCTCATCGGCAAACGCCCACATGAATTACCTGATCAAATTGTTAAAGAGCGGTTTCGCTGGACTCAGACGCTGGCTCGATGACCGGAGCCGCTTGCCTCAGCGAGGAAGGCGTATTCTACGCATTTCCTGGTGGTTGTCAACCGCCGATCTTGGCGAGTGAAGAAAGCGATCAAGACTTCGCTAACTTCCTGACAAACCGAGAGTTTTCACTCTCGTTCACCGCTGGCAACACCTTGCGTCCCCGGCAGCGGATGCGTACTTTACGGATTCTCCGCCGCCTTGGCAAGGGCTTTTTAGAATTAGTGTGCGAAACGGATTCTGTGATATTCGACACCTTCTTGCGGGCCTGGTGCCTAGCGGTTGAGCGCAGATTGCAAACCTCATAACATTGGTCATACCAATTTTAGAGACAGACTCTGCATGACCTATCCACCGCTTCGCCAACCGCGTTTAGCCGATGTGATTATCGAGCGCCTTGAGGCCATGATTCTCGAGGGCAGCTTGAAGCCCGGCCAGCGCCTGCCGCCCGAACGTGAACTTGCCGAACGTTTCGGCGTTTCGCGGCCTTCGCTTCGCGAAGCCATCCAGAAGCTCGCTGCTCGCGGCGTGCTGATTAGTCGGCAAGGCGGGGGTACCTATATCAAGGAGACGCTCAATAACGGCTACGCCGATCCCGTGCTTGAAATGCTCTCTCGACACAACGAATTTCATCTGGACCTTCTGGAGTTTCGCGATGCGTTGGAGGGCATTTCTGCCTACTACGCCGCGCTTCGCTCTACTCCGGCAGACAAGGCGGTGCTGATCCAGCGCTTCGAGGAGCTGGCCGCGGGGTTCATCGGCGCCGACCCCGCCCGCGAGGCCAAGCTGGATGCCGCGTTTCACCTAGCCATCGCCGAGGCAGCCCATAACGTGCTGTTGCTGCACAATATCCGAGGCATCTTCCACCTTCTGGAGCAGAGCATCGTCGATAACCTGGCCCACCTTTTTGCCAAGCCAGACGCCCGGGCCAGCTTGATGACCCAGCATCGGGCACTGCTGGACGCCATTCTGGAAGGTCGGGCCGAAGAGGCGCGAAGCCGTGCCCACGAGCATCTGGTGTTTGTCGAAGAGGGCCTGCTTGCGATGGCTCGCGCTGAAACCCGTGCCCAGCGCGCCCTGCGCCGAGCCCAGGGCAGCAGCCTTTCAGCATGAATCAGCCAAGACCGCGCTACTGGCGCCTGACATGGCTTCTGGCACTTGCCCTCGGGCTTGGCCTTTGCATGTGGCAAGCCGCCGAGCTTGCCCGGGAGCGGGCGCTTGGTGAGCTGCAAGACGATGCCGAGAACGAGCTGCGGCTATCGGCGGCCAACCTGAACGGCTATCTACTGCGCTTTGATTACCTGCCGCCGATGCTGGCCACCCGTGAAGCGGTGCGACGGTTTCTCGCCTCTCCCGACAACCAGGACCCCATGCCGCTCAACCTGCTGCTGGACCGCTTCCGCTTTACCTCGGGGGTGTCGGATGTCTATCTGCTGGACCGGGAAGGGACGACGATCGCCGCCAGCAACTGGCACCGCCCCACGACATTCATCGGCCACAACTATGCGTTTCGTAGCTACTACACTCAGGCGATTGCCGGCCAGCAGGGGCGCTTTTACGGACTCGGCACCCAGTCGCTGGAGCGAGGCTACTTTTTTTCCGCTCCGGTGTGGCTGGACGACACCGCCCCGGATGCCACCCCCGACGGGGTGATGGTGGTCAAGGTACTGCTGGATGAAGTCGAACAGAGCTGGGCCGAGCAGGATGCGGAGCTTTTCGTTACCGACGGCGACAACATCATCTTCATGGCCAGCCGCCCCGAGCTTCGCATGAACGCACTGCATCCGCTAAACACGAGTCAGCGCGAGGCGTTGCGGCTCACCCGGCGTTACGCCATGGAGCCTTTGGCCTACTCGGGCATTACGGTTGAAACCGATTACAGCCCCCATAGCCGTCTGGTGAGCTTTGAGCATGGCCCCTTGAGCGGCGGGCGCTATTTGAGCCTGACCCGCTCGGTGGTGGAATTCGGCTGGCAGCTACATATCCTGAAACCCCTGACGCCGGTCATCAGCGCTCAATGGGTGGCCGCCCTGATGGCCGGCGGATGCTACGGCATTATCGCCTTGGGTGTGGGTATTGGGTGGCAGCGCAGGCGGCTGCGCCGAGAACGGGAGATTTTTGCCGAGCGCGAACGACAGACGCTGGCTCGGGTGCGCGATGAGCTTGAAATGAGCGTTGCGCGACGCACCCACGACCTGGTGACCAGCAACCAGCGGCTGTCGGATGAAATTGATGAACGCCGCCGCGCCGAAGCGAACCTGCGCCAGACCCAGGAAGAGCTGATTCAGGCGGCCAAGCTCGCCGTGCTGGGCCAACTGGCTGCGGGCATCAATCACGAGCTCAACCAGCCGCTGGCGGCGATTCGCGCCTACGCCGAAAACGCCCGACGCTTTATCGAACTGGCCCGCACCGAGCAGGCCGACGCCAACCTGGGGCAGATCGTCGAGCTGACCCAGCGCATGGCCGATATCAGCGCCCAGCTGCGCCAGTTTTCCCGCAAAAGCAGCGAGCGCCACGAAAGTATCGCCGTACAGGCCTGCATTCACTACGCGCTGCGCCTTTTTCAGAGCCGTTTGCGCGATGACCATGTCAATGTGATAAAGCGTATGCCGGAGGACACCCTCTGGGTCACGGGCGATATGGTTCGCCTGGAACAGGTATTGGTGAACTTGATCGGCAATGCGTTACAGGCCATGAAAGAGACCCCCCACCCGACGCTGACGCTAAGCGCGAAAAGAGAAGGCGAGGCGGTGCATATCGATGTCGAGGATAACGGCCCCGGCATTGGAGAGGATCATCTGATGCATATCTTCGAGCCTTTTTTCACCACCAAGGCACCGGGCAAGGGGTTGGGGCTTGGGCTATCGATCTCCTCAAGAATCATGGACGATCTGGGTGGCACTCTGAACGTTGCCAATATCGCCGAGGGGGGGGCACGTTTCACCATTACGCTGGCCCCTGCCTGCCCACCCGTACCGCAAAGCGCACAATCGCTGGAGAGCCGCCATGCATGAACCATCGACGCTGCCGGTGATGATCATCGACGATGAGCCGCACTTGCGTATCACGGCAAGCCAGACACTGGAGCTTGCCGGCTACACGCCGCATTGCTTCGAATCCGCCGAGCAGGCCCTGGCCAACCTTCCCGGTCATTTTCCCGGCGTGATCGTCAGCGACATCCGCATGCCCGGTATGGATGGCATGGCACTTTTGCACGAGATCAAACGGCGCGACCCGACACTGCCGATCATTCTGATTACCGGCCACGGCGATATCTCCACCGCTGTGGAAGCCATGCGGGCCGGGGCCTGGGACTTTCTGGAAAAACCCTTTGCCGGCGAGCAGCTGCTTGATGTGGTGCGTCGCGGCATTGAAAAGCGCCAGCTCAGTCTTGAAAACACCCACCTCAAAGCGGAACTCGAGGCTCAGCAAGCCGCGCTGGGTCCGCGCCTGGTGGGTCGCACGCCGGTGATTTCCCACCTGGCTGCGATGATTCAGCGCATCAGCCAGGTCGAAGCCGATGTATTGCTGTTCGGGGAAACCGGCACCGGCAAGGATCTGGTCGCCCGCGCCATTCACGAGCGGAGCAGCCGGCGAAGCAACCCCTTCATGGCGATCAACTGCGGAGCGGTGCCCGAGCATACCATCGAATCCGAATTGTTCGGCCACGAAAAGGGCGCCTTCACCGGCGCGGTGGAGCGACGCATTGGCAAGTTCGAACACGCCAATGGCGGCACGGTGTTTCTAGACGAGATCGAATCCATGCCCCCGGCGCTGCAGGTAAAGCTTTTACGCGTGCTTCAAGAGCGAAGCGTCGAACGCCTGGGCGCCAACGAGACGGTGACGCTGGATATTCGCGTTATTGCCGCGACCAAGGTGGATCTCAAGGCCGCCGCCGAAGAGGGACGCTTTCGCGAGGATCTCTACTACCGGCTCAATGTGGTCACCCTGCCGTTACCTGCCCTTCGCGAACGTCGTGAAGATATTCCGCTTTTGTTCCAGCACTTTGCCGTGGTGGCGGCCAACCGAAGCGGACTGGAAGCCCCCACGCTCGATAACCACGCTGTCGCGACGCTGCTGGCTCACGACTGGCCGGGGAACGTGCGCGAGTTGAGAAACCTGGCCGAGCGCTACGTGCTTCTGGGGGCGGCCTTCGACTACCGCCTGGATGTGTTGCTGGCCGGTGAAACCGCCAACCTGGAGGAGCCTACGCTGCCCCGCCAGGTGGAACTGTTCGAAAAAAGCCTGATCAGCCAGTCACTGGCCCGCCACCACGGCCGGGTGACCGACATCTGCCGCCATCTGGGCATTCCGCGCAAGACCTTCTACGACAAGCTTAAAAAGCACGGACTCAGCGCCGACGACTACCGCCAAAGCAACGACCCTTGATGCAAAAGCTCGCCCAGAACGTTCCAGGGGGGCACCCAGGGCATCAATGTCAGAAGCGCAATCAGCATCAACAGGTTGGAGACCGGACGTCGGCTGTCGCCGAGCTTGAGCGCGGTGCCGAACGAACGCTTCAGCCGCGCGCCCTCCAGGTCGACGCTGAATAGCTCATCCAGCCCCAGATGGATAAGAAAGCCCAGCAGCACCGACGCACCAAAAGACCAGGCGAGCCAGGGCGGTTGAACCAGCAGATGAAAACTGACGGCGGCGGTGGCCAGCGAACACAGCGCCGCGGCCAGCAGCGAATGCCAGATACCCCGGTGCACCGTCAGCCTGGAAAACACAAGCCCCGCCAGATAGCGCACGCCAAAGTAAATGCCACCGCAAGCGATCAAGAGCGCCCCGGGCGTCAGCCACGGCTGAAGCAGTAACACCCCAAGCACCAGGGATGGCACGGAAAGCAGGTTGAATATCAAACGGATAGAGCGAGAGCGGTCGGCGTCGATATCCGGAAGAATACCCCCGAAGGCCACCAGGGCGATGACCAGAAGGGCTTGGGAAGGCGACCACCACTGGCTGTGATAGCCCACGTACGCCATGAGCGTACCGCCCGCCGCGGCTACTGTAATGTGCGTGCGAAAATTCGCCATGACGCGGCACCCTACAAAACTGTATAAATTAACAGATTATAGACGCCTGAGACACGACTTTGGTAGTAAAATTGGTAGTAAAAAGAGTGTCAAGCCAACCGTTTAGCGTCACTCCAGAACCGGTTCGGCCAGAAACTGATCTTTCAGCTTCACGTAGTTACCGGCGGTGTAGGTGAAAAAGGCCCGCTCTTTCTCTTTCAACGGGCGCAAGGCCTTGGCCGGATTGCCCGCGTAGACGTAGCCGCTTTTCAATTGCTTGCCCGGCGTGACTACCGCACCGGCTGCGATGATCACTTCATCCTCCACCACGGCACCATCCATCACGATCGATCCCATGCCCACCAGAATGCGGCTGCCAAGCGTTGCGCCGTGCAGCATTGCCTTGTGACCGATGGTCACGTCATCGCCGATGGTGAGGGCGAACCCGTCCGGGTTGAAATCACTGGCGTGGGTAATATGCAGCACGCTGCCATCCTGCACACTGGTGCGCGCCCCGATACGAATGCGGTGCATATCGCCCCGGATCACCGTCATCGGCCAGACGGAGCAGTCATCGCCCAGCTCGACATCACCGATCACCACGCTGGCCGGGTCGATGAACACCCGTTCGCCAAGCCTGGGAAAGTAGTTCTTGAACGCTCTCAACGCCTTGCTCATGTTTTCTCCTCATGGGTCTTGTGTGCGTCATCAAACCAAAGACATTACGCCGCCGACCAGGACAGCCAGCGTCAACGGAATCGATACCCAGCGAAGCGTGGCACGCCAGAGCCGGTAGCCCCGACGGCCCGCGCCCAGCGCCTGGGACGCGCGGGATTCGGGCAGCACCCAGGCGGCAAAGATGGCTATCAAGAGCCCGCCCAGCGGCAGAAAGATGTCCGGGGGAATAGAGCTCAAGAGTTCAAACACGTTACGCCCCCAGAGCGGTCGAAATTCGCTCAAGGTCGAAAATGAAAAGGCCGCGAGCACCCCTACCAGCCACACGCTTAACGCGATGGTCGCCGTACTGAAACCACGCCGCCAGCCAAGGCCCGTCAGGGTGGCCACCATGGGTTCGGCCAGGTTGATCGCCGATGTCCAGGTCGCCAGCAGCAAAAGCAGAAAAAAGCCGCTGAGCCAGACGCTGCCAAAGGGCAGCTCGGAAAAGGCGATGGGCAAGGTGACGAACATCAGACCCGGCCCCTCGGCGGGGTCGAGCCCCTGGGCGAAGACGATGGAGAAAATGGCAATACCCGCCAAGAGCGCCACGCTGATGTCGAGCAAGGCCACCGCGAAGGCCGCCTTGGTCAGGCTCTGCTCTTCGGGCATGTACGCCCCGTAGGCCATCAGAGCACAGGCGCCCACCGCCAGCGTGAAAAACGCATGTCCCATGGCATGAAAGACCACGGCCGGGGTGATCATTTCAAACGAGGGTAAAAAGAGCCACGTCAGCGCTTCGCCAAAACCATCGGTACTTGCCCCGTAACCTGCCAGCACCAGCAACAGCACGTAGAGAATCGGCATCAACAGATTGTTCAGCCGCTCGAGACCCTTGGCAACGCCAGCGGCGACCACTGTCATGGTCATGAACAGAAACAGCGAATGATTGAAGACCAAAAGCCACGGGTTGGCCAGGAAAGCGTCGAACCCGGCACCGATCGCCTCAGGGCTTCGATCGATGAAGCTGCCGTTGATGGAGGCGACCAGAAACTCGATGGACCAGCCCGAGACCACCGAATAAAACGACAGGATACAGAACACGGTCAGCGCACCGAAAAGCCCCAGAAAGCGCCAGCGCTGGCTGGCCCCGGCTGATGCAGCAAGAGCGCTCAACGAGCGCATGGGGCTTTGCCGTCCTGCGCGGCCAATCAGAATCTCCGCCATCATCACCGGAATGCCCAAAAGAAGCACGAAGGCGATATAGAGCAGCAAGAACGCCGCGCCACCGTTTTCACCGGCGATATACGGAAAGCGCCATATATTGCCAAGCCCGACCGCCGCCCCGGTTATCGCGAGGATAAAAGCGCGCTTTGACCCCCAGCGCTCTAGCGTTTCGTTCATTACCTGCTCCCACCTGTGGCGGTACTGAAAGCCGGCAAGCCTAGCAGTCGCCTGTCAAAAGGCCAATCGCCACGATACCGCTCGCCCCCATTGAAAGCGCTGTCCATCGCCCGCACCTTGTCATCATCGATACGCATTCTGCGTCTTTCCATCTTCAACGAGGTGTCTATGTCCCGCAATCCCTTGCTTGAGACACACGAGCTTCCCCCTTTTGTTGATATTCGCGCCGACCATGTAGTGCCGGCCATTGAAACCTTGTTAAGCGAAAGCCGTGAAGCCATCGACCGCCTCGTGGACCGAGCGGCCACGACGACGCCTACCTGGGAAAGCTTCGCCGCCCCGCTCGAAGCCGTCAACGACAGACTCTCCCAGGCCTGGTCGCCGGTGGCGCATTTGAATGCCACCATGAACTCCTCAGAGCTTCGCGACGCCTATCAGACCTGTCTCGAGCAGCTCTCCGCCTTCGGTACCTGGGTGGGGCAGCACGAAGGGCTTTTTCACGGCTGGCAAGCGCTGAAAGAAGAGCCGGTCTGGTCAAGCCTTGACGCCGGCCAGCAGCGCACCGTGGACAATGCCCTGCGCGATTTCCGCCTGGCCGGGGTGGCTCTGCCGGCGGACAAGAAAGTCCGCTACGGCGAGATCCAGTCGCGCCTGTCGAGTCTTTCCAACCAGTTCTCCAACAACGTGCTGGACGCAACGCAAGCCTGGCACAAGGATATCGAAAGCGACGATCAGCTTGCCGGTGTGCCCGAAAGCGCTCGGGAAACGCTGAAGGCCATCGCCGAGGCGAAAGGCGTGGCAGGTTATCGGATCACCCTGGACTTCCCCAGCTTCTTCCCGATTGTCAGCTACGCCGACAATCGGGAACTCAGAGAAGAGGTATACACCGCGTTTGTCACCCGCGCCTCCGACCAGGGGCCCGATGCGGGCAAGTTCGACAACGCGGCGCTGATCGAAGAGATCCTAACGCTTCGCCAGGAGCTTGCCCATCTGCTGGGCTTTGATACCTACGCCGATCTTTCCCTGGCCACCAAGATGGCGGACTCGCCCCACCAGGTCCTCGAGTTTCTCGATGATCTCGCGCGCCGCGCAAGCCCCCAGGCGAAGGAAGAGTTTGACGAGCTGAGCCGCTACGCACGTGACGAGCTGGCTATCGATACCTTGAAGCCCTGGGACGTGGCCTACGCCAGCGAAAAGCTTCGCGAGGCGCGCTACGCAATCAATCAGGAGCAGCTTCGCCCCTATTTCCCCGCGCCCCAGGTAGTCGATGGGCTGTTTCAAGTGCTCAAGCGCCTGTATAACGTTCAGGTGGAAGAGGATAAGCAGGCCCTGCGCTATCATCCGGACGTCAGGTTCTTTCGCATTCTGGAAAACGGCGCGCCGATTGCCGGGTTCTATCTCGACTTGTACGCCCGGGAAGGCAAGCGTGGCGGCGCCTGGATGGCGGACTGCCGGGTACGTCGACAGACCGAACACGGCCTGCAGCTGCCGGTGGCGTTTCTGACCTGCAATTTCACCGCTCCCGTCGGCAGCAAGCCCGCGCTCTTGACCCACGACGAAGTGACGACGCTGTTCCACGAATTCGGTCACGGTCTTCACCATATGCTGACCAAGCAGTCGATCGCCGATATCTCCGGCATCAACGGGGTGGCCTGGGACGCCGTCGAACTGCCCAGCCAGTTCATGGAAAACTACTGCTGGGAGCGTGAGGGGCTCGACCTGCTCGCCAGGCACGTAGACACCGGTGAGCCGCTGCCCGACGCGCTTTTCGAGCGCCTGCAGGCGGCCAGGAACTTCCAGTCCGCCATGGGCATGATGCGCCAGATCGAGTTTTCGCTGTTTGATCTGCGCCTGCACCACGAGCTCGAGGCTCCCTCTGCCGACGATGTTCAAGTGCTTCTGGACGATGTGCGTCGGCAAACATCGATTGTTCCCACGGTGGCCTTCAACCGTTTCCAGAACAGCTTCAGCCATATCTTCGCCGGCGGCTACGCGGCGGGCTATTATAGCTACAAGTGGGCGGAGGTGCTTTCCGCTGACGCCTGGAGCGCCTTCGAAGAAGCGGGTATTTTCGACCCGGCTACCGGGGCGCGTTTTCGCCAGCAAGTGCTTGAGCAGGGCGGCGCGGTAGACGCTGCAGAGCTTTTCAAGGCATTTCGCGGGCGCGAACCCAGCGTGGAGCCACTTCTGCGCCACAGCGGCATCCGCGCCGCCTGACGATCCCCGTTCACGAACACGGAGCGCGGCGGGTGCCGCGCTCGGGAGACCCCATGTCGAATGTAAAACGCTTTATTGCCGGTGTTATATGCCCGCGCTGCGCGGAAATGGACCGCGTTCGTGCCTGGGAGCAAAACGGTATACGCTACCGGGAGTGCGTCAACTGCGACTTTTTCGAACAGTTGCCCATCGAGGATGAAAATTCCTCGGAGCTGACCACACGGGTCAACCAGGTTCGCGACGATCAAAAGAGCCCGGACGTGCAGCCGGTACGCATTCTGGATCCCAAGCGCTGAACCTGCCCACCCCCCCCTTTCCCGGAGTGTGCGTATAACCGCACACTCCAGCGCCTATTCTGTGCGAAAAACCAGACACTTCACGGTTTGACGCTTTCTACCAAAGTTGCAGAAAAAATCTGCAAGCCTTTGACTTATTTAATATAAAACCGCATTGGCACGACAATCGCTCTAGATAAGCTGCTTGTACGGCGGACGCGCCTTCTCTGGCCTTCCGCCTCATTTCAATAACAGCTTAGGAAACACTGCCATGCGCCAACTCATGCCTAAAACCGCCCTGCTACTCGCCAGCGGCGCCCTTGTCGCCGCCGCAAGTAGCGCCCAGGCCGACCGCAGCGACTGGCCGCAAAACTTCACCGTGGGTACCGCAAGCCAGGGCGGCACGTACTTCGTGTACGGCTCGGGTTGGGCGAATTTCATCGCCGACGAACTCGGCCTTTCCGGTGGCGGCGAAGTGACCGGCGGCCCGACCCAGAATCTGGCGCTGGTGCACAGCGGCGATATGGCGTTTGGCCTGACCACCATGGGCCCGGCCGCGGATGCGGTGAACGGCGAAAGCCCGTTGGCACCGGGTCTTCAGATGGACAACGTCTGCGCGCTGTTCCCCATGTACGAAACGCCGTTTTCCATCACTGCGCTGTCAAGCTCGGGTATCGAGTCGATCTCGGACATTCCTGATGGCGCGCGCATCGGCTTTGGCCCGGCGGCGTCCACCTCGGACACCTACTTCCCGGCCATGCTGGAAACCCTGGGCGTGAACTTCGAGCGCCGCAACGGCGGCTGGTCGGATCTGGGCGGCCAGCTCCAGGACGGCCTGCTGGACGTGATCGCCTTCGCCGCAGGTATTCCGCTGCCGGCAGTCAGCCAGCTCGAGGTGCAGACCGACGTCAACATCATCCCCTTCAGCGACGAGGAACTGGCCACGGTGCTCGACGCCTACCCGGTGGCGGAATTCTCCATACCGGCCAGCACCTACACCACCCTGGACGAAGACTCCCAGGTAGTATCCATGTGGAACTTCGCCATGGCCGCCTGCGACCTGCCCGAGGACTTCATCTATGAAGTCACCAAGGTCACCATGGAGAACAATGACCGCATGCGCTCGATCCACCGAAGCGCCGAAACCACCATCCCGGAAAACATCGTGCACAACACCGTACTGCCCTTCCACCCGGGAGCCGCGCGCTGGTTCGAAGAGAACGGTCATGAGATCGACGAAGACATGATCAAGTAACGCGTGGCGTTCTGACGGCCCCGCCCGCAGCGCCGGGCGGGGCCGTTTTTCTTCCTTCCCCTTTTTCTGTCTTGCTGTGAGGGTGACCTCTAATGAGTCACAAGTCCGACCCCACTTCCCTGGACGCCGCAGATCAAGGTCATGCGACGTCTGCCTCGACCGCCACGATCGCCGACGGCGTGGACGAGGAAACCGTCGAAGCCAATCGACGGTTATTCACCGGCTGGCAGTTCTTGCTGTTTGCCACGCTTGCGATCGCCTACTCGGGCTTTCATCTGTTTTCGCTGAACGTCTACCCGATGGAAACCTGGTCGTTTCGTATCGTGCACATTGCCGGCGCCTTGATTCTGGGTTACGGCCTCTTTGCCGGCGCCCGCTTTGCCGAGACCGACCAGCAGGCCTCCCCTGCCTGGCTCAAGGGGCTTGGCTACGCGCTTTTGATACCCGCGGCCTACACCCTGGTCCAGGTGTTCTTGATGCAGCAAACCCTGGCCGGCGGCGCGATGCGCATCGACCCGGGCGTAGAGAATTGGCACTTCGGCTATCCGCTCATGGCGACCACCGCCGCCGCCATCGTGCTTTCCTGGTTTTTCCGCCTGGCGCGCCACCGCTTCAGCCCTGCGGATCTGGTGCTGATGGTGTGTGCCATGGCAAGTGCGGGCTATTTGCTACTGATGTACAACACACCCATGCGCGCCTCCACCGGCACCTCCTTTGCCCCCATCGGCATCTCCTGGGCGGCGATCGCCGGCTCGCTCTTGATTCTGGAACTGACTCGGCGGGTGGCGGGATTGGCACTCGTGGCCATCTCGGCGATCTTTCTGGGCTACGTCTTCGCCGGCCCTTATCTGCCGGGCTTTCTGGGCTATCCGGGGCTGTCGCTTCAGCGCTTTTTCAGCCAGGTGTATACCGATGCGGGTATTCTGGGGCCGACCACCGCAGTTTCCTCGACCTACATCATCTTGTTCATCATCTTCGCCGCGTTCTTGCAGGCCTCCAAGGTCGGCGACTACTTCGTGAACTTCGCCTTCGCCGCCGCCGGACGCGCCCGTGGCGGCCCCGCCAAGGTGTCGATCTTCGCCTCGGGCTTGATGGGCATGATCAACGGCACCTCGGCGGGTAATGTGGTCTCGACAGGCTCCTTGACCATTCCCCTGATGAAGAAGGTAGGCTACCCGGCGCGCAGTGCCGGCGCCATCGAAGCGGCGGCGTCCACAGGTGGGCAGATCATGCCGCCGATCATGGGCGCAGGCGCCTTCATCATGGCGGAAGTCACCGGTATCCCTTATACCGAGATCGCCATCGCCGCGATCATTCCGGCGGTGCTCTACTTCGCCTCGATCTACTTCATGGTCGACTTCGAGGCCGCGCGCAAGGGCATGCGCGGTATGCGCAAGGACGAGATTCCGCGCTTTTCCCACCTGGTGAAGCAGGTCTATCTCTTCGCGCCGATCATCATCCTGATCGTGGCCTTGTTCATGGGTTACTCGGTGATTCGTGCAGGCACCTTGGCCACGGCCTCGGCGGCGGTGGTGAGCTGGATCTCACCCAACAAGATGGGGCTGCGGGCGATTCTGAAAGCCCTCCAACTGGCCGGCACCATGTCGATCCAGATCATCGCCGTGTGCGCCTGCGCCGGCTTGATCGTGGGCGTCATTTCGCTGACCGGCGTCGGCGCGCGCTTCTCCTCGCTGCTGCTGGGCCTGGCCGGTGTCAGCCAGTTGCTGGCGCTGTTCTTCGCCATGCTGATCAGCATCTTGCTGGGCATGGGCATGCCCACCACTGCCGCCTACGCGGTCGCGGCGTCGGTGGTGGCGCCGGGGTTGATCAACATCGGCATTCAGCCGCTGGTGGCGCACTTTTTCGTGTTCTACTTCGCGGTAGTTTCGGCGATCACCCCGCCGGTGGCACTGGCTTCCTACGCGGCGGCGGGTATTTCCGGGGATAACCCGATGGGCACCTCCGTGGCCTCGTTCAAGATAGGCCTTGCAGCGTTCATCGTGCCGTTCATGTTCTTCTACAGCCCGGCGATGCTCATGGAAGGCTCCGCGATGCAGATTTTGCGCGTGGGCGTGACCGCAACACTCGGTATCGTGCTGCTGTCGGGCATGGTGCAGAAGTGGTTCTTCGGACCGGTGAACGGTATCACGCGCGTGGTGATGTTGATCGGGGCCATGTTCATGATCTATGGCGGCATCTACACCGACGTGGCGGGGCTTGCCATCGGTGCGGCGCTGTTCGTGATGCAGCGCAAGCAGCACGCCAATACGCCCGCCCCCAGTACCTCGTAATAGTGATCGCGTAAAACCCAAACGCCCGCTCAAGGTAACTTGAGCGGGCGTTTTTCATTAGCCCGTGTTGGCTCAACCCACCAGATTATCCATCACCTTCAATACCGGTGCGGACTGGTTCAGCGTGTAGAAGTGAAGGCCCGGGGCGCCGCCGTCGAGCAGACGCTGGCAAAGGCGGGTAATGACGTCGGTACCAAATTCACCAATCGCTTCGCTGTCGTCGCCAAAAGCCTCGAGCTGCTTGCGCATCCAGCGGGGAATCTCCGCGCCGCAGGCGTCCGAAAACCGCGCCAGCTTGGTGTAATTGGTGATCGGCATGATGCCCGGGATGATCGGTTGGTCAACGCCGTGGGCCCGGGCGCGCTCGACAAAGTGAAAGTAGGCGTCCGCGGTGAAGAAGTACTGGGTGATCGCCATGTTGGCGCCAGCCTTCATCTTGCGGGCGAAGTTTTCCACGTCCCGTTCCAGGTTGGCCGCCTGGGGGTGGGATTCCGGATAGGCAGCCACAGCGATATCGAAATGGTCCCCGGTTTCTGCACGAATGAATTCGACCAGCTCATTGGCGTAGCGCAGCTCGCCGATGCTCGCCATGCCCGAGGGCAGATCACCGCGCAGTGCCACCAGGCTATTCACACCCTCTTCGCGGTACTGCGCCAGCAGGTCACGAAGCTGGGCTTTTTCGCTGCCGATGCAGGATAGATGCGGCGCGGTACTGATGCCGCTTTCGCTGACACAGCGTACCGTATCGCGGGTGCGTGCCTGGGTGGAGCCGCCGGCGCCGTAGGTGACCGAGAAAAAGCGCGGGTGGGAGGCGGCCAGCTCATCGCGTACATGAATCAGCTTCTCGCGTCCGGCATCGGTGCTGGGCGGAAAGAACTCAAAACTGATACCTAACGGATGTTCCTGGCTGCTCATACGGGGCCTCACGGGGTTAAAAAGTGATATTGTGCGCTATTGTCGCCGCTACGCCAGGCCGCGGCTAATGAAAGATTCCACGACATCGCTTTAGTTTGACTCATAGTCACCACGGCTCAGTGTGACCGACGTTCACTAGGAAACGGTATGGATTTATCACCGGCTACCCTGATGGGTCCGCTACTCACTCTTTTAAGCTTTGTGGCACTTGGGTTTATCGCCGCACTGCGCCTTAACGTCAACCCGCAGCCCATCGCCACACTCTTGGTCTACGTGATCGCTCCCATCACCGTTTTTCGGGCACTGATGAATGGCAGCCCCACCGCCGATTACCTGCTGTTGACGCTTGCGCTCTTTACCCTGACCAGCACCATCGCGCTTTTGGTCAATCGGATAGGGCGACGCTATTTCGGCCCTCATGAAGCCGCGCTTCTGGCGTTCTCCTCGGGTACCGGCAATACCGGCTACTTTGGCCTGCCCATCGCGCTCGTTTTGCTGCCTCCGGAGGGGGTGACGCTTTACCTTTTCTGCATGCTGGGTATCAACCTTTACGAATTCACCGTGGGCTTTTATCTAAGCGCCCGGGGGCAGTTTTCGGTGCGCCAGAGCCTGGTCAAGATCAGCCGCCTGCCGCTGCTCTACGCGTTTGCTTCGGCGCTTTTGCTAAGTGCGCTGTCGGTGGCGCTGCCCGCGCCGGTCATGGAATCTCTTGCGGTGTTTCCCGCCACCTACACGCTGTTGGGCATGATGATCATCGGCATGACGCTAAGTCAGGTAAAGCTTGCCGCCTGGGATACCCGGTTCATTCTTGCCTGCGTGGGGCTTCGCTACGTGCTCTGGCCGATGCTCATGCTCGCCCTTGTGCTCGCGCTGGGTGCGCTCACGCCGCTCTCGCTGGAGCTTGGCCTGGCGCTTTTGCTGTTGAGCGTGGTGCCCATGGCCTCGAATGTCGTGGTCGTGGCCATGGAGCTCGGCATTCAACCGCAGAAAGGGGCGCTGGCGGTGCTGGTGAGCACGCTGCTGGCACCCCTGCTTATTCCGCTTTATCTGGGGCTGATGCTGGCCCTGACGGGCCTTGGCTGAAGCCCGCCACGTTGTAGGCTCTTAGCTGCGTGGCCATACGGGCGACATCGACGTGGCTGAAAAACGCGGCCAGCGCTTCGGCGCGTACCGGGCCTACCCCGGGCCTTGCTCGCCACTCGTCCACACTTAGTGCGCTGAGGGTATCCCAATCACCCAGACGCGCATCACCCCCGGGCGGCATACCGAGCGCGTCAAGCCACGCGCTGAACGAGGCTTGCCGGGCCTGCGTGAAAGCGCTTCTCAACGCCTCGGCGCGCACCGCGCCGATGCCGGAAACACGTCGCAGCTCCTCGCGGCTTGCCCGCTGCCAGCCCAGAAGCTCATCCACCACGCCTGCCTCTAGAAGCGCGCGCCAGGTGCCTTCTCCCACGCCTTGCATCCCCAACTGCTCGCCCAGATACGTGAGCCGTGCCAGCAGTTGATCAAAGCACTCAGGCGTCAACGTGAAGCAGCTTAAAAGATGGTAGCGCTCCGGGGTGGGCGGCGTCAGCTCGGCACGCTCGCGGGTATGCCAGACCACCTCACTGACCTGGGGAATGGTCAGCCCGGCAAGCTCGACGGCCACCTGGTCACCGGGGCGCACATCCCATGCCTGCCAGCGGTCAAGCGAGCCCAGCGACACCCGGCTGATGCGTCGGCCATCGAGTTCCACCGGGTTGAGCCATAAAAGCGGCGTAACCCGACCGGTGCGCCCCACGCGAAATTCCACACCGCGCACCTCGGCCAGCGCCTTCGAGGGCGGATACTTCCAGGCCACTGCCCAGTCGGGGGGTGATGACGACCAGTGGCGCACGCCCGGGCGCTCGGCCTGCTTGATCACGACGCCATCGGTGGCAAAGGGCAGCGGCGCATTGAACCAGACATCGCGCCAGTAGGCGGCGTCCTGTTCGACGTCGAGGTGATGGGTGTAGGCCCCGGTATCGAAGCCAAGCGCCGCGAGCGCTTCCAGCCGCGCGGCCATGTCGGTGGGCCCATCCGGCCAATCCCAGACGAACAGGCCAATGCGCTCAAGCGTCTCCACGCTTGGGCTGCGCTGGGCCATGGCGCCGGCCACCAGGCCTCGGGCGCCGCTATCCGGCACCTGGGACTGAACGTGATCCTCCAGCCGCCAGTAGAGCTCACCCTGGAAGATGGCATCGAGGGCTTGCGGGAGTTCGTTGGGTACGGTGTCGATTCTTTGCGCCCGTGCGGTCCAGTCCTGGCCACGTTCGCCGTCTCCGCGGCTCACCGCCTCGACCAGCGTGCCCTGCGCGTAGCGCAGCGTTACCGCCACGCCGTCCACCTTGGGCTGAATCCAGAGATGCTCGCGGCGGGTGGTAAAGCGGCGCACGCCGGCTTCATCGGTCTTTTGCAGGCCCGTCTGGGCCGCCGGGTGGGCGCGGCTGGACGTGGTATGCACCACACGCTCGAGCGGCCGATGAACCGGCGCTTGACCAAGGCACACCTGCCAGTGATTCAAGCGCGCAACCGTCTGGTCGTAAAGGGTATCGCTCACCAGCGCCACGCCTTCACCGTGATAGCTCAAATCCCAAAGCGCGATCTGCTCGGCCAGCGCTTGGGTTTCAAGTGCCAGTTGCGCCTCGCTCCAGGGCGGGCAGTCGTCGGCTTTCACCGGGGCCGGGATCCAGAGCATCAGCGCCAGCCAGGCAACCAGCGCGTAAAGGCTGGCAAAGGGAAATCGGTCGCGTCTTGTGGTTGTCATGAGGCCTCACCCAAACCTAACTATTCATAGCCAAGCCTAGAGTAAAACGTGGCCATCGCCCATAAAAAAAACGCCCCCGGCCAGGCCGAGGGCGTCTTGCGGGTAGCGTAGGCTTAAAGGGCGGCGGCGCGCAGCGCGTCGACCTTGTCGATCTTCTCCCAAGGGAAGGCCGTGAAGGTTTCCGTGCGGCTTTCGCCCTTGTCGTCGACCCAGGTATAGCTGTGCTCGAAGGGCTCGCGGCCGAAGTGGCCGTAGGCCGCGGTGAGCTGATACATCGGGTGCAGCAGATCGAGCATTTTGGTGATCGCGTAGGGACGCAGGTCGAAGTGCTCACGCACCAGCTCGACGATGCGCGCGTCGTCGAGCTTGCCAGTGCCAAAGGTGTCGATGGCGACCGAGGTCGGCTCGGCCACGCCGATGGCGTAGGACACCTGGATTTCGCACTTGTCCGCCAGGCCAGCGGCGACCACGTTCTTGGCCACGTAGCGCCCGGCGTAGGCCGCGCTGCGGTCCACTTTCGACGGGTCCTTGCCCGAGAACGCACCGCCGCCGTGGCGCGCCATGCCACCATAGGTATCGACGATGATCTTGCGCCCGGTCAAACCGCAGTCACCCACCGGGCCGCCAATGACGAACTTGCCCGTCGGGTTGATGTGGTACTGGGTGTTCTCGTCCAGCCACTCGGCGGGCAGCACCTCTTCGATGATTTCGCGCTGTACCATGTGGCGCAGGTCTTCCTGGGCGATCTCCGGGTCGTGCTGGGTGGAGAGCACCACCGCGTCCACGCCGCAGGGCTGGCCCTTGGCGTCGTAGCGGAAGGTGACCTGGCTCTTGGCGTCCGGGCGAAGCCAGGGCAGCATGCCGTTCTTGCGCAGTTCCGCTTGACGCTCCACCAGGCGGTGGGAGTAGTGAATCGGCGCGGGCATGTAGGAGTCGGTTTCGTTGGTGGCGTAACCGAACATCAACCCCTGATCGCCCGCCCCCTGGTCTTCCGGCTTGCTGCGATCCACCCCCTGGGCAATCTCCACGCTCTGCTTGCCGATCAGGTTCACCACGCCGCAGGTGGCGCCGTCAAAGCCCACATGAGAGGAGGTGTAGCCGATGTTGGTGATCACATCGCGCACCAGGGTTTCCAGATCGACCCAGGCGGAGGTGGTGATCTCGCCGGCAATGATCGCCACGCCGGTTTTCACCAGGGTTTCACAGGCCACGCGCGCCTGCTTGTCCCGGGCAATGATCGCATCCAGCACCGCGTCGGAAATCTGGTCGGCAATTTTATCGGGGTGCCCTTCGGAGACGGACTCGGAAGTAAACAGGGAATATTCGCTCATTACGCGCTCGGCCCTCGTACGACGGCTGCCGGGTGACAGCATCAGAAAATCAAGGCAGGAGGCACCCTGCCCGAGTGATAAAGCGGCGACGCCGCATCAAACGCTGAAGTTTACACGCAAGGGCCGCTTCTTCCCATACGCGCGCCTATAATTTGCCGATGCCCGGGAAGTCAGCGACAATAGCGCCTTTAACGTTTTCGTTTTAGGCGAGGAGCACCCCATGCCGTCCCGTTTTGAGCTGGCCAATGCCATTCGCGCCCTTTCCATGGATGCCGTACAGAAGGCCAAATCCGGCCATCCCGGCGCGCCCATGGGGATGGCAGACATCGCCGAGGTGCTGTGGAATGACTACCTCAAGCACAACCCCGAGGATCCGAAGTGGGCCGACCGCGACCGGTTCGTGCTCTCCAACGGTCACGGCTCGATGCTGCTCTACTCGCTTTTACACCTCACCGGCTACGATGTAAGCCTCGAGCACCTGCAGGCGTTTCGCCAGCTCCACTCGCCCACTGCGGGCCATCCGGAGTTCGGCTACGCGCCGGGTATCGAAACCACCACGGGCCCGCTGGGCCAGGGGTTTGCCAACGCGGTCGGCTTTGCGATTGCCGAGAAGACCCTGGCGGCCCAGTTCAACCAGCCTGGCCACACCATCGTCGATCACCATACCTGGTGCTTTCTGGGCGATGGCTGCCTGATGGAAGGCATCTCCCACGAGGCGGCGTCACTGGCCGGTACTCAGCAGCTGGGCAAGCTGATCGCGCTTTATGACGACAACGGCATTTCCATCGACGGCGAGGTCGAGGGCTGGTTCACCGACGACACCGCCAAGCGCTTCGAGGCCTACGGCTGGCACGTGGTACCCAACGTCGACGGTCACAAGCCTGACGAGATCAAGGCGGCCATCGAGCTTGCCAAGCAAAGCGACAAGCCGAGTCTGATCATCTGCAAGACCATCATCGGCTTCGGCGCGCCTAACAAGCAGGGCAAGGAAGACGCCCACGGCGCCCCGCTGGGTGACGAAGAAGTCGCCGCAGCGCGCAAGCAGCTGGGCTGGGAGCACGCGCCGTTTCATATTCCCGAGCCGGTCTACACCGGCTGGGACGCCCGGGAAGAAGGCAAGAAGAGCCAAGAGGCCTGGAACGAGCGTTTTGCCCGCTACTCTGATGCCCACCCGGAGCTCGCCCGTGAGTTCAAGCGTCGCATGAAGGGCGAGTTGCCCGCGGAGCTTGGCACCGAGGCGCTGATCGAAAAGGCCCAGGAGAAAGGCGAAAGCATCCCGACACGCAAGGCCTCGCTTTTGGCGCTCAACGCGATTGGCCCGCAGATGCCGGAGCTTCTGGGCGGCAGCGCCGACCTGGCGCCTTCTAACCTGACCTTCTGGGAAGGCACCAAGGCGATTACCGCGGAAGACCCGAACGGCAGCTACCTGCATTATGGGGTGCGCGAGTTCGGCATGGGTGCGGTGATGAACGGCATCGCCCTGCACGGCGGCTTCGTGCCCTATGGCGCGACCTTCTTGATCTTCATGGAGTACATGCGTAACGCCGTGCGTATGGCCTCGCTCATCGGTAATCACGCGATCTACGTGTTCACCCACGACTCCATTGGCCTGGGCGAAGATGGCCCGACTCACCAGCCGGTCGAGCAACTCACGAGCCTGCGCACCACGCCGAACCTTTCGACCTGGCGCCCGTGTGACGCTGTCGAGACCATGGCGTCCTGGGATGCGGCGCTCAAACGCCGCTCCGGACCCACGGCGCTGGTGCTGTCGCGCCAGAACCTGCCCCACCAGGCGCGCACCAAGGCGCAGCTGGCCGCCATTCAGCGCGGTGGCTACGTGTTGAAGGATTCAGAGGCCACCCCGGAGCTGATTTTGATCGCCACCGGCTCGGAAGTGGGTCTGGCCATGGACGCCGCCGCCGAGCTCGAAGGCCAGGGCAAGGCGGTTCGCGTCGTCTCCATGCCATCCACCTACCGCTTCGACGGCCAGGACGCCGAGTACAAGGAGAGCGTGCTGCCCCGCGCGGTGACCAAGCGTATTGCCATCGAGGCGGCCCACGCCGACTACTGGTACAAGTACGTGGGCCTTGATGGCCGGGTGATCGGCATGACCACCTTCGGCGAGTCCGCGCCGGCGGGGGATCTGTTCAAGCACTTTGGTTTCACGGTGGAAAACGTCGTCACCCAGGCCAATGAGTTGCTGGATTAACCCGCCCTGTTGCATGTGTGATCCGAGGCCACGATGCCCGCATTGAACGGTTTCTTGTGGCTGATCGGCTACTACCTGATTGGAGAGGCGGTCATCCGTCTCTCCGGTTTACCCGTCTCTTCCGGCGTGGTGGGCATGCTCTTGCTTACCGCCACGCTGATCGTGATTCGCCGCGTCCCGGCATCGCTTGGTGCGGCGGCTCAGCCGCTTATCGCACTGCTGGCGATGCTGATCATGCCCGGCGTCGTCGGGGTGTTCTTTATCCTCGACGAGCTCCAGGGCCAGTGGCTGGTGATTCTCTGCGCGCTGGTGGTGGGTACGCTATTGAGCGTGGCCACCACCTTGTGGCTGCTAAAGCGCCTGATGGAGGGGCACCGTGCCCGTTGACGGCTTGCTCGAGGCGCTGGCGGCCACACCGCTTTTCGCCGTGGGGCTGACGCTTTGCGCGTATCTGGCGGCCAACGCGCTCTTTATTCGTCTGAAGCGGCCCACCTGGCTGCCGGCAGTGTTGATCGCCGCGCTGCTGCTGGCCGCGATGCTTGCGCTCATTGGCCTGCCTTACGAGCGTTACCGCCAAGGGGCGACGTGGCTGACCATTCTGCTCGGTCCCGCCACCGTGGCGCTGGGGCTTCCGCTTTATCAACAGCTTGGCCACATTCGTGCGCTTTGGCGCCCGCTTAGCGTCTGTCTGCCTCTCGCTGCCAGTCTGGCCGCCTGCTACGCCCTGGGGATCGCCTGGCTGATGGGGGCCCCGCCGGACATCCTGGCGTCCATCGCAGCAAAGTCGGTTACCGCCCCCATTGCCATCGGTATTACCGAGCAGATCGGTGGCTCGGTGGCGTTGATGCTGGGCGCGCTGTTGGTCACCGGGGTGGCCACTGCAGCGTTTACCGGCCCCGCAGCCCGGTTATTGAACATCGCCGACGAGCGTATCATCGGTTTTGCCCTGGGGCTCAATGGCCATGCCATCGGCACCGTGCGGGCTTTCGAAATCAGCCCCGCCGCCGGCGCCTTTGCTTCGCTGGGGATGAGTCTGACCGGCATTTTCACCGCGCTTTTACTGCCGCTGGCCTGGCACCTGGTAGGAGCCGGGGCTTGAAATACGCTATGATTACACGAGTTTATGGCCGCAAGGCTCCACCGTTTTCCTGAAGAGCCGCCACCCCATGGCTGATTCCACGTTTAAATATCGCATTGCCATCAACGGGTACGGACGTATCGGCCAGTGCGTACTGCGAGCGCTGGTGGAACGCCATCATCCTGAGCTTGAAATCGTGGCGATCAACGAACTCTCCGATCTGGCCACCATTACCTACCTGACCCGGTTTGATACCACCCATGGGCGCTTTCCCGGCGAGGTGGACAACGACGGGGACGTGTTGATCATCGATGGTCGACGTATTCAGGTGCTCAACGAACCCGACCCCGCGCGGCTTCCCTGGGACGCGCTGAATATCGATCTGGTACTGGAGTGTTCGGGCAGCTTCAAGGACCGCGCCACCGCCATCCGGCATCTTGACGCCGGCGCCAAACGGCTGCTTTTTTCTCAGCCCGCCGAATCTGACGTGGACGCCACCATCGTATGGGGAATCAACGAGGACTCGCTCTCGCTTGATCAGCGTATTCTGTCGGCAGCCTCCTGCACGACCAACTGCCTGGTGCCGCTACTTACCGTACTGGACGAGGCGCTGGGCCTTGAACACGGGGTGACGACCACCATCCACTCGGCCATGAACGACCAGCCAGTGATCGACGCCTACCACCAGACCGATTTGCGCCTGACCCGCTCGGCAATGCATTCAATCGTGCCCGTGGATACCGGGTTGGCCGTGGGTATCAGCCGCCTGATGCCTGCCTTTGCCGGGCGTTTTGAATGCTTGCACGTGCGTGTGCCGACCATCAACGTCTCGGCAATGGACGCCTCGCTCACCGTGCGCTGCGATACCGATGCCCAGACGGTCAACGCGCTGCTCAAGCAGGTAAGCCGGACGCGCCTGTCGGGCGTACTGGGGTATACCGAAGCGCCGATGGCGTCGAGCGATTTCAACCACGACCCGCACTCAGGCATAGTGGATGCCACGCAAACCCGGGTGGCTGGCAAGCGCCTGGTAAAACTGCTTTGCTGGTTTGACAACGAGTGGGGCTTTGCCAATCGTATGCTGGATATCAGTCAGCGTCTGGCCGCTTTGGCGGCCCCGCCCCAGGATCATGACGTAACCACAAGGAAGCCGCCTAGATGAACGTGCAGAAGATGTCCGAATTAGCGTTGAAAGGACAGCGTGTGCTGATCCGTGAAGACCTGAACGTACCGATCAAGCATGGTCGCGTGACGAGCGACGCACGCCTGCGCGCTGCGCTGCCGACGATTCAGGCGGCCGTGAGCGCAGGCGCGAAGGTCATGCTGATGAGCCACCTGGGTCGCCCCACCGAGGGCGAGCCCACGGCCGAGTTTTCGCTCGCCCCGGTGGCCGAGCACCTGGCAAGGCTTCTGGACCAGCCGGTCACCCTGTCGACCGATTACCTGGATACGCCCCCAAGCCTTGATGACGCCGAGGTGGTTCTGCTCGAGAACGTGCGTTTCAACGCCGGCGAGAAAAAGGACGATGAGCAGCTTGCCAAGCGCTACGCCGCGCTTTGCGATATCTTCGTGATGGATGCCTTCGGCACCGCCCACCGCGCCCAGGCCTCGACCCACGGGGTGGCCCGTTTTGCCCCAAGGGCTTGCGCGGGCCCGCTGCTCGCCGGCGAACTCGAGGCGCTGGAGAAGGCGCTGGCCACACCGAAGCGCCCGATGACGGCGATCGTGGGGGGCTCGAAGGTGTCCACCAAGCTCGAGGTACTCACCGCGCTTTCCGAGAAGTGCGATCAACTGATCGTTGGCGGCGGCATCGCCAACACGTTCATCGCTGCGGCGGGCTATAATGTGGGCAAATCGCTTTACGAGGCGGAGCTTGTCGACAAGGCCAAGGCGCTGATGAAGACGGTCAAGATTCCGATGCCCACTGACGTGGTCGTGGCCACCGAGTTTTCCGAATCCGCCCAGGCCACGGTCAAGCCGGTTGACCAGGTAGCAGATAATGAGATGATCCTGGATATCGGCCCCGAAACCGCTCAGCATCTGGCGGGGCTCTTGAAAGAGGCGGGCACCATTTTATGGAACGGCCCGGTGGGGGTGTTTGAAATCGACCAGTTCGGTAAAGGTACCGAGACCCTGGCAAAAGCCATCGCCGAAAGCCCCGCGTTCT
Organism: Vreelandella xerophytica; assembly: GCF_968048975.1. Next base: position 54,617 of record NZ_OZ309106.1, on the reverse strand, counting down.
CGATTGCCGGTGGCGGCGACACGCTGGCGGCCATCGACAAATACGCCATCAGCGATCGCGTCTCGTATATCTCAACCGGAGGCGGCGCGTTTCTAGAGTACGTCGAGGGTAAGGAGCTGCCTGCCGTTACTGCCCTTGAAGCGGCCGCGCGCGACGCATAACCGCTTATATCCACCGATCCACCAACATAGACAACTTAAGGTGACTTCATGGCTTTGATCAGCATGCGCCAAATGCTCGACCACGCCGCCGAGTACGGCTACGGCATTCCGGCCTTCAACGTCAACAACCTCGAACAGATGCGCGCCATCATGGAGGCTGCAGACAAAACCGACTCTCCGGTGATCGTGCAGGCCTCCGCCGGAGCCCGCAAGTACGCCGGCGCCCCGTTCCTGCGTCACTTGATCCTGGCAGCGGTCGAAGAGTTTCCGCATATCCCGGTGGTCATGCACCAGGACCACGGCACGAGCCCGGCGGTGTGCCAGCGCTCGATTCAGCTGGGTTTCTCCTCGGTGATGATGGACGGCTCACTGGGCGAAGATGGCAAGACCCCCACCGACTACGACTACAACGTCAACGTTACTCGCCGTGCCGTTGAGATGGCCCACGCCTGCGGCGTGTCGGTCGAAGGCGAGCTTGGCTGTCTGGGTAGCCTCGAGACCGGCATGGCCGGCGAGGAAGACGGCATCGGCGCCGAAGGCAAGCTCGACATGGAGCAGCTTCTGACCGACCCGGAAGAGGCCGCTGACTTCGTCAAGGCGACCCATGTAGATGCTCTGGCGATTGCCATCGGCACCAGTCACGGCGCGTACAAGTTCACCCAGCCGCCCACCGGCGACACGCTCTCGATCCAGCGTATCAAGGAGATCCACGCGCGCATCCCCGATACCCACCTGGTGATGCACGGTTCCTCCTCGGTGCCCCAGGAGTGGCTGGAGATCATCAACCAGTACGGCGGTGAGATTCCGGAAACCTACGGGGTACCGGTCAACGAGATCGTCGAAGGCATCAAGCACGGCGTGCGCAAGGTGAACATCGATACCGACCTGCGCCTGGCCTCCACCGGTGCGGTGCGTCGCTTCATGGCGCAGAACCCTTCCGAGTTCGACCCGCGCAAGTTCCTCAAGGAAACCGTCACCGCCATGCGCGATCTGTGCATCGCCCGCTACGAAGCGTTCGGCACGGCGGGTAACGCCAGCAAGATCAAGCCGATCAGCCTGGAGGCGATGTTCGAGCGCTACGAGCGCGGCGAGCTGGCACCCAAGGTAAAATAAGCGCGATTCGAATGCGCTGGCAAAGGCGGCCATCGGCCGCCTTTTTTCATGGCGACTCTTCAGGAATGCGCTGCGAAAAAAGTTGTTGCGGCGCAGCATGCGTGTAGTATGACCGTGTAGGAGGCGTGAAGACGCCTGCCCTCGCCCCAACACAGGTAACTTCCATGAAGCACACGCCTACGCTGTTCAACGCCCCTTTTCTTCCCATGATGGGAATCTACAAGGCGGGGGTCATGGCTCTTGAGCTATGGAGCACGTCACTTTCGACCATTTCCATGCGCCAACAGCTTTGGCAGACCCAGCCGTTTTTCAGCCCGATGATGATGCTGGAGAACCAGCGCATGGTCACCGAGAAAATCGAGGCAGGCATGGAGGCGGGGCTTGTCATGCAAAAAGCGTTTTTCAACGCGATGGACGGTCACTACGCGCCCTGGTGGGTTACCAGCCAAAACGCGCTTTCGCCCTACCATAGCCGCAGCCGAGCCAACTCTCGTCGCCTGGCCCGCTAAGCCTTGAAAAAGGCAGCCGGTGCTGGGGCGCCCTGGCAGGTCAAGGTTTTAACAGGCTTTTTTTGATGATCCCCTCTGCAGGCGGCCTTCAAAGCGCCGTATGGCGGGCCCGTGGCTGTAAAAAAATTATAAAACAGTGTTCACAAAAGCCTGAAAATCTCGTTCAATAGAACGTTAGTCGGCTTTTATCAACACAGGCAGCCTGAGGCTGCAAGGAACGACAATGCCGCTTCCACTCTTGTTGTTTGATTGTGATGGCACTCTGGTCGATAGCGAACCCCTCCTTGCCGAGGAGATGGCGGTTGCGTTGAATACGGTCGGCCTGCCCTTTGAGCGCCGCGATTACATGGGCGAGTTTCGAGGCGCGCGCTTTCGCAATATCGTCGCCGAGCTACAGTACCGCTTTGGCGAGGTAGACCCCGAGCAGCTTGCCCAGGCCGAGCGTACCATGCGCGAAAATCTTGCTCTTCGCCTGGCCCGCGAGCTCACGCCCTTGCCCGGCGTTCTGGACGCGCTCGAGAACCTCAGCCGCTTCAGCAGTGCTGTCGTGTCCAACGGTCCGGAAAGCAAGATTCAGACCGCCCTGAAGGCCACCAACCTCACGCCCTATTTCGGCAAGCGCTTTTTCAGTGGCTATACGGCCAATTGCTGGAAGCCCGAACCCTGTCTACATCTGCACGCAGCCAGTATCATGGGGTATAGCGCCCATGAGTGCATTGCCATCGACGATGCTTTGGTAGGCGTTCGCGCCGCACTGAAGGCGGGTATGACCGTGATCCACCTGAACCGCTTTCCCGAGACGGAAACCACCCCGGACGGGGCGCTCGAGATTCAGAGCATGCACCAACTGACCGACGTGGTGGAACACCTGGCCTGTCAGCGCGAAAGCATTGCAACGCCCGAATATTCAGTAGAGAAATAGTTCAGTAGAGAAATAGTATGGCTTCATTACGTGATCAGTTGGGTGGCCTTGTATACTCGACCGAGCAGGGCAAGACTTGTCCGGACTGCCGTGAACCGATCGAACACTGCCGCTGCGAAGATGACAGCGAGCGGGCCCGAATTGCCGCTTTAGACGGTATCGTGCGCATTCGCCGGGAAACCAGCGGCCGCAAGGGTAAAGGCGTGACCACCCTCAGCGGCATACCGCTTGCCTCGGAGGAGCTCAAGGTGCTGGCGACATCGCTCAAGAAGCGCTGCGGTACGGGGGGAGCGGTCAAAGAGGGTATTATCGAGATTCAGGGGGATCATCGTGAAACGCTGAAAGCGGCGCTGGAAACGATGGGCTACCAGGTCAAGCTGGCAGGTGGCTGACATCCTCATCACGCAACAATCGCAGAGCGACTCTGCTTACCGGTAAGGCACTGCAATGGTTTGGCTGGAATATCTGCTACCGCTTATTTTCCTGTTTCCGATGGCGGCCATGGGCAGCATTGTCCTGGCGCTGCGCAGTCTGCACGATGCCCGGGTGGAGTCCCCGTTTGACGCACCGCTTCGCGAACCGGGTCAGGCGCTTCGTAATCGCCTCGACCAAGCTTTCTCCAGCCTCTTTCTAAACGGTGCCCTGGGCCCGATTATCAGCCTGGCCCCCCTGGTTTATGGCATGGGCCGAATGCTCTTCGTCGTGCATCAGGAGTGGATCGAGTGGGCGCTTTATGGCTTATTGAGCACGCTGCTGGTAGTGACGTTCTCGCTTCTCTTGATTCGCGACTACCAGCGCATTCGGCGACTCAAGCTGGGCCTTGCCTGCGACCTGGCGGTCGGCCAGGAACTTGAACGGTTGATTCGCCCCGAAGCCCATCCCTATTACGTGTTTCATGACGTGCCTACCGACAGCTTTACCATCGATCATGTGGTAGTGACGCCTCATGGCGTTTTCGTCGTGGAAACCCGAGCACGTACGCTGGCCCTCAGCGCCGACGGCAAAGAGCTCAATCAGGTAGTGGTCGAACGCGAACGACTGCGCTTTCCTCATTGGCAGGAGAGGCGCCCGCTGCATAAGACCCGTCAGGGCGTAAGCTGGCTGACAGGGTGGCTGGAGAAGCGCTGTGGTGTTCCCGTGAAGGTGAAAGGGGTGCTGGTACTGCCCGGCTGGGAGGTCGATACCTCGGAAGCCTCGCCAGACGTGCTGGTAGTCAGCGGCGAGCAGCTCTCGCGTCAACTCGCGGAGCTGACGCCCGGAGTGCTCTCTGATGCCATCCATGGCAAGGTCATTCATGTACTGCTAGAGCACTCCCGCATGATGGAGCTTAAACACCTTCGAAAGCCGTCGGTATAAACCTGCATTAGTCGCCGCGCAGCCGTCCGCCCATCTCCTGGGCGAGATCCACCGCGTAATGGTCGGTCATCCCGCCGATGAAATCGAGCATCCGCCGGTAGCTGTCATAGAGTGACCAGGAGGGTAATGGCGTATTCTCGCCAATCAGTGCCAATACACGCTGATGCTTGAACGAGCTCTGTCCGGTGTGGTGAAGCTCGTGGGCCGCCCCGATAAAGGCTTCCAGCAAGATTCCCAGCGTCGTATAGGCGCCGATCTCAAGCTTCGCCTTGCGCTCGTTTTGAAAGATCCGCTCCCGGGCCAGCTGTTTGGCGGCCTGAACCCCCCACCCCAGATCCGGATGGCAGAGCTCCAGTAAATCGTCGGCCAGGGTGCCGCTCAAAAGCGCCTGCTCGTTTTGCACGAATACCGACGCCACTTCGTTCACGGCGCGCTCCATGGCGGCACCGCGCAACAGCGCAATACGGCGGCGCTGGGAGACGTTGCGGCTCTGCATCTCTTCGTACTCCGGCGGAAACTCGCCAGCGATCTGGCGCAGAATCTCCACGACTTCCTCAAAACGCAGAATGCCCATCTCCAGACCGTCTTCCAGATCCAGCAGGGCATAGCAGATATCGTCGGCGGCCTCGACCAGCCAGGCCAGCGGATGACGACACCAGCGCTGCTCGCCTTGAGGTAACAGGCCCACGGCGTCAGCCACCTCGGCCAGTAGTGCCTGCTCGGACTGATAGCAGCCGAACTTGCCGGCTCGACCACCATAGCGCACCGTCCAGGGGTATTTCAGCAGCGTGCCAAGAGTGGCCGCCGACAGCCGCATGCCGCCGTTGAACTGGTTGTACTCGATCTGGGTAATCACGCGAAACCCCTGAGCATTACCTTCGTAGGTAAGCAGATCCTCACGCTCGGCTTCAGAAAGCCCTTCAAGCAGCCCGCCTCCCTGAGCGCGGCGAAACCAGTCGCGAATGGCGTACTCACCCGCATGGCCAAAGGGGGGATTACCGATATCGTGGCCCAGACAGGCGGTCTGTACGATCACACCCAGATCCGCAGGCGTGATCCACTCAGGCAGATGCTCGTTCAACAGCTCGCCCACGATCATGCCCAGCGAGCGTCCCACACATCCCACCTCCAAGGAGTGGGTCAGGCGGGTGTGAATATGATCGTTTTCAGCCAGCGGATGCACCTGGGTCTTGCGGCCCAACCGACGAAACGAACCCGAGAAAACGATACGGTCATGGTCCTTGTGGAACGGGGTACGCCCCACTTCGCGACCGATGGTAGAACGTTTATCGTGCAGACGGCGTGGTGAAAGCAACTGTTCCCAACGCATTTGTGTCATGGCAATCCTCCTTGAGGCGAGCATTTTGACACAGAACGTGTAACAACGGCACGCGGGCTTCTTGTGGAGGGCGCTTGAGGGAAAAAAACCTTTTGGCTGAAATCTCTGCGGGAAGGAACCCTGTGAAAGGGCGCTTTAGCGCGATGGCAGCGGGCACAGAAAGGATTAATCACACAGCGGGGATTAATGACGGGGGCGCAGCCATCGCCGGAATGCCGGACCCGCGCTGAAGCGCCCTCCCCACGGGAACCTTCGGGGCTTTTCTTGCGCGCATAAAAAAGCCCCGAACACAGGGTGCTCGGGGCTTTTTCGAAGAGGTGCCTGACGATGACCTACTCTCGCATGGGGAGACCCCACACTACCATCGGCGCGTTGCGGTTTCACTTCCGAGTTCGGCAAGGGATCGGGTGGTTCACGCAGGCTATGGTCGTCAGGCGTAACTTTCAATGTATATCGGCTGACGGTCTTGTGATCGTTCTTTCTTGCGTATCCGGTGCTCTATCGAGCGTCGTTGTCACTGCAGGACCAGACCCCTTGGGTGTTATAGGGTCAAGCCTCACGGGCCATTAGTACACGTTAGCTCAACACCTTGCAGTGCGTCCACACCGTGCCTATCAACCAGCTGGTCTCGCTGGGCCCTTCAGGAGGCTCGAGGCCTCGGGGATGTCTCATCTTGAAGGGGGCTTCCCGCTTAGATGCTTTCAGCGGTTATCCCGTCCGCACATAGCTACCCGGCAATGCCACTGGCGTGACAACCGGAACACCAGAGGTGCGTCCACTCCGGTCCTCTCGTACTAGGAGCAGCCCTTCTCAAACATCCAACGCCCACGGCAGATAGGGACCGAACTGTCTCACGACGTTCTAAACCCAGCTCGCGTACCACTTTAAATGGCGAACAGCCATACCCTTGGGACCGACTTCAGCCCCAGGATGTGATGAGCCGACATCGAGGTGCCAAACACCGCCGTCGATGTGAACTCTTGGGCGGTATCAGCCTGTTATCCCCGGAGTACCTTTTATCCGTTGAGCGATGGCCCTTCCATACAGAACCACCGGATCACTAGAACCTGCTTTCGCACCTGCTCGACGTGTCTGTCTCGCAGTCAAGCACCCTTATGCTCTTGCACTCATTGCACGATGTCCGACCGTGCTGAGGGTACCTTCGTGCTCCTCCGTTACTCTTTGGGAGGAGACCGCCCCAGTCAAACTACCCACCACACACTGTCCTCGATCCGGATAACGGACCTGAGTGAGAACACCGATGATGCCAGGCTGGTATTTCAAGGTTGGCTCCACCCGAACTGGCGTCCGGGTTTCCAAGCCTCCCAGCTATCCTACACAGGCAACATCAGTATCCAGTGTGAAGCTATAGTAAAGGTTCACGGGGTCTTTCCGTCTAGCCGCGGGTACACCGCATCTTCACGGCGATTTCAATTTCACTGAGTCTCGGGTGGAGACAGCGTGGCCATCATTACGCCATTCGTGCAGGTCGGAACTTACCCGACAAGGAATTTCGCTACCTTAGGACCGTTATAGTTACGGCCGCCGTTTACCGGGGCTTCAATCAAGAGCTTCGCCTTGCGGCTAACACCATCATTTAACCTTCCGGCACCGGGCAGGCGTCACACCCTATACGTCCGCTTGCGCGTTAGCAGAGTGCTGTGTTTTTACTAAACAGTTGCAGCCACCTGGTATCTTCGACCGGTTCGGGCTTAGGAAGCGAGTTCCATCACCCTACGCCGGCGTGCCTTCTCCCGAAGTTACGGCACCATTTTGCCTAGTTCCTTCACCCGAGTTCTCTCAAGCGCCTTGGGATTCTCACCCTGACCACCTGTGTCGGTTTGGGGTACGGTCGCACATGATCTGAAGCTTAGAGGCTTTTCCTGGAAGCGTGGCATCAGTGACTTCCTGACCGTGGTCAGTTCGTCTCGTCTCTCGGCCTTGAAAGATCCCGGATTTACCTAGGATCTCAGCCTACCGACTTTCACCAGGACAACCAACGCCTGGCTCACCTAGCCTTCTCCGTCCCCCCATCGCAATCATGTCCGGTACGGGAATATTAGCCCGTTTCCCATCGACTACGCGTTTCCGCCTCGCCTTAGGGGCCGACTCACTCTGCTCTGATTAGCATCGAACAGAAAACCTTGGTCTTCCGGCGAGGGAGTTTTTCACTCCCTTTATCGTTACTCATGTCAGCATTCGCACTCGTGATACCTCCAGCAAGCTTCTCAACTCACCTTCATTGGCTTACACGACGCTCCTCTACCGCTCATCCCTAAGGATGAACCCGTAGCTTCGGTACCTGGTTTAGCCCCGTTACATCTTCCGCGCAGGCCGACTCGACTAGTGAGCTATTACGCTTTCTTTAAAGGATGGCTGCTTCTAAGCCAACCTCCTAGCTGTCTGAGCCTTCCCACATCGTTTCCCACTTAACCAGGATTTGGGGACCTTAGCTGACGGTCTGGGTTGTTTCCCTTTTCACGACGGACGTTAGCACCCGCCGTGTGTCTCCCACGCTGGCACTCACCGGTATTCGGAGTTTGCCTCGGGTTGGTAAGTCGGGATGACCCCCTAGCCGAAACAGTGCTCTACCCCCGGTGGTGATACGTGAGGCGCTACCTAAATAGCTTTCGAGGAGAACCAGCTATCTCCGGGCTTGATTAGCCTTTCACTCCGATCCACAAGTCATCCAAATCTTTTTCAACAGATCCTGGTTCGGGCCTCCAGTTGATGTTACTCAACCTTCACCCTGCTCATGGATAGATCGCCCGGTTTCGGGTCTATATCCAGCGACTGGTCGCCCAGTTAAGACTCGCTTTCGCTACGCCTCCCCTAATCGGTTAAGCTCGCCACTGAATATAAGTCGCTGACCCATTATACAAAAGGTACGCAGTCACCCAACAAGTGGGCTCCTACTGCTTGTACGCACACGGTTTCAGGATCTATTTCACTCCCCTCGCCGGGGTTCTTTTCGCCTTTCCCTCACGGTACTGGTTCACTATCGGTCAGCCAGGAGTATTTAGCCTTGGAGGATGGTCCCCCCGTCTTCAGTCAAGGTTTCTCGTGCCCCGACCTACTCGATTTCACGTGATCAGATTTTCGACTACGGGGCTATCACCCGCTCTGGCCGGACTTCCCAATCCGTTCGTCTAATCAGTCACACGCTTAAGGGCTGGTCCCCGTTCGCTCGCCGCTACTGGGGGAATCTCGGTTGATTTCTTTTCCTCGGGGTACTTAGATGTTTCAGTTCCCCCGGTTCGCTTCCTGGCCCTATAGATTCAGGACAGGATACTGACCTTGTGGTCAGTGGGTTTCCCCATTCAGAGATGTCCGGGTCACAGGTTGTTTGCCACCTCACCGAACCTTATCGCAGGCTACCACGTCTTTCATCGCCTCTGGCTGCCTAGGCATCCACCGTGTGCGCTTCATTGCTTGACCCTATAACCCGAAGGAGTCTGGATCTCGCAATGACAACGATTGCCGGATACGCAAAAACGTATCACAAAACAATTGCATATCGAGATGCGACGATAAAAACAGCGAACTGTCTTCCTATCGTCATTCGATATTGTCAGCATGATATACATTGTTAAAGAGCGACTGCTATAAGCAGTGACAAGCGTTCTTTCACGTTAAAAAAAGAAAAAAGATCTTGAAACCTCAAGGCTTTTTCTTTTGATGTGTGAAGAACAGAACGTTTGTCACTGCGCATCAACAGCATTCTGATCAGGTAATTCATTGTGAGCGCTTGCCGGGAGGATGACGCATCGTTTAAGGAGGTGATCCAGCCGCAGGTTCCCCTACGGCTACCTTGTTACGACTTCACCCCAGTCATGAACCACACCGTGGTGATCGCCCTCCAAAGTTAGGCTAACCACTTCTGGTGCAGTCCACTCCCATGGTGTGACGGGCGGTGTGTACAAGGCCCGGGAACGTATTCACCGTGGCATTCTGATCCACGATTACTAGCGATTCCGACTTCACGGAGTCGAGTTGCAGACTCCGATCCGGACTGAGACCGGCTTTTCGGGATTCGCTTACTCTCGCGAGTTTGCAGCCCTTTGTACCGGCCATTGTAGCACGTGTGTAGCCCTACCCGTAAGGGCCATGATGACTTGACGTCGTCCCCACCTTCCTCCGGTTTGTCACCGGCAGTCTCCTTAGAGTTCCCGGCATTACCCGCTGGCAAATAAGGACAAGGGTTGCGCTCGTTACGGGACTTAACCCAACATTTCACAACACGAGCTGACGACAGCCATGCAGCACCTGTCTCTGCGTTCCCGAAGGCACCCCGGAATCTCTTCCGGGTTCGCAGGATGTCAAGGGTAGGTAAGGTTCTTCGCGTTGCATCGAATTAAACCACATGCTCCACCGCTTGTGCGGGCCCCCGTCAATTCATTTGAGTTTTAACCTTGCGGCCGTACTCCCCAGGCGGTCGACTTATCGCGTTAACTTCGCCACAAAGTGCACAAGGCACCCAACGGCTGGTCGACATCGTTTACGGCGTGGACTACCAGGGTATCTAATCCTGTTTGCTACCCACGCTTTCGCACCTCAGTGTCAGTGTCAGTCCAGAAGGCCGCCTTCGCCACTGGTATTCCTCCCGATCTCTACGCATTTCACCGCTACACCGGGAATTCCACCTTCCTCTCCTGCACTCTAGCCTGACAGTTCCGGATGCCGTTCCCAGGTTGAGCCCGGGGCTTTCACAACCGGCTTGTCAAGCCACCTACGCGCGCTTTACGCCCAGTAATTCCGATTAACGCTTGCACCCTCCGTATTACCGCGGCTGCTGGCACGGAGTTAGCCGGTGCTTCTTCTGCGAGTGATGTCTTTCCTGGCGGGTATTAACCGCCAGGCGTTCTTCCTCGCTGAAAGTGCTTTACAACCCGAAAGCCTTCTTCACACACGCGGCATGGCTGGATCAGGCTTGCGCCCATTGTCCAATATTCCCCACTGCTGCCTCCCGTAGGAGTTCGGGCCGTGTCTCAGTCCCGATGTGGCTGATCATCCTCTCAGACCAGCTACGGATCGTTGCCTTGGTGAGCCGTTACCTCACCAACCAGCTAATCCGACATAGGCTCATCCGATAGCGGGAGCCAAGGCCCCCTTTCTCCCGTAGGACGTATGCGGTATTAGCCTGGGTTTCCCCAGGTTATCCCCCACTACCGGGTAGATTCCTATGCATTACTCACCCGTCCGCCGCTCGTCAGCGTCCAGCAAGCTGGACCTGTTACCGCTCGACTTGCATGTGTTAAGCCTGCCGCCAGCGTTCAATCTGAGCCATGATCAAACTCTTCAGTTTAAAATCATTGTGATTCTTGCCTGTCGCTCGAAAGCAACAGAGGCGAATCAATCCTGGCTCAAGGTTCAAACGAATTTGAAGAACTCGAAAATTCTTCTTGTGCGCTTGCCTTGATATTAGGTGACTTGTCACCCTCATCGGCAAACGCCCACATGAATTACCTGATCAAATTGTTAAAGAGCGGTTTCGCTGGACTCAGACGTTGGCTCGATGACCGGAGCCGCTTGCCTCAGCGAGGAAGACGTATTCTACGCATTTCCTGGTGGTTGTCAACCGCTGTTTTCAGCGAGTGAAGCAAGCGATCAAGACTTCGCTAACTTCCTGACAAACCGAGAGTTTTCACTCTCATTCACCGCTGGCAACGCTGGGCGTCCCCGGCAGCGGATGCGTACTTTACGGATTCCCCGCCGCCTTGGCAAGGGCTTTTGTAAAAAAATTCCATGCCGGGGCAAGGCGATCATTTAAAGCGTTTCGGCCAGATGGCGGTTAATGGTTACACTAGCGTTCTCGCCCACCATCTCACCGAGGTCTGTGATGAGCCCCCATCTACTATCCGTTGATTCATTGAACCGCGAAAGCGTCAATCACCTGTTACGCGTGGCCGCGCAAATGGAGCCCATCGCCAGCCGCCGACAGGCCACCCGTGTGCTGGAAGGCGCGGTGTTGGGTAATCTGTTTTTCGAAGCCAGTACGCGCACCCGGGTCAGTTTCAACGCCGCGTTTTGCCGTCTGGGGGGCAGCGTTTGCGATACCACCGGCTTTACCTTCTCCTCCATGGCGAAAGGCGAGTCGCTTTACGACACCAGCCGGGTGATGAGCGGCTACTGCGATGCCATCGTGATGCGCCATCCCGACCAGGGGTCAGTGGCCGAGTTTGCCGAGGCAACCAATGTACCGGTCATCAACGGGGGCGACGGGCCCGGCGAGCACCCAAGCCAGGCGCTTTTGGATCTTTATACGATCGACAAGGAGTTTCAGCGTCTGGGCAAGCGTCTTGAAGGCGCGCATATCCTGCTGACCGGGGATCTGAAGTATGGTCGCACGGTGCACTCGCTCATCAAGCTGCTTTCTTTATATGATCCGCTGCGCATCACGCTGGTCTCGCCGCCGGGTCTCGAGATGCCTACGCCGCTTGTCGATCTGGTGACATCCCGGGGCCACCGCGTGGAAATGCGCGAGCAGCTGAGCACGGACTTCAGCGACCTGGATGTGGTGTACACCACGCGCATTCAGAAGGAGCGTTTTACCGAGGAGATGAATGAGAGCTTCAAGGGTGTTTCCGACGACTTCAGGGTGAACCGGGCATTTCTGGATCAACACTGCAATGAGTCGACCATCGTCATGCACCCCTTGCCGCGGGACAGCCGGGCCGGGGCGAACGATCTTGACGTGGACCTCAATGGCGACCCGCGCCTGGCCATCTTCCGTCAGACCGACAACGGCATTCCCATGCGCATGGCGATCTTCGCCACGCTGCTCAAAGTCGATGAGCTGATCGCCCAGGACCTTCGCCCGGTACGTTGGTTCGTGCCCAGCCAGACCGGCACGCTGGATCGCTAGGCGCCATAAAGCAAGGATCCTCTAGAGCGAAAGACGCCCGCCCGGAAGCCCTTCCCGGTGGGCGAACCAGCCTTCGAGTATGAGCACCGCAGCGATACCGTCGACGCTCTCTTCCCGGTAGTTGCCCCGGTGCCCGGCTTCACGGGCGATGGCTTTAGCCTCCCGGGTGGAACCGCGTTCGTCGACCATTTCGACTGCCTTGCCAAAACGCCCGTGAAGCCGGTTGCCGAATTTGCGCGCACGCACGCTCATGTCGGATTCACTGCCGTCCATATTGAGCGGCAACCCCACTACCAGCAGATCCGGCTGCCACTCTTTCAAAAGCGCGCCGACGCGCTGCCAGTCCGGAATACCGTCACGGGCGGTAAGCGGGTCAAGCTCACGAGCACTCCTTAGAAGTTCGTTGCCCACCGCCATGCCGATACGCCGTGTGCCGTAGTCAAAGGCAAGCACCAGACGCTGACCCGAGACCGCCACTAGGCGTGCCCTGCATCGCGTGTCATGAGATTAAGATCCACGCCCAGAATACCGGCGGCGGCGGCCAGGCGCTCAGCGGGCGGTGTCTTGAAAATCACGCCTTCGTCCCCCTCCACTGTCAACCAGCTGTTCTCCTTGAGTTCCTCCTCGAGCTGGCCTACTTCCCAGCCAGCGCAGCCCAGACACACCAGAAACTGCCCGGGGCCCTCGCCGTCGGCCAGCGCTTTCAAAATATCCATCGAGGTGGTCAGGGCGATATTGTCCTCCACCTGAATGCTGGAGTCCCACTCCTGGCTGTCGCCAACGTGGAGAATAAAGCCGCGGTCTTTATGCATCGGGCCGCCGTAATACACCGGTGCGTTGCGGTGCGGGCTTTCATCACCGCCAAGGGAGAGCTGTTCAAACAGCGTATCGAGCGTAATCTCCAGCGGATGGTTGACGATCACGCCCATGCAGCCGTTGTGGTCGTGATCACACAGATAGATCAAGCTGCCTGCGAAGTTGGCATCGTCAAGGTGCGGCATCGCCATGAGAAAATGGTGCTTTAAACTTTGCATGCGTCTCCTACGGCGCGCCAGTGCCCGCGCGCGCCTCGCTCAATGTGCGAATATGAATAGCCTCTCAAGAGGCGAGCCGGCGCTCGATGGCGTCCAGCAGCAGGCCGGCGATGTCAGTGCCGCGCTGGTCGTCGATTTCGCGCACGCAGGTAGGGCTTGTGACGTTGATTTCGGTGATGAAATCACCGATCACGTCAAGCCCGACAAACATCAGCCCTTTCTCCTTGATGACCGGCTTGACCTGATCGATCAGCCAGTGGTCACGTTCTGTCAGTTCGCGACTTACCCCACGCCCGCCGGCAGCCAGGTTGCCGCGCGTCTCGCCCGCCGAGGGAATGCGCGCCAGTCCGAAAGGTACGGGCTCGCCATCCACCAGCAGAATGCGCGTATCGCCATCCTTGATTTCCGGCAGGTAGCGCTGGGCCATGATCTGGCGCTGGCCTCGCAGGGTGAGCTGCTCGATCACAGCCCCGATATTGCGACCGTCCGGGCCGATATGAAAAATCCCGGTGCCGCCCATGCCGTCCAGCGGCTTGAAGATCACGTTGCCATGGTCGGCATGAAAGGCGCGCAGTACGTCGTCGCGGCTGGCAACGATGGTCGGTGCGCAGCATTCGGGAAACTGCTGGGCGAAGAGCTTCTCGTTGCACTGCAGCAGTGCCTGGGTGGGGTTGACGATCAGCACGCCTTCGCGCTCGGCAAAGCCCAGCAGGTGGACCGCGTTGATGAACTCGGCGTCCACCGGCGGATCCTTGCGCATCAGCACCGCATCCAGGCTCGCAAGCGGGCGCGACTCCGCCTCGCCCAGGTCATACCAGTGCGCCGGGTCGCGATGTACGGTCAACGCTCGCATGTGCGCAAAGGCTTCGCCCGCCTGCATGAAGAGATCTTCCTGCTCCATGTAGTACAGGGTGTAGCCGCGTTCCTGGGCCGCCCACAGCATGGCCAGGGTGGTGTCTTTCTTGTAGGCGATGTCGCTGATGGGGTCCATCACAACGCCAAGGTGCAGATTCGATTGACTCATCAGGGCACTATCCATCCATAAACAATTAGGAAGCAGTATGCCGTACTGGCGATACGGCTCCAACTTTAGGGCTCAAGCACCCGGCAGCAGGCGTATCGCGCCAGGCTCGAGGGTAATCCGCTGCTGCTTGTAAAGCCGCCCGATGGCCTGCTTGAAAGCGCTTTTGCTCACCCCCAGGCGCGCCTTGATGGCGTGGGCGTCGCTTTTATCGCCCAGGGGCAGATAACCGCCGCTTTCACGCAGCGCGGCAAGAATCTTCTCGCCCACCACGTCAAGGCGCGCCGCCCCCGGCGGCAGCAGCGAAATATCCAGACGCCCGTCATCGCGGCGCTGCCTGACGTAGCCGGGCACCGTCTGGCCACGGCGCAGAGGCTTGGTGACGTCATCCTGGTAGATAAGGCCCCAGTAGCGATGATTGACGACCACTTTCATGCCAAGGTCGGTGCGGTCGGCCACAATAACAGTGACTGGCTCGCCGTTCTCAAGGGCCCAGGCGTCATCGCTCAGAAAGCGGTCCAGCCGCTGGGAAGCGACCGGGCGGCCCTGATCATCTTCGTAAAGCATCACCAGTACGCGCTTGCCGGGTTCAGGGCGAAAGCGCTGCTCGCTGTAGGGCAGCAGTACATCCTTGGGAGGGCCCCAGCGCAGGAAAGCGCCGGTACTGTTGACAGTTGCCACCGTCAGGTAGGCCACTTCCCCTATCTGGGCGGTTGCATCGCTTGCCGACTTAGGGGGCGACTGAGCGTCGTAAGCCATGAACACCATCCTCGAAAAATGAGCCTTTATTATGGCGCCTGGCCCACCTGCGGGCAAAGACGACGTGGTGTTTTTGCAACCAGCGGCGAGTCAGGCCGTTCAACCCGGTGCGCCTTATGCCAACCTGCTATGTTCAATGAAGCCGTTGCTATGCTCGGTGACGTCATAAAGATGAAGTCATACAAAAGTGAAGCTATAAACAATGAAGCCATGAAAAGTAAGGCCATAAAAAAGGAGAAAATCGGGCATGGAAGGATTCACGCTTTGGGACACGATCGTTCTGGTCGGCTATATCGGGCTGATTGCCTGGATCGGTTCGCGCTTTGGCAAGGATCAGCATAGCCCCGAGGACTACTTTCTGGGCGGACGCAAGATTCCCGGCTGGGCCATCGGGCTTTCGGTCATGGCCACTCAGGCGAGCGCCATTACCTTCATCGGCGCGCCGGGCTGGGGGTTTGAAGGCGGGCTCGAACGGCTGGTTACCTTCATCAACGTACCGCTTGCCATGATCGTGCTGATCCTGGTGCTGGTACCGGTCTTCCACCGGGCGGGGATCTACAGTATCTACGAGCTTCTGGAGCGCCGCTTCGGCCCGGGTACGCGCACGCTGACCGCGCTCTTGTTCTTGATCGCACGCGGCCTAGCCACCGGCGTGGTGCTCTACGCGCCAGCGTTGGTACTGGCCGTGGTCACCGGCTGGAGCGTCAATCTCACCATCATCATCATGGCGGTGTTGGCGATCAGCTACACGGTGCTGGGCGGCATCAGCGCGGTGATCTGGACCGATGTCATCCAGATGTTCGTGCTCTGGCTCGGCGCGCTTTTGAGCATCATCTTCCTGGTGACCAGCCTGCCCGGCGGGTGGGGCGATGTGTTCACCTTCGGTGCGCAAAGCGGCATGTTCAACACCATCGATCTATCCCTTGACCCGAGTGTGACCTATTCACTGTGGGCCGGCCTGTTCGGCGGCTTCTTTCTTCACGTGGCCTATTTCGGCACCGACCAGAGCCAGATCCAGCGCGTGCTTTCAAGCCCCACGGTACCGGATGCCCAGCGCTCGCTTTTGATCGGGGGCTACCTGCTGATTCCACAGATGCTGCTGTTTCTGTTTGTGGGCATCATTCTGGCCACCTACTACCAGCAAAACGGCCTTACCGCCCCGGAGAACCTGAACGAGCTGCTGCCCCGCTACGTGGTCGAGACCTTCCCCTCCGGCATGGCCGGGCTGGTCATTGCCGGGGTGTTTGCCGCGGCGATGTCAAGCCTGGATTCGGCGCTCAACTCGCTCTCGGCGGTCACCGTGCGCGATTTCTACAGCCGTTATCTCAAGCCGGACGAAAGCGACGCCCACTACCTGAAGGCCTCGCGTTGGGCCACGGTATTCTGGGGCGGCTACGCGACGCTGTTCGCGTTTTTCGCCGGCAACCTGGGCCCGGTGATCGAGGCGGTGAATCAGGTAGGCTCATGGTTTTATGGCGCGCTTCTGGGCACGTTCCTGCTGGCGATTTTCAGTCACCGCAGCAACGCCCGTGGCGCGGTGGCAGGCCTTTGTACAGGCATGCTCGCCGTGTGGGCGACCTCTGCGTTACTGGATATTTCCTGGCTCTACAACAACACCATCGGCGTGGTAGTCGCGGTCTTTGTGGGTTATCTGGTGAGTCTGACCAGCGCCGCGCCGCGAAGCGATCAGCTCAGCGATGTCATCATCGATGAGACCGCCCCGGACATGCAGGCAATTCTGGCCGCCCGGGCCGATAGCGCCCCGGAAGTGGGCGCCGAGGCGCGCTTGACGCGTCGGCGCTGCCTGGGGCTGCTTGTGTGGTTCGCGTTGATGCTCTCGATGCTTGCCCTGCTTCAAGGGTGGGCCAATGCGTGAGCCACTGACGCTTGCGCGGCGTATCGACGAATCCGACGCCCAGGCACGCTTCAAGCGCGTCGGTGCCCAGCGCTTCGAGCCCGCCTGGGTGTCACTTTGGGCCTTCGGTTTGAGCGCCGCGCAAAACGCCCCCTGCGCCTGGCTCTTGACCGCTCAGGCCATGTACCGGCCGATGCTGTTAGCCGGCCCTGACCTTCCCGTCCAGGCCGAAGAGCCCACTGCCGGGGTGGCGCTCACAACGGGCGAGGCCCCTGCCCTCGAGACGCTTGCCCGCCAATGGTTCTGGGAGCGCATGGCTCACCCCAGGCGCTGGCACGTGCAGCTAATGGTAGCGCCGCCGACGCCGCTCTGGCTGCCGTGCTGGCTGGGTTATTCAAGAGGGCGCCAGCACCGTGTGACCGTGCTTAGCGGGCTTTCCGGGGAAGCACTGCCGATACTCAAGCCCGTGGTGCTGAACGGCCTTAAAAAGCAGGCGGCCATCGGCAAGTGGGGGTGTGGGAAGCTTTTTGAAAGCAGCCGATCAGGCGGGGAGGGCTAGTAGCCCAGGAGAGGATGCAAGCGCCATGAGTGAGCGCTTACATATCGCCGAAATGATGTTGCAAAAGGGTAAGCGCCACCACCGGCGCGGTTTCGGTGCGCAGCACGCGTGGACCCAACGTCAGCGGGGTAAAGCCGTGGTTCTCTGCGGCGCTGATATCCTGCTGGGTCAACCCGCCCTCCGGGCCGATCAAGAGTGCGGCTCGCTCGGGGCACTCGATCAGATCGAAGCGATTGCCGGTGGCCAGGTGCAGCATCAGCCTGAGCGACTCATCGCGCTCGCCAAGCCAGGCCTCAAGCGTCATGGGTGGGTGAACCACCGGCACCACCGCCCGGCCGCTCTGTTCGCAGGCGCTTTCGGCTACCGCCTGCCAATGGGCATGCTTTTTCGCCTCGCGTTCCTCTTTCAAACGCACATCACCCCGCTCGGTATAGAGCGGGGTGATGGCTGCCACGCCCAGCTCCACGGCTTTCTGGATGGCGTAGTCCATCCGGTCGCCCTTGGAGATTGCCTGGCCCAGATGAACCGCCAGAGGCGACTCTCCCTCGCCGGGCCACACGCTCTCCACCAGGGCCACCGTGCGCTTGCGGCCGGCTTCAACCAGACGAGCGCCCGCCTCCTGCCCGTTACCGTCGAACAGCACCAGCGGCGCCCCTTCCCCCAGGCGCAGTACGCGGGTCACGTGACGCGCTGGGCCTTCCGGCAGCGTCACCTCCGTACCGGCGCTTAGCGCGGCCGGCACATGAAGGCGGGGCATCTTGCCGTGTCGGGCGTACCAGTCGGCTTTCATGATTAAAGCTTAGTGAGTGCTCTCGGAAGCCTGTTGCGCTTCGCGCTTCTTGCGCTGGGCGTACATGGCCTCGAAGTTGACCGGGGCCAGCATCAGCGGCGGGAAGCCGCCACGGTTGACCAGGTTGTCCACGCACTCACGGGCGTAGGGGAACAGAAGGTTCGGGCAGAACGCACCCAGCGTCTGCTCGAGCTGTGCACCTTCGATACCGGAGATACGGAACAGGCCCGCCTGCTCGACTTCTGCCAGAAACGAGGTGGTGCCGGTTTCGCTATCGTTCACCTGGGCGGTCACCTTCACCACGACTTCATACTGGTCGTGGTCGATCTTGGTGCTGGTGGTGTTCAGATCCAGATTCACCTTGGGCTTGAACGACTGCTTGAAGACCGACGGCGAGTTGGGCGCTTCAAACGAAATGTCCTTGACGTAAATGCGCTGCAGCGAGAATTTCAGCTGGGGCTTTTCGCCTTCGGCTGCGCCGGCGCCTGGCTGGGGGGCGTTGTTGTCTTCCGCCATGGGAGTACTCCTGATGGTTCATGCGTTAAATGAAGATGCGCCGCGGCGCACAAGACTTACTTTTTCACCACCGGCAGGCCGTCTGCCTGCCACTGCGTCATACCGCCCTTGAGCTTGTTGACGCGCTCGAAGCCCGCCTGGGCGAGCTTGGTTTGAACGGTACCCGCGCTCTGGCCGTGCTTGCACACCACAATGATCGGCTGGTCCTTCACTTTCTCCAGCTCCTTCATGCGGGTGTCCAGACTGCTTTGGGGAATGTTGCGTGCGCCGGCAATATGGCCGGCCTTGAATTCCTTGCTCTCGCGCACATCCACCACCACCGCGTCTTCCCGGTTGATAAGCTGGGTGGCCTGAGAGGAGGTCACGGCATTCGTGGAGGCATTGCGGGTTTCGTAGACAAGCCACGCCAGCAGCACCAGCAAAAATGCGCCCACCAGCAGGGGGTGGTTCATTACGAATTCGAACAGCTGATCGATCATCGCGAACACAATCTCTTGGTCTATGCAAAATAAAGCGGCCAGGCCACTGTCAAACGCGACAAGTATACACGTCACGGGGCGTTGCGCGCAGGCCATGACGCCTGGCGGCTGCCTGCGTTATGATGCCCCAAGCGCGCGCTTGCCGCGACCCCGATCGCAAGGGGGTGTCTGAAACGCCCCGAAGCGGGACACCGAGGCTTTCAAACACCTCTTCATTCTCGCATGGTTACCCGACATTACGAGGTATCAATGGCTACATCGACCCCGCGCCCGGTGGCGCTGATCATTCTGGACGGCTACGGCTACAACCCGGATCAGGCACACAACGCCGTCGCCGCTGCCCATACGCCCACCATGGATGCACTCTGGACCTCTCGCCCGCATGCCTTTGTGCATACCGACGGCGAACACGTGGGTCTGCCGGATGGCCAGATGGGGAACTCCGAGGTCGGGCACATGAATCTGGGCGCGGGCCGCGTGGTGTACCAGGACTTCACGCGGATCACCAAGGCGATCAAGGAAGGCGAGCTTGAAGGCATTGAAGCGCTCACCAAGCCCATCGACGAGGCCGTCCGTCAGGACCGCGCGGTGCACCTGCTAGGGCTTTTGTCCCCCGGTGGCGTACACAGCCACGAAGATCACTTTCTCGCCATGGCGGAACTGGCCGCCCACCGCGGCGCCAAGCGTATCTACGTCCACGCTTTTCTGGATGGCCGCGATACCGCGCCGAAAAGTGCCCTGGCCTCCATCGAGCGCGCCAACGCCAGGCTTGCCGAGCTGGTCGGTGCGGACAACGGCTTTGTCGCGTCGCTGATCGGGCGCTTTTACGCCATGGACCGCGACAACCGCTGGGAACGTGTGGAAAAAGCCTACCGGCTGCTTGTCCAGGGGGAAGCCGAACATACGGCCTTGAACGCCGAAGCGGCGCTGGAAGCCGCCTATGGTCGAGGCGAAACCGACGAGTTCGTCACGGCCAGCCAGGTGCGCGCTGATGATCGCGGCGTCACCATCGACGACGGCGACGCCGCCCTTTTTCTCAACTTCCGCTCCGACCGCGCCCGAGAGCTGACCCGCGCTTTCGTAAAGGCCGATTTCGACGGTTTCCAGCGCGCACGCTGTCCGAAGCTTGCCGGTGACGGCCTGGTGACGATGACCCGGTACGCCGCCGACATCAAGGCCCCCGCTGCCTTCCCGCCGTCTGATCTGGCCGACACTCTGGGCGAAGTGGTCGCCAAACGCGGCCTGAATCAGCTGCGCATTGCCGAAACCGAAAAGTATCCCCATGTCACATTCTTCTTTTCCGGCGGCCATGAGGCCGAGTACGAAGGGGAAGAACGCATTCTGGTGCCCTCGCCCCGGGACGTGAAAACCTACGATGAAAAACCCGAAATGAGCGCTTTCGAGATCACCGACAAGCTGGTGGACGCCATCGACAGTCGCCGCTTCGATCTGATCGTGTGCAACTACGCCAACGGCGATATGGTCGGCCATACCGGGGATTTCGATGCCGCTGTCAAAGCCATTGAAACCGTGGACACCTGCGTGGGCCGCGTGGTCGAGGCAATCGAGCGTGCAGGCGGGGCGTGCCTGATCACCGCAGACCACGGCAACGCCGAGCAGATGATTCACCCGGAGACCGGCGCCCCGCAGACCGCCCATACCACCTTTCTGGTGCCGCTTATCTTCGTCGGCGAGCGCCCGGCCACCCTGGCCGAGGGCCGCCTGTGCGATCTGGCACCGACGCTCTTGACCATGATGGATCAAACGATTCCCGAGGCCATGACCGGTAAGCCGCTGCTTGATTTTCAGGAATGAGCCAAGAACCCGGCAGGACAACAAGGAGCCTGCGGCGCATCCTGCCAGCCGTCGTGGCTTGCGCGTTTTACGCGGCCGGGGTGGCTTTCGCTCAGGATGAACAGGCCGCGCGTCAGGAGCTGGACGCGCTCGGCCAGCAGATCGAGTCGCTGGCCGCCCGGCTAGGCGAGACCGACCAGGCCCGGGACAGCGCCACCCAGGCCCTGGCCGTGGTGGAAACCGAGCTTGCCACCACCCATCAGCGCCTGGACACCCTGCAGGCCGAACGGCGTACTCTGGATGAGGAGACTCGGGCGCTGGGTCGCCACCGCGACCGGCTGCAGGGCGAGCGCACCGCCCAGGTGGCGGCGCTTGCCGAGCAGTTTGCCGCACTTTACCGGCTAGGGCCCACACCGCAACTGAAACTTCTGCTCAACCAGAGCGACCCGGCACAGCTTGATCGCATGCAGGCGTATCTGAACCGCCTGAGTCGGGCGCGCCAGTCTCGCCTTGACGATATCGCCCGGCTGGACAACGCCCTGGGTGAAACCGAGGCCGAGCTTGACCAGCGCCAGCGTCGTCTGGCAGCGCTGACCGACGAGCTTGAAGCGCAAAGCGCCCAGCTGGCCGAAGCCAGCGCCGAGCGCCAGCACGTGGTATCTACCCTGGACGACCGCTACGCAAGCGAAGCCGACCGCCTGGCGGATCTCAACCAGACCCGGGAAGAGGCCGAAGCGCAGCTTCGCCGTATCCAGGCGGAAATGGCGCGTATGGCCAAGGCCACCCCGACCACGAACATCGGTCGCACCCAGGGCGATCTGCCCTGGCCGGTGCAGGGTGCGATTACCGCAGGCTTTCGCGGCCAGGACGGCGTGCACTACAACGGCATCGTCATAGAGGCCAGCACCAACACGCCGGTGACCTCGGTACACGCCGGGCGAGTGGTGTTCGCCGACTGGATGCGCGGCTTTGGCAATTTGCTGATCATCGACCATGGTGACCAGGTGATGACCCTTTATGCCCATCTGCAGCAGTTCAGCGCCCGCCCGGGCCAGCAGGTGAATCGGGGCGACGAGATCGGCCGGGTGGGAAATAGTGGCGGCCAGAGCCACGCCGCGCTTTACTTCGAAGTTAGAAACCGTGGCGAGCCGATTAATCCACAGCGTTGGATTGCACGCCGCTGACGGGATAAGCTGAGACTACTTTTACACGCGGCGTGGCCCACGCCGCCTTTTGCCTTGCGGAGTCTGCATGACGCGAACTGTTAACGAGGTACTGGCCCCCGCCAAGCGGCTGATGGTGATGTGGCTGCCGCTGGCGCTGCTGGCCTCTCCGCTGCCGCTGGCGGCGCAAGGCGCCGGGGCGAACGCGCAAGAAGAACTGCCGCTGGAGGAGATTCAAACCTTCGCCGAGGTCTTCGAGCGCATCAAGCGTGGCTACGTCGAAGAGGTGGAGGATGCCACGCTCTTGCGTAATGCCATGCGCGGCATGCTAAGCGAACTGGACCCCCACTCGGCCTACCTGGACGTCGACGAATACCAGAGCCTTCGCGAGTCCACCCAGGGCGAGTTCGGCGGCATCGGCATCGAGGTGGGCAACGAAGGCGGCCAGCTCATGGTCGTCACGCCGATCGACGACACCCCCGCCTCCCGGGCGGGGCTGCTCTCCCGGGATATCATCCTCACCATCGACGGCACCCCCACCGATAGCCTGTCGCTGCAGGAGGCCGTCACGCTGATGCGCGGCGAGCCCGGAAGCGAGCTTCGCCTGGGTATTCTGCGCGCCGGTGAAGAGGACCCGCGGGACATCACCCTGATGCGCGAGGTGATTCGCAGTGAAAGCGTCAAGCATGAGCTTTTAGAGCCCGGTTATGGCTATCTGCGCATCAGCCAGTTCCAGTCGCGCACCCCGGAACAGGCCGGCCAGGCGCTTGAGCGCATGAGCCGGGATCAGGCACTTGACGGGCTGGTGCTCGACCTGCGCAACAATCCCGGCGGCGTGCTGCAGGCGGCGGTCGGCGTGGCGGATCTGTTTCTGGACAACGGGCTGATCGTGTATACCGAAGGGCGCCTGGCCAATACTGAAATGTCGTTCTCCGCCAACCCCACCACCCCGGCGCGGGACATTCCGCTGGTGGTGCTGATCAACGGCGGTAGCGCTTCCGCCGCCGAAATCGTGGCGGGCGCGCTTCAGGACCAGCGCCGTGGCGTCATCATGGGGACCGAAAGCTTCGGCAAGGGCTCGGTACAGCAGATCATGCCGCTGGGTAACGGCGAAGGCTTGAAACTCACCACCGCGCTTTACTACACCCCCAACGGGCGCTCCATTCAGGCTCAGGGGATCGAGCCGGACGTGGAGGTAGTGCGCGGGCGCCTCGAGGTCGCCGAAAGGCGCCGCGAGATTCGTGAAATCGACCTGGATGGCCATCTGGATGGCCAACGCGGCAGCCCCCGGGAGCGTGCCGGACTCTCCGAGCGGCTGCGCGACGATTACCAGCTAAGCGAAGCGCTCAACCTGCTCAAGGCGCTCAACGTGGTGGAGCGCCGCCGTTAGCGACACGAACGCGGCAGGCGGCCCCGTTCACCGGTAGCCTGTCGCATGATCAGTCGCTTCAGCGGGACCACCTGGCTCATCGCGCTCATGCCCATGTTGCGCGCCAGGGTCAGCACCGGCAGACGGCTGCCGAAAAGCGTCTTGAATCCCTTCATCAGCGCGAGCATGGCGGTGTTATCCAGACGCCGCCTGCGCTCGTAGCGTTCGAGGTTTGAAAGCGCCCCCCAGGGGGCGCCCCGCCGCCAGGCGTGAATCACCTCCTCTGCCAGTACCGCTGCATCCATCAGCCCCAGGTTCACCCCCTGGCCCGCCAGCGGGTGCACCGTATGGGCGGCGTCGCCCACCAGGGCGAAATGTTCCAGCACGTACCTTCTGGCGTGGCGCTGAATCAGCGCAAAGCGGTAGGCCTGATCCAGCACCTCGACCCGCCCCAGCCGATGGCCCAGGCCCTCGCTCAACGCCTCGCCCAGCGCCTCGCGGGAAAGCGCGCCAAGCGTCTGGGCGTGCGCCTGTGTCGTCGACCAGACGATCGAGCAGTAGTGGGCTTCGTCCTCCACCGTCAGCGGCAGAAAGGCCAGCGGCCGACCATCGATGAACGCCTGACGCGCACAGCCGCCGTGAGGCTTTTCGCAGCGTACGGTGGTCACCACCGCATCCTGCTCCATGGCCTCTTCCACCACCTCGATACCGGCAAGCTCGCGAAGCGCCGAGCGAGCACCGTCGGCGGCAATCAATAAAGGTGTCTGTAGCTCGCGGCCATCCTTGAGCACCAGACAGCGCCCGGCGGGTGCGGTCTGCAGCGCCGCGATCTCCACCCCGTAAAACACGCTCAGCGAGGGCAGGGCCAGCACCTGCTGGTTAAGGGCTGCCAGCGTGACGTTGTTTTCCACGATATGGCCCAGCACCGGCGTGCCCGCCTCAAAGGCGGAGAAATCGATGCTACCGCTACCTTCGCTGTCCCACACGTGCATGTAGCGATACGGCGTGATACGCGTGGCGGCCATGGCAGGCCAGGCGCCCAGATGTGTCAGAAGACGCTGGGAAACCGGTGTCAGCGCACTTACCCGGGGCGCGGGGGTGGTCAGATCCAGCGACGTCAGGCAAAGTGGCTTTTCTGTCGCCTCCACCAGGGCCGTGCGCATGCCGGCGCCCGCCAGAAGCCCCGCCAGGGCCGTGCCCACCATGCCCGCGCCCACAATCACTGCGTCATACTGCTCGAAGGTCTTGCTCGATGGCGCCTGTTGCGTATGCATAACGTTCCCTGTCCTGGTAAACGGGTTTCAAGAATATCAGCGCTCAAGGCCCATGGCCCGACGCGCCAGCCCTCTTCTGAGTGGCCCGATGAGATTAAGGCCGACAAGCCCGGCAGCCCGGGCGTGAGGTAAAAGCGGAAACGAGTAGCCGAAAAGTCGCACGAGGCTATCGCTGAAGCGAATCACGTTGGTTTGATCACGCGCCCGACGGCTTTCGAAGGCAAGCAGCGTGTGCATATCACCCAACCCGCGGCCTTGCTGTCTGCCCTGCTCCAACGCCTCGATCAGATCCATTACCGAGCGCAGCGCCAGGTTGAATCCTTGGCCTGCCACCGGGTGCAGCGCGTGGGCCGCATTGCCCAATACGGCAAGACCGGGGCGCACCGACTCCCTGGCGGTCACCAGCGACAGCGGGTAGCTAAAGCGCTTGCCCACCCGGATAAAGCGACCTACCCGATCGCCGAAGGCGCGCTGCAACTGCTCCAGAAATGCCCCATCGCCAAGCGCCAGACGCGCGCTTTCGGCACCGCTCTGGTGCGTCCAGATCAACTCCATGGCCTGGTTGGGTAGCGGCAGCAAGGCAATGGGCCCTTCCTGGGTAAAGCGCTCGAAAGCCACGCCATGGTGGGGCTGACTGATCCCTACGTGGGCGATCAGCGCGCTCTGCTCGTAGGAGCGCCGCCGGCTCTTGATGCCCAACTGCTCCTTGAGCCCGGAGCGGCCGCCATCGGCCAGCACGGTAAGCTCGGCGTTGAGTTCATCCCCGGTAGAGAGCTTCAGGTAGTGACCGTTTTCCACCGGGGTCAATGTCTCGACCCTGGCCGGGCAGTACCAGTGGACAGGCAGACTTCGAAGCTTCTGGTGCAGCGCCTGGCCCATCCAGGCATTGGGAATGACATGGCCTAGCGCACTGACACCTAGCTCGTCGGCACTTAACCGGGTGGCTCCCAGCCGGCCGCGTTCGCTGATATGAATCTGCGAGATAGGGGTTGCCTCGCGCTGCATGGTCTCCCACACCCCCAATTCACGAAAGCGCTGGGCCGAGCCCTCGGCAATGGCACTGGCGCGGGCATCAAAGCTTGGCTGCCAACTCGGCTCATCGGCATGTCGCGAAAGCGCGGCGGCTTCCACAATGGCCACACGAAGATCGTAGCGCTCGATCAGCGGCGCCAGTGCGCAGCCAAGGCTTGCCCCCACCAGCCCGCCACCCACGATAACGATATCGTAAGAAGCGGCTTTCGAAGTATTTTCTGGCACCTGCGTGGGCATCAATAGGCCTCCCTCTACCATATGTAATTTCGTAATCCATTACATAATTAAATTTCCAAGTCTTTCTGGCTGGTTATTTATTGGCCATCAGCGCTTCAATTTCAGCTACTTGCTTGGGTACATCCGCAGTAAGTACCTCGCCGCCGGCTTCATTGACCGCCACGTTATCCTCGATACGAATACCGATACCGCGATACACCTTGGGAATATCATCGTCTTCAGGGATATACAGGCCAGGTTCGATGGTGACGACCATTCCCGGGTCTAGAGGGCGGGGTGTTTCTTCATTCAGCCGGTAGGTGCCTACATCGTGAACGTCCAGCCCCAGCCAGTGCGAGGTGGAGTGCAGGTAAAAGCGCCGATAGCTTTCGTCATCGATGCGTGACTGCACATCGCCTTCCAGAAGCCCCAGTTCGACAAGGCCCTGGGTCAAGTCTTTCACTACGCCGGCATGAATGTCGGCCAAGGTGGCGCCGGGTGCCACGGCGGCGACGGCGCGCTCCTGGGCGCCCAGTACCACTTCGTAAAGCGCGCGCTGCGCTTTGCTGAAGCGTCCGTTGACAGGGAACGTGCGGGTAATGTCGCCGGCGTACAGGTCAAACTCGGCACCCGCGTCGATCAGCACCAGCGTCTCGTCGGCAAGCTCGGCGCTGTTTTCAATATAGTGCAAGACACAGGCGTTCGCGCCACCGCCCACGATGGTGCTGTAGGCCGGACCGCTGCCGCCGTGCCAGACGAATTCGTGCTCGAGTTCGGCCTGGAGCTGGTACTCGAAAAGCCCCGGGGCACAACCGCGCATGGCCCGGCAGTGGGCTTTCGCGGAAAGCACACAGGCGTGGCGCAGCAGGTCAAGTTCCGCCGGGCTCTTGATCAGCCGCTGGGCATGAATCAGTTCGCGGCTATCAAGCCAGCCCTTGAGGGCGGGTTTGCCCCGCCGCTTGCCCGCCTGTGCCTGGGCAAGCGCCTCTTCGGCAAGCGCGAGCGCCTCGGGCTGATCCAGCGGCGCGTAAAGCAGGGTGCGCCCGTCAAGCAGGGCGGGCAGGCGCGCTTCACGTTCGATGTTCTCGAATGCCTGATCGATGCCGTGCTGAACCATTACCCCGCTGGCGCCCAGCCGCCGCCCGGTCCAGGCTTCAAGCGTGGGGTCCCGGTCCTGGCAGAACACCACACTTTGCCCTGCCTCATGACCGGGCAGCAGCAACAACAGCGCGTCGGGCTCCTGAATACCGGTCAAGTAGTAGAAATCGCTTTGCTGGCGAAAGGGATACTCGCTGTCGTTGGAGCGGGTCACCAGCGCGCCACCCGGCACGATGATGGCGGCATCCTGGGGAATCTGCGCCATCAGCGCCTGGCGCCGGGCACGGTACTCGTCATTGGTGATCGCGGCGGGGCGCGCAAGCTTTTCGGGTAACATCAAAACTCCTGTCAATCAGTGAACCGGGGCGTCGGTCTGTTCCACCTGGGGCTTGCCCGGATGCTGCTCGGTGTAGAGCAGCATCGCAGCCATGCGCGCGTGTTCGCTCAGCGCAAAAAGATCGTTCTCGTTTTCCGGAGTATCGTCGATGTCGGCATCGATCTGGCCAAAACTCTCCAGGTCGTCGATGGCTTCGACCAGCGGCTGAGACCAGCGCTTTTTAAGCGCCTCGTCGGCCACCTCCTCGACGACCTCCATAAAGCCCAACGCCCACTCCTTCAGCGCCTGGGCCTGCTCGCCCAATGAAAAAAGCTCATCGGGCAGAAGCGGCGCATAGTTCAGGTCGCTTGCGCTGAGCGCTTCCAGGGTCTGCCGGCGCCAGCCCAGAAGGCGCTCGGCACTTTGAGAATCTCTGGGCTGCTCGACACCAAGACTCATGCACACCTCCTCAAGCCAGGCCTGCGCGCTGACATCGCGCAGTGCCAATAGCGCACAAAGCCGCCCATCCAGAAAGGCGGGTGACTGCATGCTGCCGTGAAGAAGAAAGACATCCGCAACGTCGGAAAAGTCTTGGCGCTGATCGATTAATGACATGACTGGCTCGCTTTCTAAACCGTGAAAATGGACAAGGCGCCGGCGTGAAACACGTGGGTGCCGACGAGCGCGCGTTGACCCCGCGCAAGCGGCTCTCTTATAGTGAACGCCGTCCCTCCTTTCTATACCGTGATGTTAACGCATTCGGGCCTTGACGTGCCCGTGCCGGAGTCTTCGATGAGTAACGCTAAGCGGCCAACCAAAGAAATTACCCTGCTGGGTCGCGGCTACATGATCGCCTGCGACACCGGTGAACAAGCCAAGCTTGAACGCGCTGCTCGCTATCTGGACCGCGCCATGCAGGGTATCCACGCGCAAAGCAGCGTGCTGGGCAACGAGCGCATCGCCATCATGGCCGCGCTGAATATCACCCATGAGCTGCTGGAGGCCCTTGATGAGCACCGGGCGGGCGAGGCGAGCCTCAGCCGTCTGCATGACCGGCTCGAACGAGCGCTGCAAGGTGCCCGCCCTGTGGAGAAGCCTTGAGGCAATACTTGGGTACGGCTCTTTGGCATTGCCTTCGGCTCTGTTAAGATGAATGGGTTCTCTGGGGTGTGCGCCAGTCGTTATAGTCCCTCGAGCCTATGCGCAGTACCCAGGGGGCCAAATGCTAGCCAGACCCGTGTGCATGTCCGTGCGTCGGAAAGCCTGACGGTCTGGCTGCGGCCACCCACTCTGAACCAGTAGGTTCAGGGCCAGAATGACAGCGGCACTCTGGGGAACTCTATCGTGAACGATCACACCGTCATCGACGCCCAACGTTTTGATAAAAACGCCCTGCGTCGCGAACTTCGCCGCAGACGGCGTGCGCTGAGCCCCACGCAACAGCGCCAGGCGGCGTCACGGCTTTGCCGGCGTCTCCAGCACCTCCCTGAACTTCAGCGCGCCCGGCGCGTGAGCCTCTACCTTCCGGTAGGCGGCGAAATCGACCCGACCCCCCTTCTTGGCTGGCTTCGAAAGCGCCGTGTCACGGTCTATCTGCCGGTCTTGCGCCCGTTGAGCACCAATTCGCTCTGGTTTGTCCGCTTCGATGGCGACACGCCCATGGTGGAAAACCGCTTCGGTATACGTGAACCCTGCACCCGCTTTGGTGCAAGGCGCCACAACCGCTTGCCTGCCTGGGCGCTGGATACGCTGATCGTGCCGCTGGTCGGTTTCGACAGCGAGGCCAATCGCATGGGTATGGGGGGCGGCTTTTATGATCGAACCCTGGCGTTCATGCAAGGCAACGGTCCCAAGCCACGTCTTGTCGGCGTGGCCCACGCCTGTCAGGAGGTCAATCGTCTTTCGGTCGAGCCCTGGGATATACCGCTGGACGCCGTGGTGAGCGATGAGCGCATCGCGCGGCGGCGCGGCGACTGAGACATAACGAAAACGGGCTGATCAGTGATCAGCCCGTTCTGGCAATCTTCTATCAGCGTTTGCCAGCCTCGTGCTGGGCGCTGATGTCGGTGACAATCAACTTCCTGCCAATGCCTGCGCATACCCGGTGGCAAGCACCCCCAGTAGAAAGACCACTGTTAACGCCATCACCATATCGGGCTTTCTCCGCCGCATGCCTTCTCTCCAACGTCTTGATAAGTTGCCAATGCCCTCAAGTGCGTCACCTGATTATTGCTTCGAGAAGTTGACTCACTTGACTAATTTTCAAACGCGACTATAGGGCTAATCATGTAGTACTTACAATACCCATAAGCGCTATTTTTAATGCCTAATTAAACGTTTTAAAAATTTTCTCCCCGTGGGTGCCCTGACACTTGGCGTTAGTAAGCACTTACATTGTTAAGCCATGAACAGCCGATAGGCAGGATTGTCGCTCTCCTGCCAGTAGCGGTAGCCAATGGCGTCGAGATACTCGGCCACGTGGGTGCGGTCGTCGCTGGGTACCTGCATTCCCACGAGTACCCGACCGTAGGCCGCCCCGTGGTTACGATAGTGAAACAGCGAAATGTTCCAGTCGTGAGGCAACTGGGTCAGAAAGTTCATCAGGGCGCCGGGGCGTTCCGGGAATTCGAAGCGATAAAGCTCCTCTTCGAAGCGCTCGCTGGGGCGCCCCCCGCTCAGGTGGCGAATGTGCAGCTTGGCAAGCTCGTTCTCGGTGAGGTCCTCTACCTGGTAGCCCCCCTCGACCAACCGGTCGATGACCGCCTGACGATCCTCACCACCGGGCTTGACCTGGACACCGACAAAGATGTGCGCATCGCTGTTATCGGCGTAACGGTAGCTGAATTCGGTCACCATGCGCCGGCCAAGTGTCCGGCAGAATTTCTTGAAGCTGCCGGGCTTCTCCTCGATAGTGACCGCCAGAATCGCCTCGCGCTGCTCGCCAAGCTCGGTACGCTCGGCAATATGCTGCAGCCGGTCGAAGTTGGTGTTGGCGCCTGAGTTGATGCATAGAAGCGTTTCGCCTTCAGCGCCGGTCTGCTGCACGTACTTCTTGAGACCGGCCAGTGAAAGCGCGCCGGAGGTTTCCGCCACCGCCCGGGTATCCTCGAAAATATCCTTTACCGCCGCGCATATCTCGTCGGTGTTCACGGTAATGACACCGTCGATCAAGTCACGGGCCAGATTGAACGGCACCTCACCGATCCGGGCCACTGCCACGCCTTCGGCGAACACGCCCACCTGATCGAGCGTCACCCGCTCGCCAGCCTCGAGGGCGGCTTTCAGACAGGCGCTGTCTTCGGCTTCCACCCCGATCACCTTGATGTCCGGGCGCAGATACTTCACGTAGGCAGCGACACCGGCTATCAATCCGCCGCCACCCACCGGTACGAAGATCGCATCCAGGCGCCCACTGTGCTGGCGCAGAATCTCCACACCAATCGTACCCTGGCCGGCCACCACGTCGATATCGTCAAAAGGGGGGATATAGGTATAGCCGTGCTCGTCCATCAGTTCCTGGGCGTGCTCGGCGGCGGCGGCAAAGGCATCGCCCTTGAGCACCACCCGCGCGCCCCGGGCGCGTACGGCCTGAACCTTGATCTCCGGGGTGATACGCGGCATCACGATCACCGCCTTCACGCCCATCAGCTTTGCCGCCATGGCCAGGCCCTGAGCGTGGTTGCCGGCAGAGGCGGCAATCACGCCCTTGGCCTTCTGCTCCTCGCTTAGCTGGGCCATCTTGTTGTACGCGCCGCGGATCTTGAACGAGAACACCGGCTGCAGATCTTCACGCTTGATCAGAATCTGGTTGTTGAAGCGACGCGACAAAAAGGGAGCAGGAGAAATGGGCGTTTCGCAGGCTGCCTCGTAAACACGGGCCTGCAGAATCTTTTTGACGGTAGCTTCAAGCATGCGGATATCCAGATAGAAAAGCGGCCCGGCCGGGCCAGGAAAAGCCTTTATTGGTAGCAGATCGCGCCTAGCGGCGTCCAGCGTTATACGCAGACATCAACACTGGAGCGCGCAGGCGTTATACTGGCGCCGCCCTTACATTGCCTGCTGGAGCCCCTTTCATGACCCAAGATGAGCTGAAAGCCGCCGTCGCCGACGCCGCCATCGATGAGATTACCCCCCATCTCGAGAGAAACACCGTGCTGGGTATCGGTACCGGCTCGACGGCCAACCTGTTTATCGACCGCTTGAAACCGCTTCGCGACCGCTTCAAGGGGGCGGTGGCAAGCTCGGACGCCTCGCAAGATCGCCTGAAAGCGCTGGGTATCGAGGTGTTCGAACTCAATGATGTCGGTCAGGTGCCTTTTTATATCGATGGTGCCGACGAAGTGAACGCTCACTTTCATATGATCAAAGGAGGTGGCGCCGCACTCACTCGCGAGAAGATCGTCGCCGCTTGCGCCGAACGTTTTATCTGCATCGCTGATGGCTCCAAGCGTGTGGAGACTCTGGGCCGGTTCCCGCTGCCGGTGGAAGTCATCCCCATGGCGCGCTCTTATGTGGCCCGGGAACTGGTCAAGCTTGGCTTTGAGCCGGTGTATCGCCAGGGGGTCGTGACCGACAACGGCAACCAGATCATCGACGGCTTCGATCTCATGATCGACGACCCGGTAGCCATGGAAGCGCGGCTCAACGCGATCGTCGGCGTGGTGACCAACGGCCTGTTTGCCGACCGAGGGGCGGATGTACTGTTGCTGGGAACCGACCAGGGTGTCAAGCGTAGTGAGCGCTAACTTAGCAGCGCATCAAGGCCTTCCAGAGTACGCGTCAGGGCGCCCTGGTGCGCCTTGATGGCTTTCTGCCCCGCCTCGCCCCGGGCTCTGGCGGCATTCGGGTCTTCAAGCAATGCCTCTAGCGCCCGGGCCAGTGTCTCGGGTGTGTCTACCTGAGTCAGTGCGCCCACCTCCATCAGCGGTCTTGCCACATCGGCAAAGTTTTCCAGCGAAGGGCCGCAAAGTACCGGCAAGCCCAGCGCGGCAGGTTCGAGCACGTTGTGCCCGCCAAGCGCCACCAGTGAGCCGCCGACAAACGCGACGCTTCCCGCCGCATAGAAGGTGGCAAGCTCCCCCAGGGTATCGCCCAAGAAGACGTCCGTCGTATCGGTAATCGGCGCCTTCGTGCTGCGTCTTGCCGACCGCCAGCCCTGTTGCTCGCAAAGCGCGGCCACCTCGTCAAAGCGCTGCGGATGGCGGGGCACGAGGATCAAGAGCGCCGTGGGATGACGCGCTCGAAGAGCTCGATGGGCTTTCAATAAAAGCGCCTCTTCCCCGTCGCGAGTGGAGCCCGCCACCCATACCGGCCGCTCGCTTTCACCCAGCAGCAAGTGCTTACTCTCAAGGCACGCCGTGTCCGCAAGGGGTATGTCAAACTTGAGCGACCCCACCACGCTGGTGCGCTGCGCGGCTCCCAGGGTCTGAAAGCGCGCGGCGTCGACGTCGGATTTGGCGGCAAGCCAGGTCACGTTCGAGAGCGCCTGGGCCATCAGTGGCCGAATGCGCCGGTAGCGTGCCAGCGCCTTCTCCGATAGACGCCCGTTGACGACCGCCACGGGCACACCCTGCCGCCGGCAGGCGTCGAGCAGGTTGGGCCAGAGCTCGGTTTCAAACATCAGCGCAAGGGCGGGGTCGACGCGCCGGACAAACCGCTTGGCGGCGCCGGGAAAATCCAGGGGCAGAAAGCGATGAGCGAGGCGCGCTTTGAGCGCCGCGGGCTGGGCGTCGATAAGCGTCCGTGCCTGGCCCGCGCCGGTGGCGGTCATGGTAGTGATCAAAAGCGCGTGACGCGGATAGCGGGCCAGCAGTGCCTCGATCAGCCCCCGCGCGGCGTGCACCTCACCGACAGAGGCGCAGTGCAGCCAGAGACGCGGCGTCGGGGGGAGCTCACCAAGATTCAGGCCCAGGCGCTGGCGGCGCGGGTAAGTGGGTACTTGCTCACGCCAGATGCGCCTGAAGATCAGAGGCGCCAGCGCGTAAAGCGCCGCCGAGTAGAGAAATCGTGGCAGGCGGGGCCTGGCCATCAGGTCTCGCGCTCGATGATGGTCTCGATCATGGCGGAAGTGGAGACGCCCTCCTCGAAGCCCAGCACTTTTACCTCGCCGCCATTGGCGAGCACGGCGTCGCTGCCGGCGATCTCGTCGACGCGGTAGTCGCCGCCCTTGACCAGAATATCCGGCAGTACCGCTTCGATCAGCGCTTGCGGGGTATCCTCGCTGAAAGGCACGACCCAATCCACGGCCCCCAGCCCCGCCAGCACCTGCATGCGCCGCTCGAGCGGATTGATGGGCCGCTTGGCGCCCTTCAGGCGGCGAATGGAGGCGTCGTCGTTGACTGCCACGATCAGTCGGTCACCAAGGCGCCGGGCCTGCTCCAGATAGCTTACGTGGCCGGCATGCAGAATATCGAAACAGCCGTTGGTCATCACCACCCGCTCACCGCGGTGATTGGCGGCCCGTACGGCCTCGCACAGCGCGTCTTTGTGGGTAACGCCGAACTCGGCAGGCTTGTCGCCGTAATGGGCCCGCGACAGCTCCTCCACGCTGAGCGTGGCGGTGCCGGGCTTGGCCACCACCAGTCCTGCCCCCAGATTGGCCAGCATCATGGCGTCCGGCAGCTCGCTTCCCGCCGCCAGCGCCAGGCCCATCAGGCCGATCACGGTGTCGCCTGCGCCGGTCACATCGAACACTTCCTGAGCCCGGGTGGGCAGATGAAGCGCGGGATGATCTTCGCGAATCAGTGTCATGCCCTTTTCGCTACGAGTGATCAAGAGCGCATCCAGCTCGAGCTCGGCGCGCAGTGCCTCGCCACGGCGCTCCAGCGCTTCGTCGCTGTCGCAAACGCCCGCCACCGCTTCGAATTCGGCCAGGTTGGGGGTGATCAGGCTCGCCCCCCGGTATTTTTTGAAATCCGTCCCCTTGGGGTCGATCAAGACACGCTTGCCCTGGGCTCTTGCCATCTGGATCAGCCGTTCGACCTGGTTCAACGTGCCTTTGCCGTAGTCGGAAAGAATCACCACGTCGACGTTGGGCAGCACCTTTTCCACCTCGGCCAACAGGGCATTGGTATTCACGTCCTGAAGCGACTGCTCGAAGTCGAGCCTCAAAAGCTGTTGATTACGGCTCATTACCCGAAGCTTGGTAATGGTCGGCACCACTTCGCTGGCTTGAAAGTGAGTACTTACCTTGGCTTCATCCAGACGCTCTTTCAAAAGCGTGGCGTGCTCATCGTTACCCACCACGCCGGCAAGCGCGACCTGGGCGCCGAGAGAAGCCACGTTGAGCGCCACGTTGGCCGCCCCACCGGGGCGGTCGTCGGCACCTTCCACCCGTACCACGGGCACCGGGGCTTCCGGCGAAATACGCGAGGTGCCACCGTGCCAGTAGCGGTCGAGCATGACATCCCCCACCACCAGCACGCGGGCGTGATTAAGCGCAGTTAAATCGACTTTCATTCATGGACCCCGTGGTTGTGGCTTGCGGTGTGCTCAAGCAGCGCGTCGAGCTTCTGGATCACATCGTCGGTCTTGATCAGATCCATCGCGTCGGCGTGACGCACGCGCTGGCCCCAGCTCACCTGCTCCACCGGCTTGTCAAGGTAGGTGCGCACCGCCTGCGGGTAGGCATTGACGGCGAAATCTTTCCAAAGATAAGGCGCGGCGCGCTGGGGGTTGGTGGTGGCGTAAAGCCCAAGCGTGGGCGTACCCAGGGCGTTACCCATATGGGCCGGGCCGGTATCCGGCGCAATCACCGCGCGCGCCTCGGCGATCAGCGCCAGCACCCCCTTGAGCGAGGTGCCACCAATGGCATTGATGATACTGCCGGGCTGGCAGAGCGCTTCGATCTCATCGCCGATCTCGCGCTCGATGGCACTTCCCCCGCCGGTGAGGACGCTCTTGAGGCCGTGATGCCTGTAGGCGTGCTCGATGACACTGGCATAGCCCTTGACCGACCAGTTGCGAAAATTTCGAAGCCGGGCATTGCTGCACGGGTTGATCACCAGGTACGGCGCCGAGCCTGCCAGTGCCCTGGCCTCATCGAAAGCGGTAGAGGGAATGGCCAGATTCCACTCCAGCCGGTCGTCTTCGACCCCCAGCAGCAGGGCGAAATCCATGAACGACTCGAGCACGTGGGCCTTGTCGCGAGGGGCCAGCTGGTGCTGGGTGAACCAGTGCTGGGCATCCTTGGCGCGGGCCTTGTCAAACCCCACGCGTACATCCGCCTTCAGCCCCAGCGACAAGACACTGGCCCTGATCGCCTGCTGCATGTGCAGCAGTACATCGAACCGGGTATCCGAAAGTGCTCGCCAGATCGCGCGCATGCCCGAAAGGCCGGTGGACTTGTCATACACAACGAACTCGACCCCGGAAAGGCCCGCCAGTAAACTGTGCTCACCTTTGCCGATGATCCAGGTGATGCGTGCTTTGGGCCACCGGCGCTGCAAGGCGCGCACCGTGGGCACAAGATTGCACACATCGCCCAGCGCGGAGAGGCGCAGGATGGCAATATGGCTAGGGTTTTTAGGCAAAGAGGGCTTCATGCGCTTAACGGCACTCCGGCAGAAAAATTGGCTGATTCTACACGATGTAGACAGTTTAAGTGACGCAGGCGCGTCGCACCAACTCGGCCCGGCCCTGTTCAGCGCGGATGAGTGGCATCGTCAGGGCCGAGTGGTGGGCCAGGCGCCCGGGCGGGGCAGCAGCCTGTTCCTCCAGGCGTCCCCCGGCGAGCAGTGGGTATTGCGGCCTTATCGAAGAGGCGGCCTGATCGCCAAGCTCTTGAGCAAGCGCTACCTGTGGCTGGGCGAGGAGCGTACCCGCGCCGTCAGCGAGCTGCGCCTGACCGCCGCGCTTTTCGATCAGGGCTTGCCGGTGCCCCGCCCGGTCGCCGCCGGCGTCAGGCGCGAAGGGGTGAGCTACGAAGCCGCGCTGATCACCGTACGTATCCCCGGAGCGCGGGCGCTGGCCTCGCTTTTGAGTGAAGAGAACGCCGACGCGGTGTTGCTTGAACGGGTGGGCGCCATGATCAGACGCTTCCATCAGGCAGGGCTTGACCATGTGGATCTCAATGCCCGCAATATTCTGGTCGACGGCCAGGGCACACCCTGGCTGATCGATTTCGACCGCTGCCGCCTGCGTCGTCAGGGCCGGTGGCAGGCAGGCAACCTTGCGCGCCTTGCGCGCTCTTTCAAGAAGTTCAGCGCAGCCCCCGAACGTGCCATGGCATTGGTGTCAACCGGTTATGCCAGGGCGTCGTAGTAGCTCTTGAGCTTTTTGACATGCTGCTTGTTGCTGAAGTGCTGCTCTACCCGGCGCCGAGCGGCCTCGCCCATCGCCCGGCGGCGCGTGTCATCCTCGATCAGCGCGGCCATGGCATCGCGCCAGGCGTTCACATCGAAAGGGCCCACCAGAACGCCCGAGGCGTCATCGACAAGCTCGGGCAACGATCCGGTATTGGAGCCGATGATCGGCAAGCCGCAGGCCATGGACTCGATGATCGTCAGACCGAAGGCTTCGTTCTCCGAGGGTATGCACACCAGGTCCATCACGGGCAGAAGCTCGGTCAGATCGTCACGATGCCCTAGAAAGGCGATCCGCTTTGCAAGCGGCGTATCCGCAATCAGCGCCTTGAGCTCATTGTAGAAGTGCTCGGTTCCGCCTGAAGCGTAGTCGGTGCCGCCGATCGAGACCGCGAAAAAATCCAGTTCACCGGGAAGCGCCAGCAGCGCCTTGACCCATACATCCTGCCCCTTGCCCGGCGTCACCCGACCGGGCAGGCCAATCACTACCGTCTCATCCGTCACGCCAAGCTCGGCGCGCCTGGCGTGGCGCACGGCGGCATCGTCAACCGGATGATACTTTCGGGTATCCACCCCGTGAGGCAGACAGACGACTCGCTCGGAAGGCAGTGGCAGATTCCTGATGTTACGGGCGTAAGTGGCCTGGCTGATGGACAGGACGCGGTCCACATTGGCGTAGGCGAAACGGTGATAGGGGCTTTTCTTGGCCCGCTGGCCGCCCACGTGGTCGGTGTAGAGCACGCGAATGCCGGGCAGCAGCAACTTCAACAGCGCGGTCAAACGCAGATCGCTCGACTTGTGGCAGTGAATCACCCGCACGTTTTCATCGATCAGCCAGCGGCGAATGCGCAGCGCGTTTTTCAGCGCATGGCCGTTGCTCTTGAAAGCCCGATACGCGACCCCATTGCGCTTGAAGTACGTCTCGATACGGGTCTGTGACAGACAGATGCCGATAACCTCGACGCCGATCTCCTGCAAGTCCTCGACGACCCGGTCAACGTAAAGCTCCATTCCTCCTTTGCCATCCGACATGCAAAGTTGCAGCATCTTGTTCGCCATCACATCACCTTCGCCTTTTACACCCGCCGCCGGGCACGCGTTGTTAAACAACTCCTTCATTGTCTTGTAGTATACAGGCTGCAATTAACAGGGTATTCATCATGGCGCAGAACAAGGCGCAGAAAGTGCTGGTCGTGCGTAACGACAAAATCGGCGATTTCATGCTGGCCTGGCCGGCGCTGGCCTGTTTGAAAAGCGCCACCCCCCGCCCGCACGTCAGCGTGCTGGTGCCTGCCTATACCGCAGCGCTGGCACGTGCCTGCCCCTGGGTGGATGACGTGATCATCGACCCCGGCGCCAGTAGCGATAAAAAAGCCCGGAAGGCACTGCTGGAAACCCTGAAAGCCGCCCGATTCGACGCCATGCTGACGCTTTTTTCCACACCGCGCATCGGCTGGCTGGGCCTGCGTGCGCGCATACCGCTGCGTATGGCGCCGGCTACCAAGTGGGCGCAGATATTCTATACCGCGCGCATCCGCCAGCGCCGCTCGCGCTCGCAAAAGCCCGAGTACCAGTACAATGTGGATCTGGCCTGCCGGCTGCTCGAACGCCTTTCACTCAAGCTCGCCACCCTGCCCGAGCCGCCCTTCTGGCCACTGGATGACGCGCTTTGTGAACAACGCCGCCAGGCGCTGGTCGACCAGACGCCCGCCTGCGCGGTCATCGTCCACCCCGGCAGTGGCGGCTCGGCGGTCAATCTATCCATTGCCCAGTACGCGGCGCTGATTCGCCAGGTGGACCACCAGGTAGAAGGCACGCTTTACTGGTGGATCAGCGCAGGGCCTGGCGAGCAGGCCCAGGCAAAGGCGCTGATGAAGGCCTTGGTGCCTGACGCCATCCAGGTCGCGCGTCTGGCGCCAGGCGATGACGTGAAGGATTTCGCACTGCAGCTGGCCGGGGCGGATATGCTGATTGCCGGCTCCACGGGGCCTTTGCACATTGCCGGATGTTTGAATATCGCCACCGCCGGGTTCTACCCGGCCAAGCG
Source organism: Vreelandella xerophytica (assembly GCF_968048975.1). The sequence goes on along the minus strand of NZ_OZ309106.1, from coordinate 15,728 downwards.
ATCGGCCACATCGCTTCGCTGGCAAACCTGCAACGCCCAGCACAAGCGCCTGGCCTTCAGCCCGCCGACGAGCGCCGACAGCCAGGACATGAGCGCTGTCGATCTCACCGCCGCCGCCGACGAGATTTCAGCGCTTATCCGCACTCGCTTGAGTACGCACCCATAGATCGGCGTACTTGTTGAAGGTGGAGTGGGCCGAGACAATGGCCAGCAAGAGTCCCTGCTTGCCATCCTTGAAGCCCGCCTTGAGCAGATACATCTTGATAAAGCAGCCCAGGGCGTGCATCACGCCCTGGCCCAAGGACGCCTTCTTGCCCTGGGCGGCACGCTGCTCGGCCCAGGCGTCGGCGTAATGGGCGGATTTTTCCAGATAGTGGCGCAAATCGCGGTAGGTGTAGTGCAGCAGATCGCCCTCCAGAGGCTTGACGCTGAGTGTGTCAGGCACGATGAGCTTTTCGTGTACCAGCGCAGCATTGTAGGAGGCTTGCCCCTTGGGGTAGAGACGCAGCACCCGGTCCGGATACCAGCCGGAGTGGCGGATAAACCGGCCGAAACACCAGGACAGGCGACTCAAGCCGTAAACCGCAGGTGGGGCCAGCACTGCCTGTTGAATGCTTTCGCGCAGCGCGTCGGTGATACGCTCGTCGGCGTCGATCATCAGGATCCAGTCATGGCTTGCCAGCGCTTCGGCGCGCTGACGCTGTACACCGAAGCCCTGCCAGTCGGCATTGATACTGACGTTGTCGGTAAACTCACGCGCGATCGAAAGTGTCTCATCACGGCTTCCGGCGTCCAGAATGGCGATCTCATCGACCCAGGTAAGCGTTTCAAGACACTCGCGCAGGTGATGTGCTTCGTTCTTGACGATTAATACAGCAGAAATGGCCACGGTTCACCTTTGCCTAAGCACCCCAGGGCAGGGTCTGGTCAGTTGGTTCTTGCCTGCCGGCAACCGGCAGGCAACACATTTGGTAAGCTAGCATACTCATTTGGTTAATGATGGAAAGGGATTTGGCATGGCGTCGATAAGGACCTACCAACTCACTCCTTGGCTACCGCTGATGATCATCGGCTTGAGTCTTGGCTACGCCGTCACGGTCGTCACCCGCCTGCCCTGGTGGTCGCTTCTTGTCATCGCAGCGGTCTGGGTCGGTGCGGGCCTCAAGCTTCGCTGGGGGATGCCAAGGCGCGAACGCTACCGGCCTGTCTGGCCCTGGTCGCTGGTCCCCTTGAGCTTCATGGGCATTTACGTGTATCTGGTCGACAGCTTTGGCAACGTGGACCTGGGCGCGGTGTTCTTTCACCTGCAGGCGGGGATGACCGACCACGGCGGTGGGGGCAAGATTGCCGTGGCGGTGGTGTATACGCTCATCATGCTGATGCTCTTGGCGTCGGTGACCTGGATGGCGCGCCACGACCAGCGCTGGCGTCTGGCCGAGCGGTTTTTCGCTGTCTTGATCCTGGCGATCAACCCGTTGCTTTATGGTATCGGCCAGCGCAGTGCCGCCATCGTCACCGACGATGGCGAATGGCTGAACCGTCGCTACGTGCCCCCGCCCACCACGGACCAGGCCGATGCTCCCAACCTCTTGTTGATGTATCTGGAGAGTCTGGAGCGCACCTACTCCGACCCGCAGTTTGGCGAGGCCTACGCCGACCTGGCGGCGCTGGGTGAGCGCGGGCTGGTGTTCGAGGGCATTCGCCAGATGGACAACACCGGCTGGACCATGGCGGGCATGATCGCCAGCCAGTGCGGTGTACCCTTGATGCCGGCAGGGCTTTTGCACGACACCCAGTTCGAACCGCTCACGCAGGTGGTGCCCGGCGTGGATTGTCTGGGCGATGTACTGGCCGGGCAAGGCTACCGGATGAGCTACCTGGGCGGCGCCAGCTCACAGTTCGCGGGCAAGGGACTTTTCTATCGCGGCCACCGGTTCCAGACGGTGAAAGGCAAGGAGGACTGGTTGCCCGAACTTGATGATCCGGAGTACATCAACAGCTGGGGCGTGTTCGACGATACCCTCTATGAGGCGACCCAGGAGGAAATACGCCGGCTGAACAGTGAAGACGACGGCCCCTGGGCGGTGGTCAATCTGAGCCTGGCCGGCCACGCCCCCCACGGCTTTCCCTCCCAGACCTGCATCGACCGCCAGGGCGAGCTTGACGGCCAGGACATCCTGTATTCGGTGGAGTGCTCCGCCTGGCAGGCGCGGGATCTGATCCAGCGTCTGCAGGCCGAGGGCCTTCTGGATAATACGCTGGTGGTGGTTCTAAGCGATCACTTGACCATGCGTGTATCGGTATGGGATCAGCTCACCACCCTTGACCGGGACAATACCCTGATCATGCTGGGCGATCACATCGCGCCTCGGCGCATTCGCCGAAACGCCACCATGCTGGACGTCTTTCCCACGATTCTGGAGGCGATGGGCTTGCCTCTTGATGAGCACCGCGCAGGGCTGGGCGCATCGCTTCTGGGCGAGCGTTCCACTCTCGCCGAAGCCCATGGCCTGGAGGTGCTCAACGAGCGCCTGCGCGAGGAGACGGCGCTGCAGCACCGGCTCTGGGAAGGGCTGGCGCCCCAGCGACGCGGCGCGGCTCCCACGCCGGCGGAGCAGGTCATGGAACCCCCTGCCGACGACGCCAGCGAAGGAGAAAACCTTACCCGCTGACGATCACGCCTTCGCTGCCTTGATCGGCGCGCAGGGCGTGGTAGACGCCTTCTTCGGTGAGCTGATTCAGGCAGTTGGTATGACCAAGCGGACAGGTACGCTTGAAACAGGGCGAACAGGTGAGTCCCAGGTAATGGATGGTCGCGCTATCGGTCAGCGGGGGCGTGTACCGAGGCGATGATGAGCCGTAGAGCGCGTGAATCGGCACACCCACGGCGGCGGCTACGTGCATCAGCCCGGAGTCGTTGGTCACCACCTGTCGACAGTCGGCGAGCAGATCCACCGCGTCAATCAGCGCCGTCTGCCCGCACAGGTTATAGACGTGGGGGAGATGCTGTCTGATCTCTTCGCCGACCACGTGATCCTTCGGCCCACCAAAGATACGCACTTCAAAACCGTCATCGACCAGTCGTTTGGCGAGGGCGTGGAAGTATGCCGGTGGCCACTGCTTGGCCGGGCCGTACTCCGCTCCCGGCATCATCCCCACCGCCGGGCGCGAGGAAAGTTCGAGCTTGATGCGCAGATTCACCAGGTTATCGAAATCCACGCGCAGGCGCGGCGGGGCAATCGTAACATCGCCGTTCAGGGCCTGCTCCTTGGGCAATCCCAGCGAGACGAAGCGCTTCACGGTCTGGTCGAGCACCGTTTTATCGAGCTTTCGCGCCTCGGTCAAAAGCCCGTAGCGGTATTCCCCCAGAAAGCCCACTCGCTCGGGGATACGGGCCAGAAACGGTACCAGCGCGGCCTTCCAGGAGCGGGGCAGCACGATGGCCGTATCGAACCGCCCGCGAAGCCGCGCCGCCAGTTCGCGGCGGCTTTTCAAACCGAACTCACCGTGGCCCGCCGACAGCGCCAGCACTTCATCGACCTGGGGCATACGCTCAAGAATCGGCTGCGACCAGCCGGGGGCGACCACGCCGAGCGTGGCCCCTGGGTGGCGCGCCTTGAGTTCGATAAACAGGCTCTGGGCCATCACCATGTCCCCCACCCAGGAGGGACCCACGACCAGCAGCCGCTTGGCGGTGTCAGCCATTGAGCCACTCCAGGTAGGCTTTCACGCCCTGGGCGACGGTCTTGAACTCCACGTCACACCCGGCTTCTCGAAGGCGCTCGATATCCGCCCGGGTGTAGCTCTGGTAACGGCCCTTGAGCTCGTCGGGGAAATCGATGTAGTCGATCTGGCCCTTGCCGTAGTAGTCGATCACCGCCTCGCCGATCGCCTTGAACGGCTCCGCCCGGCCGGTGCCCAGGTTGAAGATGCCCGAGACGTTGGGGTGATCCAGAAACCACAGGTTCACATCTACCACATCACCGACAAAGACGAAATCGCGACTTTGCATGCCCGCATCGAACCCATCGTGGGCGCCAAAGAGCTTGAGCGTCTCGCCCGCGCTCACCTGGCGGTGGTTATGAAACGCCACGCTCGCCATCTTGCCCTTGTGTTGCTCCCGCGGGCCGTACACGTTGAAGTAGCGAAACCCGACCACCTGGGTGGTCAATGATGGCATACGCGCCCGCACGTGCTGATCGAACAGCAGCTTCGAGTAGCCATACACGTTGAGCGGCTTCTCGAACTCCGGCGCTTCCTTGAACACTTCGCTGCCTCCATAGGTGGCCGCGGAAGAGGCGTAGAGAAACGCAGCGCCGTGCTGATCGCAGTACTCGAGCAGCACCTTCGAGTACTCGAAGTTGTTTTCCATCATGTACTGACCATTCCACTCGGTGGTGTCCGAGCAGGCGCCTTCGTGAAAGATCGCCTCGATGGCGGGCAGATCATTGGGCTCGCCGCGCAGGGCAGCCTTCACCTCGGCCAGAAAGCTCGCCTTGTCGCGATAATCGAACAGCGTACAGTCAACGAGATTCACGAACTTGGTGCCGTCACGCAGATCATCCACCACCAGTATATCGGTACGTCCGCGCGCGTTGAGCGCCTTGACGATATTGGCGCCGATAAATCCGGCCCCGCCGGTCACTACGATCATAAGATCTCCTTCAAAAGCGGCTTGGTTGGCTCAGGTGCCTATAACCCATCTGCTGGGGATTGTATACTTGACGGCTAATGAATTCATGGCCAATGGTGCTTTTTGCGATGAGTGTCTCGACGAACCAATCGACACCGGATGTGTCGACCTTTCAAGGATTGATCCTTGCGCTGCAGCAGTACTGGGCAGAACAGGGCTGCGTGATTCTTCAGCCGCTGGACATGGAAGTGGGCGCGGGCACCTTCCACCCCGCCACCTTCCTGCGCTCGATTGGCCCGGAAACCTGGAACGCCGCCTACGTGCAGCCGTCACGGCGCCCCACTGACGGGCGCTACGGGGAAAACCCCAACCGTCTTCAGCACTACTACCAGTTCCAGGTGGTGATGAAGCCCTCGCCGAGCAACTTCCAGGAGCTGTACCTTGGCTCGCTCAAGCGCCTGGGGCTCGACCCGCTGGTCCACGATGTGCGTTTCGTCGAGGACAACTGGGAATCGCCGACGCTGGGCGCCTGGGGGCTTGGCTGGGAAATGTGGCTCAACGGCATGGAAGTGACCCAGTTCACCTACTTCCAACAAGCCGGGGGTATCGAGTGCTACCCGGTCACCGGCGAGCTGACCTATGGGCTCGAGCGTATCGCCATGTACCTTCAAGACGTGGACAGCGTCTACGACCTGGTGTGGGCGATTGCCCCGGATGGCAGCAAGGTGAGCTACGGCGACGTCTACCTGCAAAACGAGCGTGAGCAGTCCGCCTATAACTTCGAGCACGCCGATGTCGATCAGTTGTTTGCCAACTTCGACCATCAGGAAAAAGAGTGCACCAAACTGCTGGAGGCGCAGCTGCCGCTGCCCGCCTACGAGCAGGTGCTCAAGGCCTCGCATACCTTCAACCTGCTGGATGCGCGCCACGCGATCTCGGTCACCGAGCGTCAGCGTTTCATTCTTCGCGTGCGCACCATGGCGCGTAACGTGGCCCACGCTTATTTCGAGTCGCGCAAGGCCGAAGGCTTCCCGATGGCCCCTGATGCCCTTCGCCGCGAACTACTAGACGACCAGGGAGACGTATAAATGGCTGCTGATACGCTGTTACTCGAACTCGGCGCTGAAGAGCTCCCTCCGACGGCGCTGGATGCCCTGTCGGACGCGTTTGCCGCCGGGATCGAAAAAGGCCTGAGCGAGGCCGAGATCGATTTCAAAAAAGTCGTCGCCTACGCCACCCCCCGGCGCCTGGCCGTGCGCGTCGAGGCGCTTTCGGACAAGCAGCCCGACCGCGAAGTGGAAAAACGTGGCCCGGCACTCCAAGCTGCGTTCAAGGATGGCGTTCCTACCAAGGCCGCCGAAGGCTTCGCCCGCTCCTGCGGGGTGAGCGTTGATGAGCTGATTCATCTGGAAACCGACAAGGGCACCTGGCTTGGCTATCGCGAGCGTCAACAGGGTGAGAGTGTTCAGTCGCTGCTGCCCGAGCTCTTGCGCAAGACCCTGACCTCGCTTCCGGTGCCCAAGAACATGCGCTGGGGCTCGTCTCGCATCGAGTTCTCGCGCCCGGTTCATTGGCTGGTAGCGCTTTACGGCCGTGACGTGATTGCCGCCCAGGCGCTGGGACTCGAGGCCAGCCGCACGACTTACGGCCACCGCTTCCACGCCCCGGACGCCATTCAGCTCGAGCACGCCGACGACTATCTCGAAGCACTTGAGAATGCGTTTGTCCTGGCAGACCGTACTCAGCGCCGCGAACGCATCCGCGAACAGGTATTGGCCGAGGCCGAGGTGCAGGAGGCCACAGCGGTCATCGATGAAGACCTGCTGGTGGAAGTCAGCGGCCTGGTGGAGTGGCCGGTGGCGCTGACCGGCAGCTTCGATGAACGCTTCTTGAAAGTGCCGGCGGAATGTCTCGTTTCGTCGATGAAGGCCAACCAGAAGTATTTTCACCTGCTGGGTGACGACGGGGCCCTGAAGCCGCTGTTCATCACCATCGCCAATATTGAAAGCCTGGACCCTCAGCAGGTGATTTCGGGTAACGAGAAGGTCATTCGCCCCCGCCTGGCGGACGCGGTGTTCTTCTATGACACCGACCGCAAGCAGCGCCTGGCCGCGCGTATCCCCCAGCTCGAGAGCGTGGTCTTCCAGCAGCAGCTGGGTTCGCTTGCTGAAAAGGTACGCCGCAGCACCGCCATCGCGACCTATATCGCCCAGAAAATCGGGGGCGATGTCGGCCACGCCCAGCGCGCCGTGGCCCTGGCCAAGTGCGACCTGGTGACCGAAATGGTGCTCGAATTTCCCGAGCTTCAGGGCATCATGGGCCGCTACTACGCCGAGCAGGACGGTGAGCCTGCCGAGGTCTCCCAGGCGCTGGAGGAGCAGTACCTGCCCCGCTTCGCCGCGGACGACATCCCGCAAAGCCAGACAGGCAAGGCGTTGGCGCTCGCCGACCGGATCGATACGCTCGTAGGTATTTTCGGCATTGGCCAGCGCCCTACCGGCGCCAAGGACCCCTTCGCCCTGCGCCGTGCCTCGATCGGTGTGCTGAACATTCTGGTGAAAGGCGAGCTCGAACTGGACCTGGGCGAGCTTTTGCAGATCGCTGCCGAACAGCACCGCGATATCGCCTCGCCGGCAGTCGTCGATGAAGTACTGACCTACATGCTGGACCGCTTTCGCGCCTGGGGCCAGGAAGAGGGCATCAGTGCCGAGATGTATCTTGCCGTTCGCGCTCGCCCGGTCACCAAACCGCTGGATTTTGCCCGCCGCCTGCGCGCGGTGAAGGCATTTACCCAGCGCGAGGAGGCTCAGGCGCTGGCTGCCGCCAACAAGCGTGTCTCCAACATTCTGGGCAAACAGGCATTTGATGGCAGCACCCGGGTAGATACCGCGCTTTTGCAGGACAGTGCCGAGCACGCCCTGTATGAAGCCGTTACCCAACGTCAGACTCAGGTTGCTCCGCTGTTTGCCGCTGGCGACTATCAGCAGGCACTCGATCAACTGGCCACGCTCAGAGCCCCGATCGACACCTTTTTTGACGAGGTGATGGTCATGGCCGATGATCCGGCGATTCGCCAGAATCGTCTGGCGCTGCTGGCCAGCCTGCAGGCGCTGTTCCTGGAAGTGGCGGATATCTCGCTTCTGCCTCAATAAACATGCCTGACTAGCCGAAGAAAGGGGGGCCTGAGCGCCCCCTTTTTCATGGTTGTCCCGAATTCGTTTCACGCTTTTTTAAGTGAGGTGTTTCACGTGAAACACTTCCCGGGTGAAACTGCTCGTAGAACTTGATACGTTAACAGAACCGATTAACGAATCGTCGATGAACCAGGACGCAGCCAAGCGTCCGCGAAGGAGACGATCGATGTACGATGCGTTCCTGAAAGAGACCTACCCTGAGCAGCAGGCATCCATGGCGCCGCATACGCTCAACGGTGAAAAAGTGTGGTTGAAACGGGCAGCAAGACGCAACTCCCGGTTTGTTTACGCGCCGCTCAACCTTCTAGCCCGACTCATGAACATCGAAGCGCTCAAGCCCGTACCGAACCTGGGTGGCGAGCAGAGTATTCAAACGGAAATAGCACGACTTCATGCGCTTGAAGCGGCGGGTGTCAATGTGCCCACGTTACTGGCCACGCACCCCCAGGCGCTTTTGCTCGCGGACGCCGGCACCCCGGACGCGCCGGCTACCACGCTGCTCGATGAGCTCAAAAATGCGTCCAGCGAGGCCGAGGTGGATGCCGCCCTGGCACTGGGGATCAATGCACTGGTCAATGCCCACCAGCGCGACTGCTACTTGAGCGAAGCGTTTGCGCGCAATGTACTGATCACTCGAGATCAGGCGGTCTTCATCGATTTTGAAACCGACCCGGGGCAGGTCCATACGCCCATCGACTGCATGGTGCGGGATTGGTACTGCCTTATCTTTTCGCTGTATGGCAAGCTTTACAAGTCGCCGCTTCAACACGAGCGTCTGCCACCCGCGCTGGTTGCCGGGCTGGAAAACGAGCGCGAGGAGGTGCGCCGCCGGTTCAAGGCGATGCTGCCCGCCCTGCTGCGTCTGCAGAAACTTCCGTTCAAGCACTTGGGTAGCGACGGTCGTAAAATTCATGTAACGCTCAAGTCGCTGGCGGCCTTGCAGGAGCGCCTTCCATGAAAACTCCAACACCTGCTTCTGCCAGCCACCTGGTTATTCTGGACCGTGACGGTGTGATCAACCAGGATTCCGATCACTACGTCAAGAACCTCGAGGAGTGGATCCCCTACCCTGGTTCGATTGCGGCTATTGGTGAACTGACCCGCGCAGGCTTTACGGTGGCGGTGGCTACCAATCAGTCCGGCCTGGCCCGCGGCTATTTCGATGAAAAAGCGCTGACGGCGATGCATCAAGAGCTCACCCGCCTCGTTGATGACGCCGGCGGCAGGATTGCGCACATTGCCTACTGCCCCCACGGGCCGGAAGATGACTGCAACTGTCGCAAGCCGCTACCGGGGCTCTTGCAGCAAATCCAGCAAGCGCTTGCGCTCGATAGCCTGGACGGCAGCTGGATGGTAGGCGATAGCTTGCGGGATCTGCAGGCCGGCGAAGCGGTGGGCTGCCAACCCGTACTGGTCAAAACCGGCAAGGGAGCGAAGACGCTCGGAAAAGGCGAAGGGCTTGAAAATACTCGGGTGTTTGATGATTTGGCGACTTTCACGAAGTGGCTGCTTCACGCTCGATAAGTTGCATCTTACCGATAGCGCTACGCTACTACTTGACCGATCAAAAAAAACGCCGCGATCAACGCGGCGTTTTCAGATCTGGCTAGCAGTCATGTTTCACGTGAAACAATCCGTCAAACATCGAGGTTGGCGACCAGCGCGTTGGTTTCAATGAAGTCGCGGCGCGGTTCTACTTCGTCACCCATCAATGTGTTGAACATCATGTCCGCAGCGACAGCGTCTTCGATGGTCACGCGAAGCATGCGACGGCTGTCCGGGTCCATGGTGGTTTCCCACAGCTGATCCGGGTTCATCTCGCCAAGGCCCTTGTAGCGCTGTACCGACAGGCCACGCTGGCCTTCCTGCATCAGCCACTGTAGCACCTCGGAGAACTCCGTTACCGGCCTCTGACGCTCGCCTCGGGCAATATAGGCACCCTCTTCCAACAGGTTGTCCAGTGTCTCGCCCAGACTCGCCATTGCGCGATAATCTGCACTTTCGAAGAAATCGAGGCCCCAGACGTATTCAGTGGTCACGCCATGAGCGATCAGCGATACCGTAGGCAGATGCAAGCCCCGTTCGCTATCCTCTTTCAGATAGAACTGATAGCGCGGGCCGCCTTCGTACGCGACACGTTCATCCATGGCCGTCTGCAGCTCGCCGATCCAGTTTTCCATGGTGACGCGATCCTTCAAGCTGACCTCCCCTTGAAGCGCGCTGGCATGAATGGTCTGACGAAGTACTTCGATGGGGAAGACCCGGCCCAGGCGATCGATACGCTTGATCACGTTACGGAACTGATTGACCAGCGCTTCAAGCTGCGAGCCGGTTATCGCCGGCGCGTCGGCATTGACATGGAGCCCGGCCCCATCAAGTGCGGTAGTCGTCAGGTAATCGATCATCGCCTGCTCATCCTTGAGATAGAGCTCCTGCTTGCCGCGCTTGATCTTGTAAAGCGGCGGCTGGGCGATGAAGATATGACCGCGCTCGATCAGCTCTGGCATCTGACGGAAGAAGAACGTCAACAACAGCGTACGGATATGCGAACCGTCGACGTCGGCATCGGTCATGATGATGATCGAGTGGTAGCGTAGCTTGTCCGGATTGAACTCTTCGCGCCCGATACCGCAGCCAAGAGCCGTGATCAGCGTGCCTACTTCCGCCGAAGAGAGCATCTTGTCAAAACGCGCCTTCTCGACGTTCAGGATCTTGCCCTTCAGCGGCAGAATGGCCTGGGTACGACGATCACGGCCCTGCTTGGCGCTGCCGCCAGCGGAATCGCCCTCCACCAGGTAAAGCTCGGACTGGCTCGGGTCCTTCTCCTGGCAATCGGCCAGCTTGCCGGGAAGACCCGCGATATCCAGCGCCCCCTTGCGCCGGGTCATGTCGCGGGCCTTGCGCGCGGCTTCTCGGGCACGGGCAGCGTCCAGCATCTTGTTGACGATGGACTTGGCCTCGTTGGGCTTCTCGATCAGGTAATCGGCAAACAGACGCCCCATTTCCTGCTCGACGGCAGTTTTCACTTCACTCGAGACGAGCTTGTCCTTGGTCTGGGAAGAGAACTTGGGATCTGGCACTTTCACCGAAATGATAGCCGTCAGGCCTTCGCGGGCATCGTCGCCGGAGGTGTTCACCTTGGCCTTCTTCAAGAGGCCTTCGGCTTCGATGTAGTGATTCAGCGTACGCGTCAGGGCCGCCCGGAAGCCCGCCAGGTGAGTACCGCCATCACGCTGAGGAATATTGTTGGTGTAGCAGAAGATGCTCTCGGTGAAGGTATCACTCCACTGCATGGCCACTTCCACCTCGACCCCGTCCTCACGTACCGCGTTGAAGTGGAATACAGGATTCAGCGTCGATTTGTTCTTGTTCAAGTGATTTACAAAGGCCCTCAAGCCACCTTCGTAATGGAAGAGCTCTTCCTTGCCGCTGCGCTCGTCCATCAGGCGAATGGCCACGCCCGAATTGAGAAACGAGAGTTCGCGCAGGCGCTTGGCGAGAATATCGTAGTGGAACTCGATATTGGCAAAGGTATTCGGCGAGGGACGAAAGTGTACCCGGGTGCCGCTCTTGTCGGTCTGACCTACCACGCCTAGCGGGGCCTGAGGAACACCGTGCTTGTAAATCTGTTCGAACACCTCACCCTGACGCCAGATAGTCAGCTTGAGTTCTTCGGAAAGCGCGTTGACCACCGATACACCCACGCCGTGCAGTCCGCCGGATACCTTATAGGAGTTATCGTCGAACTTGCCCCCCGCGTGCAGGACGGTCATGATGACTTCCGCCGCCGACACCCCCTCTTCTTCATGGATTTCGGTAGGTACACCCCGGCCATTATCGCTGACGGTGATGGACTCATCCGGATGGATCACCACACGAATCTCGCTGCAATGGCCCGCCAGCGCTTCATCGATGGAGTTATCCACCAGCTCGAAAACCATATGGTGCAGCCCGGTACCGTCATCGGTATCGCCGATATACATACCGGGGCGCTTGCGTACTGCATCGAGCCCTTTGAGCACCTTGATGCTTGATGAATCGTAAGCCTGCTCGCTCATTGACCACTCCGTCGTGAAGTCTGTCTCGTTCCGTGTCATCTACCCGGTTGCGGTTAGCCGACTAAACCCATCATCAGACTGTTTCACGTGAAACACCTTGACGTTGGTCTGGGTCTGCCACGGCGTACTCAATACATCCGGGTCGACGCTGGTAATAAAAACCTGGCACTGCATCTCTTCCAGCAGCTCACAGAAAAGCTTGCGGTGCTGGTGATCCAGTTCTGCCGGTAAATCATCGATCAAGTAAATACATCGCCGCTTGGCGGTGCTTTCCAGAAGCCGACCCTGAGCAAGCTTCAGGGCACTGACCACCAGCTTTTGCTGGCCTCTGGAAAGCACCTCGATCGCGGGCTGCTTGTTCAACCTTATGCGTAGATCGGCACGCTGCGGCCCTTGCTGGGTAAACCCCATCTGCTGATCCGTATCGCGGCCTGCCCTGAGCACCTCCATCAAGGAGCGCTTTACATCCCACCCTCGCGCATAGCGAAGGGTCAACCCTGCTATTGGCAGCAGCCGTTCCAGCGTCTCCTCGAACACGGGGAGAAAGGCGCTGAACCAAGTTTGTCTCAGAGTGTCCATTTGCTCACCCCACTCTGAAAGCTCCTGCTCCCAGACCGTCATTTCCGCATCGGTTATTCTACCACGCCTTAGCAGTGCATTCCGATGTTTCACCGCGCGCCGAGCACGCTTCCATGCGGTCAAAAAGTCGTGTTTCACGTGAAACACGCCCCAATCCATGAATTCGCGACGCCCTCCGGGCGACCCCTCCAGAAGCCGGAATGCATCTGGATTGATGAGCTGTAATGGCATCGCATCCACAAGCTCTGCCAGCCGCACCCCCTTATGGCCTCGTAGACGAAGCTCAAGCTCGCGCTGGGCACGCAGTCTCCTAACCCCCAGGGCAACCTCAGGGTCACCCGACAAGCGCCCGTAGAGCGTCATGGAGGCGGCATCCGACTGAATGGCATGCTTGAGCTGGCGGGTGCGAAATGAGCGCCCCATTCCCAGTATGTGTATCCCTTCGAGCAGACTGGTCTTGCCGCTGCCGTTGAGACCATGGATCAGATTGACGTGGGGGGAAGGCGTCAACGCAAGTGGCGCCAGGTTGCGAAGGCCTTGCAGATTGAGCTGGGTCAGGCTCATTGACGATTATCGCCTCATTACCGGTAGTCCATAAAAAGCGGCGCTTCCAGAAACGAAGCGCCGTCATGCAGGGTACGTTCAAAGCCTCATGGGCATGACCACATAGAGCGCATCGCCGCCGCCCGGCTCTTCCAGCAACGCACTGCTGTTGGGGTCGGCCAATGTCATCTGTACGCGATCTTCATCGAGCACCGAAAGCACATCCACCAGATACCCGACGTTGAAACCAACCTCCATCGCAGGCCCGGTGTACTCGATGGCCACGTTTTCTTCGGCTTCTTCCTGCTCGGGGTTGTTGGCCATTACCTTGAGATTGCCCTCTTCAAGGTAAAGACGCACACCGCGGTACTTTTCGTTGGAGAGAATCGCGGTACGTGAGAGCACCTGTTTCAGCTCGGCCCGCTCGGCAATCAACACCTTGTCACCGTTTTTGGGGACAACCCGCTCGTAATCCGGAAACTTGCCGTCGATCAGCTTGGAGGTAAAGGTGAAATCGCCCGTGTGGGCGCGAAGATGCGTGGCCCCCAGCGTCAGACTGACCGGCTCGTCACTGTCATCCAGAAGACGGGAAAGCTCGAGAATCCCCTTTCTGGGAACAATCATCTTCTGTGACTGCTCCACGGTAACATCGGTTTCCCGGGAGCACATGGCAAGACGGTGGCCGTCGGTGGCAACCGCACGCAGCAGGTGGCTCTGGATATCCAGAAGCATGCCGTTCAGGTAGTAGCGCACATCCTGCTGGGCCATGGCGAACGAGGTTGCCTCGATCAAGTGCTTGAGCGTTCCCCGGGGAATGCTCAGCTCCTGATTGCCCTCACCGTCCTCGATATTGGGAAATTCCGCGACCGGGAGCGTGGAGAGCGTAAAGCGCGAGCGCCCGCTGCGCAGCACCGCGCGCCCCTCTTCCACAGCCAGCTGGATCTCGGACTGATCCGGCAAGGATTTACAGATATCCATCAACTTGCGTGCGGGTACGGTTGCTCCTCCTTCCTGGTCAACCTGACTTGCCACCGTGCGGCCAATCAGCTCGACCTCAAGGTCGGTACCCGTCAGCGCTACCTGATCGCCCTCTACCTGAATCAGCACGTTGGAAAGTACCGGCAGCGTCTGGCGGCGCTCAACCACGCCCGCCACCAGCGTCAGAGGGCGTAGCAGCGCCTCTCGGGAAATTGAAAACTTCATCACTACTCCGGTTTAAATGGTCGTCGTCAGCCGCTGTCGGCTTTCATTTCAGGATTAACTGGTGAGCAGACGCAAAAGATTCTTGTAGTCTTCGCGGATATCCGCACTCTCTTCCTGCAGTGTCTTTACCTTGCGACAGGCATGCAGCACCGTGGTGTGATCACGCCCGCCAAACGCGTCGCCTATTTCCGGCAGGCTGTGGTTGGTCAACTCCTTGGCCAGTGCCATCGCCACCTGGCGCGGCCGCGCTACCGAACGCGAACGACGCTTGGAAAGAAGGTCGGCCACCTTGATCTTGTAGTACTCCGCCACCGTGCGCTGGATATTATCCACGCCCACCTGCTTGTCCTGAAGCGCGAGAAGGTCCTTCAGTGATTCGCGTATGAAGTCCTGGGTGATGGGCTTGCCCATGAAGTGCGAGTCAGCGATGACCTTCTTGAGTGCGCCTTCGAGCTCGCGCACGTTGGAGCGGATCTTTTGCGCGATGAAAAAGGCCGCGTCGTGCGGCAAATCGACGCTTGCCTGATCGGCCTTTTTCATCAATATCGCCACCCGGGTCTCGAGCTCCGGCGGCTCGATGGCCACCGTCAAGCCCCAGCCAAAGCGCGACTTCAAGCGCTCCTCCACCCCGTTGATCTCCTTGGGGTAGCGGTCCGAGGTCAAGATCATCTGCTGACCGCCCTCCAGCAAGGCGTTGAAGGTGTGGAAAAACTCTTCCTGGGAGCGCTCCTTGCCGGCAAAGAACTGGATGTCATCGATCAACAGGGCATCGACACTACGATAGAAGCGCTTGAAGTCATTGATGGCATTGAGCTGCAGCGCTTTCACCATATCGGCCACGAAGCGCTCGGAATGCAGATAGACCACCCGGGCGTTCTCACGCCGATCGGCCAGGGCATTACCCACCGCGTGCATCAGGTGGGTCTTGCCCAGGCCCACGCCGCCGTACAGGAACAGCGGATTGTAGGCCCCGCCGGGATTTTCCGATACCTGACGGGAAGCGGCGCGGGCCAGCTGGTTCGACTTGCCTTCGACAAACTTGTCAAAAGTAAAATTAGGGTTAAGCCCGCTTGAGTGCTTGAGACTGCCTTCGACCTGTACCTGTCGCTCGCTGCTGCGTTTGGCCTGGGGCTCTTCGCGGAGCCGGTCGATTTCGCGCTCATCGGCAATATCGCCCCGGGGCAGGGTATGCACGGCAGGTGCCGCAGGCCTTGCCGGAGCCGCGGAAATCGGATTGCCAAGGTCCCGAGGTTGCGGCGCGGCCGCCGCACGGCGACTACCCACGGTCAGACTTACCTTGGGTGGTTTGGCCGGAGCGAGTTCTCGAATCAGTTCACTGATTCGCTTGGCGTATTTATCGCTCACCCAGTCGCGCACAAAGCGGTTGGGCGCCAGCAAGCACAGCTCGTTGGCCTCCCCTTCCTCTGCCTGCAAGGGACGGATCCATGTATTGAACTGCTGGGAGCTTAGTTCGTCCTGCAGGTAGTCCAGGCACTGTTGCCAAAGCGCGAGTGACAC